>NZ_KV796861.1:0-69242 GCF_001809305.1 Staphylococcus sp. HMSC072H03
GATGGTGTGTGTGATTAGACATTTATTATTCACCTCTTTGATGATGAGCATGTTGAATGGCTTGTTTTAATAAAGTAGAAACATGTTGATCGTCTATAGAATAAATCATGGATTGTCCATGACGTGACGATTTAACGAGGCCTGCTTGTTTTAAACTCTTTAATTGATGCGATACATTTGATTGAGTTAATTTTAATGTATGCGTAATATGCCCAACACTAGCTTCACCTTTATATAACAATTCTAAAATACGTAAACGGTTATAATCGCTTAACGCTTTAAATGTCTCAGTTAAACGGTTAAGCATGTATTCATCTATAAATATATCTCTATCTTTATTTGTATTGGACATCACATGAGACCTCCTCTTTAATATATTAATATATATTCATATATTAATATATAGTGTCCTTGTCTAAGTGTCAATGATATATAGTAAATAAGTTTAAAAATGATACTAAGTGGTATTAATAAACTATGAAATGAATTGAAGGAGGAAATAAGTTTATGAGTATATTAGTTATTGGTGCTAATGGTGGCGTAGGTTCTAAATTGGTTAACCAATTAAAAGAAGATCAAGTTGATTTTACAGCCGGTGTTCGTAAAGAAGAACAAGAAAGTGCGTTAAAAGATCAAGGTGTTAATGCCATTTTAATAGATGTAGAAAAAGATAGTATTGATGATTTAACTGAGAAATTCAAAGGCTTTGATAAAGTTATTTTCTCAGTTGGTTCAGGTGGTAGCACAGGTGCTGATAAAACAATCATTGTTGATTTAGATGGTGCAGTGAAAACGATTGAAGCAAGTAAAAAAGCAAATGTTAAACATTATGTAATGGTTTCTACTTACGATTCACGTCGTGAAGCATTTGATGCAAGTGGAGATTTAAAACCTTATACAATTGCAAAACACTATGCAGATAATCATTTAAGAAATTCTGGACTAACTTATACAATCGTTCATCCAGGTGGTTTAGAAGATAAATCAGGTACTGGTGAAATTAAAGCTGACTTGTATTTTGATGAAGGAAGTACAATTCCACGCGAAGATGTGGCTTCTGTATTAAAACACGTAGCGACTTCTGAAAATAAATTTGAAAATAAAGAATTTCAAATTCTTTCAGGGCATCAATCTATTCAAGAAGCATTATCTCGTTTTGAGTAGTTAAGTTAGATAATTAATTACAAATGAAAAGTTCTGTGTTAGAGTAGGACAGTGAGTTTTAAAACTTGCTGTTCTATTCTTTTTTATTAATATATATAATTTCTATTAAATTAATAATGAAATTGATATAATAAACATATGAGTGAAAATTTTTATTTAACTATAGAAGCGAAATAGCATTTATATAGAATTAGTTATCTGATATATTAAAAGCTTAAATAGATAGTAATTTAAAGATAAAATGGGTCATCAATTGTTCTAATTATACATAATCATTTAAATACGATATTTCACTTTAAAATAAAGAGAGAAGCAATAACCGTGTTTTAGGAGGTGCAATCATGCCATTATTTTTAAAGCCTATTTTCTTTGAAAAAATATGGGGCGGTAATAAGTTAAATCAATTTAATTACGACATACCAAGTGAACAAACTGGAGAATGCTGGGGTATTTCTGCACATCCGAATGGAAAAAATATGATTGAAAATGGTCAGTATGCTGGTCAAACATTAGATCAAGTATGGAATGATCATAGAGAATTATTTGGAGACTTTCCAAGTAAAGATTTCCCTTTATTATGTAAAATAGTGGATGCAAGACATCCTCTATCTATTCACGTTCATCCTGACGACTCGTATGCATATGAATTTGAAAATGGTCAATATGGTAAGTCTGAATGTTGGTATATTATTGATGCAGAAGAAGACGCTGAAATTATACTCGGTACTTCTGCTGATTCAAAAGAAACATTTGAGAATAAGATAAAAGAAGACGCGGTGTTGGATGCAGTAGAAAGAATCAAAGTTAAACCAGGTGAGTTTTATTTTATACCAGCTGGAATGCTTCATTCTATAGGTTCTGGCGTTTTAGTATATGAAACAATGCAATCATCTGATATTTCATATAGAGTATATGATTATGAACGTAATCGAACTGATGGATCATCATTAGAAGTTAGCAAAGCATTAGACGTGATTCAATTTACTGCAAATGCACCTACTATAGTACCTGAAACTACAATTGTAGAAAATCATAAACGTAGCCAAATTGTATCTAATGACTTTTTTACAATGGTTAAATGGGAAATAAGTGGAACGCTTAATTATATGAAGCCTCGTGAATTTTGTCTTATTTCTGTATTAGAAGGTCGTGGACAAGTGATTACAGATGGTGAAATCTTTAAGCTAGAAAAGGGATCTAATTTTATTTTAACTTCTGAAGATTTAGATAGCGTATTTGAAGGAGAGTTCACTCTAATTATAAGTTATATTTAGTTAATCAATTTAATTTATAAGCAGACGTGTTGGAATAATTTCTATATCTAGCATGATTTTCTTGTGTGATAGCTGAATCTAGAAGTTTTTTATCTTCCGCTTCCTGTTAATCGGAAATCTAATAATGTTTAAATAATGAGATAGTATATTTTAATAGTGAAATGGAATTTTGTGAGGATTCATATGATTCTATTTCACTTTTTTGAATTTAAAAAGTGATTTAATAATACGTCAACTCTATTAAAAAAATATGATAAAATAAAAAAAACGAAATCTTATAGACTATTCATATATTTAAATTTAAGCGATCTAAAAATGACTAATAGGTGCTAAAATTAATATTAATATATACATGAATAAAGATGCTAAATTTAAAATAAGTAAGAAGGAGATTCTAGATGGCAGAAGAAGTAAATTACTTTTGGTTAAATTGTGGATATACAAGATGGAACCATAATGAACCATTAGTTGGACAAACAACTTTATTTGAGTCTGGAGCACAGTTCAATCCTACTCAGGGTTTTCGAGCGTTCAAAAAAGCTAAAATTGGCGATCAAGTGATTTTTTATCAAGTACAAACAGATACTGGATTATTAGGAATTGGGGAAATTATTAGTGTTCAAACAGGAGCACAAAATAAAATTAGAGTTGAATTTAAATTTAATGAAGAGTTAAAGCCTTTAACTACTGACTATTTAAAACGTAGTGAAGTGCTAGATTATCGAATGAATAATATGCGAGAAACGTTAATAAATCAACTCACAAAAGAGGAGTTTCAATTAATCGTTGAGTTAGGAAAAGGTAACATTCAATTACCTCGATATTTCTTTTTATCTGAAACTGAAAAATTTGAACCTGATACCCATTATACGATTTTTACACATACTTATAATGGAATTAAACGGAATGGTTATCATTTTTATAACCAATTAGAAGTAGGGGATAATTTAATATTTTATGATAAGAATAGTAATCAATCGGTCGTAGGAATTGGTGAAGTATCTCGTCATATTCATGAAAAACCTCCAATTCCTGGTCGTACTAATAGTACTGCAATTGAGATTTATTATGAAAAGAATATCACTCCTGTTACATTAGGAGCACTAAATAAACATCCTAAATTAAAGAACTTATACTTTTTACAAGAAAATGCTAAGCAAGCAATAGCAAGTATGAGTCAAGCACAATACGATGCTATTATAGACATGAGTGAAAATGATGGGATTAGAACACCATTTGAGACTATTAAAAAACCAGGATTCAATACGGATCATGATGAGACCATTAAACCTTTTATTTTACTCGTTGTAGATAAACGTGAAGAAGGTTTGAAAGCAGCCAATAATCTTTTACAAAAAACGAATGCTAATCCAGTTATTACTAGTGGTCACCCTGACTTTAGTGAAGATATGTTATATGGCAAATATCTACCTAATGAGACAGGTGCCTTATATTATAGAGAAGGTTTTATTACACAACTTATGCCTAAAAATGACAAAAGTTACTTAGTGATTGATAACTTTAATAGACTTGATCCAGATATATTTCAAACTTATATTAATGTTTTAGAAGGGTACGAAGTTACATTACCTAGATATAATAAAGACGGTAACATGATTACTTGGTCTCGTGAAAAAAATTCTTTTTATCATTTTAATCCTAATTGGCATATTATTGGCGTAACATACGAAAAGTTAGAAGATATCAAAAATAAATATTCACAACAATTTTTAAAATATACACGTATTGTAAAAGTGAACCATGATGCATAATGTCAAACAAGTTAGATAAAAACAGCATAATGTATAATTAGTTAAAGTGGATATAGAATTTGAAATAAATTCTATATCCACTTTTTTGTGTTTAATGAGTCCTTGTAAAAGGAATATATTAAATAGGTTAAAAAGGAAGGTGACGGAACATGCCAATCGTTTATTACGATGGAAATTGTGTGTATTGTTATAATTATTGTATTTGGCTAATACAACATGGTTTACCTAAAAATTATGAGTTTGCGACGTTAAAAGGAGAAGCGGGACAACATTTATTTAAACAACATCCCGAAGCTAAAAATAAAAATAGTGTGATACTACAAGAAGGAGATCGTTTATATTACGAGACTACTGCAGTAGCAAAATTAATCACAACATTAAGTAGTAAAAAATGGTTAGGCATACTACTTAGAGTAATGCCATTACCAATAAGAAATTTAGGTTATCGACTGTTTGCTAATAATAGAGATAAAATGTGGAAAACACATTGGCATAAACCAAACGCATATGAAAAATCATTCTTTATTGATGATGATAGACAATAAATGAGAAAACTATTTTTTAATTGATAATATCTATATTTTTTGATTATATATTATAAAACTTTTGATAATGATTCTATATATTTATTCATAAATATTAGTGTTTTTAAGTTGCGTGTGTAAAATGACTTTACAGATTATAATTATTATAATATAATTATGATTGTAAAAGAGAGACTTGGCTGTATAAAAGTACAAAAAAGGAGAGATTCGATGACTCAACAAGATGTAGTAAAAGAATTAAATCAACAAGTAGCAAACTGGACAGTAGCATATACAAAATTACACAACTTCCATTGGTATGTTAAAGGTCCTAATTTCTTCTCATTACATGAAAAATTTGAAGAATTATACAATGAAGCTAGTCAATATGTAGACGATTTAGCAGAACGTATTTTAGCAATTGGAGGTAACCCAGTAGCAACATTAAAAGAAAGTTTAGAACTTTCAATTGTAAAAGAAGCAGAGACACATTACACTGCTGAAGAAATGGTTAAAGCTTTCTCTGAAGATTTAACTCAAATTTCTAAACAACTTGGAAAAGCAATTGAAGTTGCAGGAGAAGCAGGAGACGATGTTTCAGAAGATATGTTTATTGGTATGCAAACATCAGTAGATAAACATAATTGGATGTTTAAATCTTATTTAGTTTAAGTATTCTATTTTAAAAAGAGCCATTGTGGACGATAAAACGTCTACAATGGCTCTTTAACTTTTAATAGTAACATTGATAAGTGATTATTCAGCGATTTCTAAAGCAATTTCCATCATTTGAGTAAATGATGTTTGACGTTCTTCAGCTGATGTAGCTTCATCTCTTAAGATATGATCACTTACAGTAAAAATACCTAATGCTTTTTTACCAGCATGAATCGCATTTAAATATAAGCCAGCTGATTCCATTTCAATACCTAAGATACCCATGTTCTTCCAACTATCGTTAAAATGTTTATCGGCATTATAAAATGTATCTGATGATAAAATATTTCCAACATGTGTAACTGCCCCGATATCATCAGCAACTTGTTTAGCTTTAGTAATTAACTCAAAATCTGCAATTGGAGCAAAGTGACCAGGAATATTAAATTGATCTACATAATTTGAATTAGTTGAAGCAGCTTGAGCAATAATGACATCATATAAATTCACATTCTCTTGTAATGCACCACATGAACCAATTCGGATAATTGTATCAACATCAAAGAAATTATAAAGCTCATACGAATAAATTCCAATACTTGGAATACCCATACCTGAACCCATTACTGAGATCTCTTTACCTTTATAAGTGCCAGTGTATCCAAACATATTACGTACTTCATTAAATTGTTCAACATTTTCTAAAAAGTGATCAGCAATATATTTTGCGCGTAATGGATCCCCAGGCATTAATACTGTTTTAGCAATTTTAGCTCCATTAGGTTGAATATGAGGTGTACCGTTTGTCATGAATATCTTCTCCTTAACATTTTATTCAAAATAAAGATAACATTTGTTTAAAATTTTTGCGAATTTTTGTACTATATAAATGAGAGAAACATATAAATTATGTTAATATAGTTGGCTTTCGAGCAATACATTGGAGGAAATTTTTATGGAATATTCAAAATATATTGATCATACACTTTTAAAACCAGAATCAACACGTCAACAGATTGATAAAATTATTTCTGAAGCTAAGGCGTATCATTTTAAATCGATTTGCGTCAATCCGACCCACGTTAAGTATGCTTCTGAACAACTTGTGAATTCTGATGTACTCGTATGTACAGTGATTGGGTTCCCACTTGGAGCTACAACAACTGCTACAAAGATTTTTGAAACAGAAGATGCGATTAAAAATGGCGCGTCTGAAATTGATATGGTTATCAATATAGGCGCACTTAAAGATGGAAGATATGAAGACGTTCAAAAAGATATCGAAGGCGTAGTTGGCGCAGCTAATGGAAAAATAGTGAAAGTTATTATTGAAACTGTTCTTTTAACAGACGATGAAAAAGTGAAAGCAAGTGAACTAGCAAAAGCTGCTGGTGCAGATTTCGTTAAAACATCAACTGGCTTTGCTGGGGGAGGCGCTACACCAGAAGATGTGAAATTAATGAAAGACACTGTGGGAGACGAATTAGAGGTTAAAGCTTCAGGTGGCGTGCGTAATCTTGAAGATTTTCACAAAATGCTTAATGCAGGTGCTACACGTATTGGAGCAAGTGCTGGTGTTCAAATTGTCAAAGGTTTAGAATCAAATTCTGATTATTAATAATATATTTTTTAACATCATTTAGAAATGCAACAACCGAGAAAGGGGATAGCACAATGAGAATGGTAGACATCATTGAAAAAAAGCGTGATGGACAGACATTAACTAAAGAAGAAATCGAATTTTTCATAGAAGGATATACCAATGGAGATATCCCAGATTATCAAGCTTCTAGTTTAGCGATGGCAATCTTTTTCCAAGATATGAATGAAGAAGAACGTGCAGCTTTAACTATGGCAATGGTTAATTCAGGTGATGTTATTGATTTATCAAAAATTAATGGTATTAAAGTAGATAAACACTCAACTGGTGGCGTTGGAGATACGACGACATTAGTGTTGGCACCATTAGTAGCCGCAGTGGGAGTGCCAGTTGCCAAAATGAGTGGCCGTGGTTTAGGACATACGGGGGGTACGATTGATAAGTTAGAATCTATTGATGGATTCCATGTTGAAATCTCTGAAGCGGACTTCATTAAACTTGTTAATGAAGATCAAGTTGCAGTGATTGGACAAACAGGCAATTTAACACCTGCAGATAAGAAACTATACGCATTAAGAGATGTTACAGGAACAGTTAACTCTATTCCTTTAATCGCATCATCTATCATGAGTAAGAAAATTGCCGCGGGTGCTGATGCAATCGTCCTAGATGTTAAAACTGGAAATGGTGCATTCATGAAAACATTAGAAGATGCCGAGGCTTTAGCACATGCTATGGTTAGTATAGGAAATAATGTTGGTAGAAATACAATGGCTATTATTTCAGATATGAGCCAACCACTTGGTCGTGCGGTTGGGAATGCTTTAGAATTAAAAGAAGCGATTGATACCTTAAATGGTCAGGGACCTGAAGATTTAACTGAACTAGTGTTAACGCTTGGTTCACAAATGGTCGTACTTGCTGAAAGAGCAAATACACTTGAAGAGGCGCGTCAATTGCTCAATGAAGCCATTGAAAATGGTTCAGCATTAGATAAATTCAAAACATTTTTAGAAAATCAAGGTGGAGATGCTTCAGTTGTCAATTCACCGGAGTTATTACCGACTGCCGAATATCAAATTGATTATAAAGCAAAATCAAGTGGTGTAGTTTCAGAGCTTATTGCTAATGAAATTGGAGTTGCTTCAATGATGTTAGGTGCGGGAAGACAAACGAAAGAAGATGACATAGATTTAAGTGTTGGCATTGTGTTGAATAAGAAAGTAGGAGACAACGTCAATGTAGGAGAATCTTTATTAACGATTCACAGTAATCGTGAAAATGTTGATGATGTAATTAAGAAACTTGACGAAAGTATCGAAATTAAAGCGCAAGCAAAAACACCAACATTAATTCATAAAATAATTACAGAGTAGGAGTGTTAAATATGACGACACCATTTAAAAGAGTGCATTTAATTGTCATGGATTCAGTAGGTATTGGTGAAGCACCTGATGCTGCAGCTTTTAATGATGAAGGTTCACACACATTAAAACACACGTTAGAAGGTTTTAACCAATCATTACCTAATTTAGAAAAATTAGGATTAGGTAATATTGAAGATTTGCCAGTGGTCAATAAAGTTGAACAACCAGGTGCTTTTTATACTAAATTAAGTGAAGCTTCTGTTGGAAAAGATACGATGACAGGACATTGGGAAATTATGGGACTAAATATCATGCAACCATTTAAAGTTTATCCAAATGGATTTCCTGATGAATTAATTCAAGAGATTGAAGAAATGACAGGTCGAAAAGTTGTAGCAAATAAACCTGCTTCAGGTACTGCAATTATAGATGAATTGGGCGAACATCAAATGAAAACAGGTGATTTAATTGTATATACAAGTGCAGATCCTGTATTACAAATTGCTGCACATGAAGATATTATCCCACTTGAAGAATTGTATGATATTTGCGAAAAGGTTCGTGAATTAACTAAAGATCCTAAGTACTTAATTGGCCGTGTTATTGCACGTCCATATGTTGGTGAACCAGGACACTTTACGCGTACATCTAATCGTCATGATTATGCTTTAAAACCATTTGGTAAAACTGTTATGAATACATTAAAAGATAATGATTATGATGTTATTGCTATTGGTAAAATCAATGACATCTATGATGGCGAAGGTGTAACTGAAGCCATTCGTACAAAAAATAATATGGATGGAATGGATAAGTTAATAGAAGTTGTCAAAAAAGACTTTAATGGATTAAGTTTTTTAAATCTTGTTGATTTTGATGCTTTATATGGTCATCGTCGTGATAAAGAAGGTTATGCACAAGCCATTAAAGATTTTGATTCACGTTTGCCTGAGTTAATCGACAACCTTCAAGAAGACGATTTAGTAATTATTACTGCTGATCATGGTAATGATCCAATTGCAGAGGGAACAGATCATACTAGAGAATATATTCCTGTATTGATGTTTAGTCCTAAAATTAATAATTATCATAGATTATCAGGTGATACAACATTTAGTTCTATTGGTGCAACAATAGCAGATAATTTCAATGTTGAATTGCCAAAATACGGAAAAAGTTATTTAAAAGAAATGGGAGTTGAATAATTATGAAAATAATGAGATATTTACTAGGTTTAGCATTTGGAACAGCAGGAATACTACATTTTACAAATGAACGTCAATTTAGATCGATTGTACCGGAGTATTTACCATTACGAAAAACAGCAGTTTTAGTGACAGGCGTATTTGAAATGTTCTTTGGAGTTATGTTATTAGCCAAAAGACCTGCGGATTGGTTGAAAAAAGGTATTAATGCATTTTTACTTGCAGTTTTACCAGCAAACGTTTACATGGCAAGAAAGCAATTACCATTAGGAAATAAATCTGTTCCTAAGTGGGCATTATACTTAAGATTACCACTTCAATTCATTTTAATAGCTATCGTAAAAAAATTATAATAAAATTTAAATAAACCATACCCTACCTAAATGCTTTAGGTAGGGTATGGTTTATTTAATTATTAATTATTTGCCTTCACCAAAAACGTCGTTCCATTGATTACGTTTATCTAAGAATTCTTTTGCGAGTGCTTTAGCACCTTCAAGAGAATGACTAGCAGCCCAGCCGCATTGAACTTCATTGCAAGCAGGAACTTCTGTAGCTTCTAACACATCATTTAAAGTTTTTTCAACAATATTTAATACATCTTCGTAGTCATCGTGATCAATAAATGAAACATAAAAACCAGTTTGACAACCCATAGGACTTAAATCTACAACTTTATCAGAATGATTTCTGATATGTTCAGCCATTAAATGTTCTAATGAATGTAGCGCTGGCATATCCATATGCGTTTTATTTGGTTGTTTAAAACGTAAATCATATTTTTTGATAACGTCTCCATTAATCCCTTCCATTGTGCCTGCTAAGCGAATATATGGAGCAACTACTTTTGTATGGTCAAGATTAAAACTTTCAACGTTCATTTTAGTCATATTATTTCCTCCTATAAATACATTGTTTGAATAATATGATTGTAACAAGAGTGCCAATCATTTACAATTTTCTTAATTAAGTGATTCAAATGCTTATTGTAAGAAAATTTTGTAAATTCAAATGAATGTGATGACAATCTATAGTAAATCCGATAAAATAAGTAATAATTAAATTTAAAGATACATCAAGAAATTGATTGACTTGATGTCTAAATAAATATAGATATTAATATTCGTGTATAAAAGGAGTATAGATTGATGAGTAGTAAACAAGAGATATTAGACTATATAGAGAATAAAAAGTACGATTATGTCGAAATAAGCCATCGTATACACGAGCGTCCTGAGTTAGGCAATGAAGAGATATTTGCATCAAGAACATTGATTGATCAATTAAGAGCAAATGATTTTGAGATAGAAACAGATATTGCCGGACATGCTACTGGGTTCATTGCAACTTACCAGTCTGAAAAAGAAGGACCAACTATAGGATATTTAGCTGAATATGATGCTTTACCTGGTTTAGGTCATGCATGTGGCCACAATATCATTGGGACAGCAAGTGTATTAGCAGGAATAGCACTTAAACAAGTCATCGATCATGTTGGTGGAAAAGTAGTTGTATTAGGATGTCCTGCCGAAGAAGGTGGAGAAAATGGAAGTGCAAAAGCTTCATATGTAAAAGCCGGTGTGATTGATGATATTGACATTGCACTTATGATTCATCCTGGAAATGAAACATATCCAACGATAAATACATTAGCCGTTGATGTGCTTGATATTAAATTTTATGGTAAAAGCGCCCACGCTTCAGAAAATGCGGATGAGGCTTTAAATGCATTAGATGCGATGATTTCTTATTTCAATGGTGTAGCTCAATTACGTCAACATATTAAGAAAAGTCATCGTGTACACGGTGTAATTTTAGATGGAGGTAAAGCTGCTAATATTATACCTGACTATACACATGCGAGATTTTATACACGTGCCACTACTAGAAAAGAACTTGATATTTTAACAGAACGTGTTAATCAAATTGCAAGGGGTGCAGCCATCCAAACGGGTTGTGACTATGAATTTGGTCCTATTCAAAATGGTGTAAATGAATTTATAAAAACACCTAAACTAGATGAATTATTTGAAAAATATGCCATAGAAGTTGGCGAAGAAGTAAGTTATGATGATTTTGGTTTTGGTTCGACAGATACGGGAAATGTTAGTCATATAGTTCCTACAATTCATCCACATGTTAAAATTGGCTCAAGAAATTTAGTAGGTCATACACACCGTTTTAGAGAAGCAGCTGCAAGTGTTCATGGTGATCAAGCTTTGATTCGTGGCGCAAAAATTATTGCTCTTATGGGACTAGAATTAATTGAAAATAAAAAACTATTTGATGAGGTTGTGGAGCAACATTCTCAAATAAAGGGGTAAAAAAATGAAAAATGAATATAATGTTCCAAAGTTAACGTTAAGTGATTTGTATGATGAAAATATTGTATATAATTCAAGACCTTCTTATGCATTGAATCCTTGGCTCACAACAGAAGAGCATCAGTCTAATTTTTTGACTGGTCGTGAAATGATCATCGCTAAGGATATGCCGATTGTTGTACACGAAGCGAGTATTACAGATAAATTACAACAACTATTTGATCTTATTGGTAAAAAAATACCAAAGCATCTTTATACATTTAGAGATCGTGAAACGTATGAACGCTTGTTACAAGAGATTATCAATAAAGAAGGGAAAAAAATATATTTTCAATATATCGAAAACAATGACATAGTAGATGACGAAGCGTATGCCATTGATAAAGACGTTTTTGTAGCTTTAAATAATAAATCACGTATTCCTGAATGGACAAATCATAAATATTTACCAGACCGTGAAATTGTGTCAATTAGAGATTTCAAAGGTCGTATCAAAGATTGGGATTATCCTTTTGTAATTAAGCCAGGAGATGAATTACCAACTGCAGGTGGTTATGGCGTAATGATTTGCTATAACGATGAAGACTTAGAAAAAGCAACTCAACGAATATTTGAAGCGGCCCATGCTACCGATAATTTAATCATTGAACAAAAAATAGAAGCAGTTAAAAATTATTGTGTCCAATTTGCATATTCTAAAGAAATAGGTATCACCTATCTAGGTACTGCCCATCAAATTACTGATAAATATGGTCTATACGCAGGAAATGAAAATGTGCATGATGTTCCAGAAAAAGTGATTCAAGCTGGTCGTGAAATTATGCAAAATGGAGTGAACTTAGGCTTTATTGGTGTGGCAGGATTTGATTTATTATTAGATGAAAATGATAATGTATTTGCTATAGATTTGAATTTTAGACAAAATGGTTCGACAAGCATGCTACTATTACAAGATGAATTAAATCCTAACTATCAAAAATTTTATAGTTATTTTTCAAGAGGAGATAATACTCGTTTCTTCAATGTTATTTTAAAATATGTTAAACAAGGCGTGCTTTATCCTCTTTCGTATTATGACGGTGATTGGTTTGGTAAAGATGAAGTGAATTCTCGCTTTGGATGTATATGGAATGCTGATTCTAAAGAAGAAGTTGAACAATTAGAACAAGCATTTATTAGTGAACTTGATGATACTAATTAAGTTAGAGTATAGGTTAAATTAATTATAAAAAAGAATATGGATGTTTGACGTTAATTTTAATATAATTTAACATTTAATTAGTATATTAAGAGAGAGGGTTTGTAATGGAATATAAGCATAATGACTATTTCAAAGAGATATTAATTAATGAAGTCATTATTTTGGCTAGTAAAAATAAAAAATTAATTCGTATTCATCATGAAGATGGTGATTACACAGGAATGTGGACGAATGAAGACATCGCAAAAGAGTATTTAAATCACTCAGACATTCAATTTGATCGACTATTAAATATTGATATTGATACGTTCGTTACGTATGATATGGATGAATTGTTTGATGAAAGTGATAAAATTTTAATCAATACTTCAAGTAAAGAAGAGGGACATATTGTCAAAGTTGTAGACATGATGAATGAACTCATGTCTGAATTAGACAAAATTCGTCTTAAAGAATTTGCAAAAGATATTTCAAAAGAAAATCATGTTTTTGGCTTAACACGTAAAGGGGAAAAAAGATTTATTCTTATTAGTGATAAAGAAAATCAAAAACCTAATATTATGCCTGTATGGAGTATTAAAAATCGGGCACGAAAAGTTCGTGATAAAGATTTTGAAGAATGTGATTTAATCGAAATTGAAGGTAGTGTATTTAGTGAATGGCTTGATAAATTAAGAGATAATGATCAAGCTGTCGCAGTAGACTTAAAACCTGGAGTCGTAGGCACCATTGTTTCTCCACAAAAAGTATCTAATGAATTATCATTTTAAATCAAATCCCAATAGGTTTCTTTTTTAAGAAATCTATTGGGATTTTTATGTTAATGTTTTTAGTTTGAATTAGCTTAAATGAAGGACACCGATTGCACCTGAAAATGCACCATTTTCAATATAAAAAGGATGACATCCTCGTAAAACAGTATAATCCTCAATAACTTTTCGTAGTAAGGGATTATTATTAAAAGAAGACCCAATATAAACAACATTTTTTGTTTGACATTCACGAGCTACTGTAATCGCCATCGTTGTAATCACTTCGCCAACGACACCCACGACAGATGCTAATTTATCTGAGTTAGTAAAATGTTCATTCATATTATTTAGTACATTGCCAAAGTTTGCAGCAGTGAGTTCACCAGGAATAGGCGGTTCAGAATCTTTATATATATGTTTAACTTTTAAATCGATAATATCTCTATTTCCAGATTGAGCGAGATTTGTAAGTGTTTCATAATCAGATATTTCAGTCAATAAATAACCTAAACCTCGAATCATTCCGCCACCCGTACCAATTCCGCCTACACGTTCTTGATGGTGACCATTATAATAGTGTAAAGATGTACCAGTACCTATGTTTGCAAATATGTATTGATTAATATGATGGCCTTGCTCCTTAAGTAAAATACCTAATCCCTTTGAAGCAGCATCAAATTCAACAAATATTTGGGATGATTGTTTGATGTTTTCAGCAATAACGCCTGCGTTACCACCTGTTAAATTGATTTTTTCGAATTCATTTTGGTTTAACCATTGAATGACTTTATTTATATCTGTTGTTAATTCAGTTGACAATGTACGGTGTGTATCATCTTCCATTGCTATTTTAATTAATGTACCGCCGGCATCGATACCTACTCTCATTTTTTTCACCTCTAAAATTAATATATGACATGTTAATACTATAATAATTTTGACGAATTGCAATTATTTTACAATATTATAAAATAAATAGTAAATATTAGAGTAAATAGATTATTTTATAAGATTTAAAGGTTATATATGATATTATTAAAACAACTTTGAGATATAGGGGTTAATTTTATGAGTATAGTAAAGCAATTTGAAAATATTACAATTCAGGAATTTGAAGAACAATATCGCGATGATGTCTTAAACTTTGAATTAAGCGAACGACAACAAATTTATTCATCATTACCTAAATCTGTATTAGAAGATGCTTTAAAAGATGAAAATCGAGTAGCTAATATTGCCATTAATGAAAATGGAGATGTAGTAGGATTCTTCATACTTCATCAGTATTATCAACATGAAGGATATGATACACCTGAGCATGTCGTTTATGTTCGATCATTGTCTATTAATGAAAAATTTCAAGGACAAGGCTATGGTACAACTATGATGATGTATTTACCTCAATATGTTCAACTATTATTTCCAGATTTCAATCATTTATATTTAGTTGTTGATACTGAAAATGAAGGGGCATGGAATGTATATGAACGTGCTGGATTCATGCATACTGCTACTAAAGAAGAAGGACCCATCGGTAAAGAACGTTTATACTATTTAGATTTGGATTCTAAACATGTATCGTCATTGAAATTAGTTGAGAATAAAAATTCAAATATTGCAATGTATCAAATTATTGATTTATTAAAAGATGATCAAAAAGTTGGATTTATTGCACTCGAACATCTAGATACTCATCTAAACATCGCTGCAATAGAAGTCTATAAAGATCAAAGAAAAGAGGGGATTGCTGGGAGTGCTTTAAGACAACTTCCTACATATGTACGTAAACATTTTAAAGAAATAAGAAGTATAGGTATTACATTATTTGGGGAAAATAATGAACTTAAGCCATTATGTATTAGTAGCGGCTTTGTTGAGACAGATCAATCAGATGACTTAGTTATTTTCAAAAAATATATTAATTACTAATTGAATAGCAATTGCGAAATCATAAAATGTCATTTATAATTTATCTTTGTTACTATTAATAAAAGCAATGTAAAGATAATAAAATCCTTTGAAAGGAAGTTTAGTTATAATGAAAATTCAAGATTATACTAAAGAAATGGTTGATGAAAAATCATTTATCGATATGGCTTATACTTTATTACACGATAAAGGGTCAACAATGAATCTCTATGATATTATTGACGAATTTAAAAGTCTCGGTAATTATGAATATGATGAAATTGAAAATCGTATTGTACAATTTTATACTGACTTAAATACAGATGGACGTTTCTTAAATGTTGGTGAAAATCAATGGGGATTACGTGATTGGTATTCAGTAGATGATATTGAAGAAAAAATTGCACCAACAATTCAAAAATTTGATATTCTTGATGACGATGATGAAGAAGATGAAAATCTTAAGTTACTTGGTGAGGATGAAATGGATGATGATGATGATATTCCAGCTCAAACGGATGACCAAGAAACATTAGATAATGCTGATGATGATGAAGAAGATATTGACGGTTCAGATATCGTTATTGAAGAAGATGAAGATGATGACATCGCTGAAGGTGAAGAAGAAGCATTTGAAGACGCAGAAGATTTTAATGACTAAATATTAGTTTTAATTGACTTTTGAATGAAAAATGTTAAAATTTTATTCGGGCTCCTTTAATTAGGACACGTGTATAAATGTTATACGCTCCCCTTACAAATTTGTGAGAGGGAGCGATTTTTTTATTTTTAGGAAATGTTTAAATTTTGTAGAGATAGAGTAAGGAAGCAACCCTTAATAAATTAGGAGGTCAGACAATGACAAAATTTATCTTTGTAACCGGCGGAGTAGTTTCATCTTTAGGTAAAGGTATTACAGCCGCTTCTCTAGGAAGATTGTTAAAAGACAGAGGACTTAAAGTAACAATTCAAAAATTTGATCCATATTTAAATGTTGATCCTGGTACAATGAGTCCTTATCAACATGGAGAGGTATTTGTTACAGATGATGGCGCTGAAACTGACTTGGACTTAGGACATTATGAACGTTTTATAGATATCAATTTAAATAAATATTCGAATGTCACTGCAGGTAAAGTATATTCACATGTGCTAAAAAAAGAACGTCGTGGAGATTATTTAGGTGGAACAGTTCAAGTGATTCCACACATTACAAATGAAATTAAAGAACGCTTATTATTAGCTGGAGAAAGTACAAATGCGGATGTGGTCATTACCGAAATAGGCGGTACAACAGGTGATATTGAATCTCTTCCATTTATTGAAGCTATTCGCCAAATTAGAAGTGACCTTGGCCGTGAGAATGTTATGTATGTTCATTGTACATTACTTCCATACATTAAAGCAGCTGGAGAAATGAAAACTAAACCAACACAACATAGTGTAAAAGAATTACGTGGTTTAGGTATTCAACCTGATTTAATTGTTGTTCGAACAGAATATGAAATGACTCAAGATTTAAAAGATAAAATTGCTTTATTCTGTGATATAGATAAAGAAAGTGTTATTGAATGTAGAGATGCATCGTCATTATATGAAATCCCATTACAATTAAGTGCTCAAAATATGGACGATATTGTAATTAAACGCTTAGATTTAGATGCTAAATACGATACACAATTAGATGAATGGCAATATTTATTAGATACCGTTAATTCATTAGATGGTACGATTACTATTGGCTTAGTTGGTAAATATGTAAGTTTACAAGATGCATACTTGTCAGTGGTGGAATCACTAAAACATGCAGGTTATCCATTGAAAAAAGATGTTGTAGTAAAATGGATTGATTCAAGTGAAGTGACAGACGAAAATGTAGAGAGTTATTTAAGTGATGTTGATGGAATTTTAGTTCCTGGTGGCTTTGGTTTTAGAGCAAGTGAAGGTAAAATTTCAGCTATCAAATATGCAAGGGAAAATAATATACCTTATTTTGGTATTTGCTTAGGAATGCAATTAGCAACTGTCGAATTTGCAAGAAATGTTGTAGGACTTAAAGATGCTCATTCAGCAGAACTTGATCCAAATACACCATATCCAATTATTGATTTGTTACCTGAACAAAAAGATATCGAAGATTTAGGTGGCACATTACGTTTAGGTCTTTATCCATGTACTATTAAAGATCATACTTTGGCACATGACATTTATAATGAAACAAATATTGAAGAGCGTCATCGTCATCGTTATGAATTTAATAATGCTTATAGAGAACAATTAGAAGATAAAGGAATGGTCTTTTCTGGTACTAGTCCAGATGGTCGTTTAGTGGAAATGGTAGAAATTCCAGAAAATGATTTCTTCATTGCTTGTCAATTCCATCCGGAATTCTTATCTAGACCTAATAGACCACAGCCAATTTTCAAAGCTTTTGTAGAAGCTGCTTATAAACACCAACAAAATTAAAATATCAAAATAGAAGCGGAATAGACTTTAAAAGTAGTCTATTCCGCTTCATTTATATCAATTTATATAGAAGATAAAGGTTGTACATGTTAGGCGCTAATGATTATAAAGTTAATTTATAATTCCAAGTCTCTAGTCATTTCAATCATTTGTGTATATATATCATAGTAAATGTAATTAAACGCCATTGTATGAGGTTGTACAATTTTATCGTAATCCTCAGTATATACAATCGGACGCGGAGTTGATAAGTTTACAAAATGCATAAGATGTTCAGGGAAATCTTCTTGTTTAGGACGATTGCATACTAATACAAAATCAATATCTTTGTCTATTAATTGTTGAACATCTTGAGCAACCTCCTTAGTATAAAAAGGAGAGAATAAAAATACACGATCAGTTGTGTCTAAATCATTTAAACTGTTTAATTCACTCAATTTTTTACTAGAATTTAATTTTTCATCACTTTCTAATATAAAAGTTTCAAAAAATTTTAAATCTCCATAACCATTAATATATACATATCCTTCTCCACCAATAGCTTGGATTAAACATTGAGCAGCCATTTGTATGTCTAACGCTTGGTCTTCTAAACGATTAAATATACCCGTTAATTGTGTTTGTAGTATCTTTGACATGATTATCCTCCATTTCATTAGTATTGTAATGAAATATAATATTTTATGCAATGAAGCTTCAAAAGTTATCAATTATTTTTAAATTAAGCATGCAATAAAAAATATTATCTGCTATAATAATTTTTGAAAATTTATGTAATTGGATACAAGGAGGAACTTTCATGCCATTAGTTTCAATGAAAGAAATGTTAATCGATGCGAAAGAAAATGGTTATGCGGTTGGTCAATACAACTTAAATAACTTAGAATTTACACAAGCTATTTTAGAAGCTTCTCAAGAAGAGAACGCGCCAGTGATCTTAGGTGTTTCCGAAGGTGCTGCACGTTATATGAGTGGTTTTTATACAGTAGTTAAAATGGTAGAAGGTTTAATGCATGATTTAAACATTACTATACCAGTAGCTATCCACCTAGATCATGGTTCAAGTTTTGAAAAATGTAAAGAAGCTATTGATGCTGGATTTACTTCAGTAATGATTGATGCTTCACATAGTCCATTTGAAGAAAATATTGAAATTACTTCTAAAGTAGTAGAATATGCACATCAACATGGCGTGTCAGTTGAAGCTGAATTAGGAACAGTGGGTGGACAAGAAGATGATGTTGTAGGCGGTATCATCTATGCTGATCCTAAAGAATGTCAAGAATTAGTCGAAAGAACTGGTATTGATACTTTAGCACCAGCATTAGGTTCAGTACATGGTCCTTATAAAGGCGAACCTAAATTAGGCTTCAAAGAAATGGAAGAAATTGGTGCATCAACTGGATTGCCACTTGTTTTACATGGTGGTACAGGTATTCCAACTAAAGATATTCAAAAAGCAATCCCTTATGGTACTGCAAAAATTAATGTAAATACTGAAAATCAAATTGCTTCAGCTAAAGCTGTTAGAGATGTATTGAACAATGATAAAGAAGTTTACGATCCTCGCAAATACTTAGGTCCAGCACGTGAAGCTATTAAAGAAACAGTAAAAGGCAAAATTAGAGAGTTTGGTACGTCTAATCGCGCTAAATAAAATAATTATTATTAAAGGTTAAGGCAACCTGAACTGTCAGCAAAGTGTTCGCTTTGTTGACAGTTTTTTTATTTTATACAAAAATTTTACGATATATTATTAAAGTATTTGTATAAAGTTAGTCATGCTGAATGTTAATCAATTACTGACTCATGATTTATAAAAAATAAATTATCTCTTTTTAAAATTTATGAAAAAACAGAATTAAATAATTGTATAAATTGATTTATAATAGTGTTATCAATCCGTTATATGAAATATTAGATTTTTGGATATTAATATTATAATTGCTAAGTTTTTTTAAAAGTTAGTATTTTACAAATAAATAATATATAATTTATAATGCGAATTATGTATAATTTTACAAAAGGCGAATAAAGGAGAAAAAATAAATGAGTCAAGAAGTAATTAAAATCCGAGGTGGTCAACCACTAAAGGGTGAAGTTACAATTAGTGGTGCAAAAAATAGTGCCGTAGCTATTATTCCAGCTACTCTATTAGCGCAAGGACAAGTGAAAATTGACGGTTTACCGCAAATCTCAGATGTTGAAACACTAGTGAGTTTATTAGAAGATTTAAATATTAAAACAAATCTTAATGGTAAAACATTAGAAGTTGATACAACAGACATTAAAAATGCACCGTTACCAAATAACAAAGTTGAATCTTTACGTGCTTCTTATTACATGATGGGAGCCATGTTAGGTCGCTTTAAAAAATGTGTGATTGGTTTACCAGGTGGTTGTCCATTGGGCCCACGTCCAATTGATCAACACATTAAAGGATTTAAAGCTTTAGGTGCTGAAATTGATGAATCAAGTGATACATCAATGAAAATAGAAGCAAAAGAATTGCACGGAGCCAACATCTTTTTAGATATGGTAAGTGTTGGTGCAACCATCAACATTATGCTTGCAGCTGTTCATGCAAAAGGGCAAACAACGATTGAAAATGCTGCCAAAGAACCAGAAGTAGTAGATGTAGCAAACTTTTTAAATAGCTTAGGCGCAAATATCAAAGGCGCCGGTACGAGTACTCTAAAAATCAGTGGTGTTGAAGAGTTACATGGAGCTGAATATCAAGTGATTCCTGATAGAATTGAAGCGGGAACGTATATGTGTATTGCCGCTGCTTGTGGTGACGAAGTAACAATTAAAAATATTGTACCTAAACATTTAGAAGCGCTCACAGTTAAACTAAATGAATTAGGTGTTGATATTGATATCGATGATGATAAAGAACAAATAGTAATTAAAGGTAAATCATCATATAAAAATGTAGATATTAAAACATTAGTATATCCTGGATTTGCTACTGACTTACAACAACCTATTACGCCTTTATTATTTATGACAGATGGTCCATCTTTCGTTACAGAAACGATATATCCAGCTCGTTTCCGCCATGTAGAAGAGCTCAAAAATATGGGAGCTAGTATTGAAGCAGATACGTCTACTGGTACTGCAACAATTAAACCTTCTAAACTTCAAGGTGCCAAAGTATATGCGAGTGATCTACGTGCAGGAGCTTGCTTGATTATTGCTGGATTACTAGCAGAAGGTGTTACAACAATTTATAATGTTAAACATATTTATAGAGGATATACAGATATCGTTAAACATCTTAAAGATTTAGGTGCGGATATTTGGACTGAACAAGTTTAATTATTTTTGATATACTTAAATATATTAATTGCTGAAGTATATTAAATACCTGCAATGTTTAAGAAGTTTTGAATAGAGGTGAAGACAATGGAAATCTGTCCATATCTCGAAGAAACCTTTAAAATTGTTGGTAGAAGTTGGAACGGTTTAATCATTAATTACCTATCTCGATGCGCTGATTATACTGCACACTTTTCCGATATGAAAAGGGATTTAAAAACAATTACTCCACGTGCATTAAGTATTAAGCTTACAGAATTAGGTGAGTGGGAATTAGTAGACAAAAAAGTCATTTCTACACGTCCTGTTTCTATCGTTTATGAGTTAACCGATAAAGGAAAAGCACTTGCTGAGGCTTTAAGACCAATTGAAGCATGGGCTAGAGATTACGTCACATTAGAACATAACGATTCAGTTAAATAATATAGTTAAAAGGTTGGAGTTTATATAAACTTTAACCTTTTAATTATGTTTAAATAACATCAAATCGGATATATATTAGACATACACATTCTTAAGGAGTGAATCATTGATGAGAAATTATACTCAACAATATATTAATGGTGAATGGATTGATAGTGAAAGTAACGAAACAATTGATGTAATTAATCCAGCAACAGAAGAAGTTATTGGAAAAGTTGCAAAAGGTAATGAAAAAGACGTAGAAAAAGCGGTTCAAGCTGCTCATGACGTATATTTAGAATTTCGCCATAGTTCAGTTGAAGAAAGAAAACAACTACTAGATAGAATAGTAGAAGAATATAAAAATAGAAAACAAGATATTATTGAAGCAATTACTGCAGAGTTAGGTGCTCCACTAACTGTTTCAGAAAATGTTCATTATCAAATGGGTTTACAACACTTTTCAGAAGCACGTAGAGCTTTAGATTCATTTGAATTTGAAGAACGTCGTGGAGATGATTTGGTAACTAAAGAAGCGATTGGCGTTTCTGGATTAGTTACACCATGGAATTTCCCAACTAATCAAACATCTCTTAAATTAGCAGCAGCATTTGCTGCAGGTAGTCCAGTTGTGTTAAAACCTTCTGAAGAAACACCATTTGCTGCAATAATTTTAGCTGAAATCTTTGAAAAAGCAGGCGTTCCTAAAGGTGTATTTAACTTAGTTAATGGTGATGGTGAAGGTGTAGGTAATCCATTAAGCGAACATCCTAAAGTTAGAATGATGTCATTCACTGGTTCTGGAGCTACAGGTTCTAAAATTATGGAAAAAGCAGCTAAAGATATCAAAAAAGTATCTCTTGAATTAGGTGGCAAATCACCATATATCGTACTTGACGATGTAGATATTAAAGAAGCTGCAAAAGCTACAACTGGAAAGGTTGTTAATAATACTGGTCAAGTATGTACTGCAGGAACAAGAATCTTAGTTCCAGAAAGTATTAAACAAGAATTCTTAACTGCCTTAAAAGAAGAGTTTAGTAATGTTAAAGTTGGCGATCCACTTGATAAAAATACTCAAGTAGGACCAATCATTAGTAAAAAACAATTCGACACAGTACAATCTTATATTGATAAAGGTATTGAAGAAGGCGCTGAATTATTATATGGCGGTCCAGGTAAACCAGAAGGATTAGATACAGGTTATTTTGCTAGACCAACTATTTTTGTAAATGTTAAAAATGATATGACTATTGCACAAGAAGAAATTTTTGGTCCAGTTGTTTCAGTAATCACATATAATGATTTAGACGAAGCAATCGAAATTGCTAATGATACTAAATATGGTTTAGCAGGATATGTAATTGGTAAAGATAAAGAAACGCTTCAAAAAGTAGCACGTTCAATTGAGGCAGGTAGAATTCAAATTAATGAATCTCCAAACGAACCTTATTTACCATTTGGTGGTTATAAACAATCTGGTATCGGTCGTGAATGGGCCGACTACGGAATTGAAGAGTTCTTAGAAGTAAAATCAATTGCTGGTTATTTTAAATAATTAAGTATAATGAAATATTTTAATATAAATACAGTTCATGGAATTGTTTTAGTTCCATGAGCTGTTTTATTTTTTGAAATTTAATAAAATCATTTTGTAATTAAATTAAAAATTTGCTATATTAATTCTAGTATTTAAGATGCTAACGTTTAAAACATTTAAGTTATAATCATTTAGATGATTTGACAATGCTAGTAGCTAGATGATTTTTATAAAAATATAAGAAATGGGTGCAATTTATGCCTGAAAGAGAACGAACATCACCACAATATGAATCTTTTCATGAATTGTATAAAAATTATACGACAAAAGAACTTACGCAAAAAGCAAAATCATTAAAACTAACTAATTATAGTAAATTGAATAAAAGTGAGCTTGTCTTGGCAATTATGGAAGCTCAAATGGAAAAAGATGGAAATTACTATATGGAGGGTGTTTTAGATGATATACAACCTGATGGATATGGTTTCTTAAGAACCGTTAATTATTCTAAAGGTGAAAAAGATATATATATATCAGCGAGTCAAATTAGACGTTTTGAAATTAAACGAGGCGATAAAGTAACTGGAAAAGTACGAAAGCCTAAAGACAATGAAAAATACTATGGACTTCTACAAGTTGACTTTGTTAATGATGAAAATGCAGAAGTTGTAAAAAAACGTCCTCATTTCCAAGCACTTACTCCGTTATACCCAGAGGAAAGAATTATTCTTGAAACAGAGCCTCAAAACTATTCTACTCGAATTATGGATTTAGTTACTCCAATTGGTTTAGGTCAACGTGGTCTTATTGTTGCTCCTCCTAAAGCTGGTAAAACGTCATTACTTAAAGAAATTGCAAATGCAATTAGTACAAATAAACCAGATGCTAAATTATTTATATTATTAGTAGGTGAACGACCTGAAGAGGTAACTGATATAGAGCGTTCAGTAGAGTCAGCAGAAGTAGTACATTCCACTTTTGATGAACCTCCTCAACACCACGTTAAGGTAGCAGAGTTATTACTAGAAAGAGCAAAACGTCTTGTAGAGATAGGACAAGATGTCATTATCTTGATGGACTCTATTACGCGTTTAGCAAGAGCATATAATCTTGTTATCCCGCCTAGTGGTAGAACATTGTCAGGTGGTTTGGATCCAGCATCCTTACATAAGCCTAAAGCATTTTTCGGTGCTGCGCGTAATATTGAAGCAGGTGGTAGCCTAACTATTTTAGCAACAGCTTTAGTAGATACAGGTTCACGTATGGATGATATGATTTATGAAGAGTTCAAAGGTACAGGTAATATGGAACTTCATCTTGATCGTAAATTATCCGAACGTCGAATATTCCCAGCTATTGATATTGGACGTAGTTCTACACGTAAAGAAGAATTATTAATTAGCAAGTCCGAATTAGACTCATTATGGCAACTTAGAAATATGTTTACTGATTCTACCGATTTTACAGAGCGTTTTATAAGAAAATTAAAACGTTCAGAAAATAACAAAGAATTTTTTGAACAATTGCAAAAGGCAGCCGCTGAAAGTACAAAAACAGGAAAACCAATTATCTAAAATATATGATTGAGGGTTGCGTTTTCCTTCAATAACTATTATAATTACACAGTATTGGGTAAAAACTCACAAATAACTCTGTTCCAGATGGTTCAGGGCAAAGGAGCTGAAAAAAATGAAACAAGGAATTCATCCTGATTACCACAAAGTCATCTTTTTAGATACAACAACTAACTTTAAATTCTTAAGTGGTTCTACTAAAACTTCTTCAGAAACAATGGAATGGGAAGATGGTAACGAATACCCAGTTATTCGCTTAGATGTATCATCTGATTCACATCCATTCTACACAGGACGTCAAAAATTCGCTGCTGCGGATGGTCGTGTGGAACGTTTCAACAAAAAGTTTGGTCTCAAATCAAACAACAATTAATTTTGAACTTAAAATGCCTGCCTAATCTATTATGTATAGAATTAAGCAGGTATTTTTTTATTTCTAAACTATTTTATTCATTTGTTCAATGATAACCCAGTAATAAACTCATTTATAATAAACGAAAATATGATATAATTAAGCGATTATGTTTTGAAAAAGGTGGAACTTATAATGTATGAAACTTACCATTCTGGTTGGATTGAATGCATTACTGGAAGTATGTTTAGTGGTAAATCGGAAGAATTAATTCGTCGATTAAGAAGAGGAATTTATGCTAAACAAAAAGTAATCGTATTTAAACCGGCTATTGATGACCGGTATCATAAAGAAAAAGTTGTATCACATGATGGTAATGAACTAGAAGCCATTAATATTTCAACAGCTAGAGAAATACTATTACAAAATTTATCTCAATTTGATGTCATAGGGATAGATGAAATTCAATTTTTTGATAATGAAATTGTACATATAGTAGAAAAGCTAGCTGAAGAGGGTCATAGAGTTGTAGTAGCAGGTTTAGACATGGACTTTAGAGGTGAACCTTTTGACCCCATGCCTCAAATTATGGCTGTAAGTGAACAAGTGACCAAATTACAAGCCGTTTGTGCAGTATGTGGTTCGTCATCAAGTCGGACGCAACGTTTAATCGATGGACAACCAGCAAGAATTGATGACCCAATTATATTAGTAGGAGCAAATGAAAGTTATGAGCCAAGATGCAGAGCACATCATATTGTAGCACCTAGCATCAATGACAAGGAGGAAATATAGTGTTTGATCAATTAGATATTGTTGAAGAAAGATATGAACAGTTAAATGAAATGTTAAGTGATCCAGAAATCGTCAACGATCCAGATAAATTACGAAAATATTCTAAAGAGCAAGCTGATTTACAGAAAACAGTAGATGTTTATAGAGATTACAAAAGTAAAAAAGAAGAAGTAGCAGAAATAGATGAAATGCTAACTGAAACAGATGATAAAGAAGAAATTGAAATGTTAAAAGAAGAAGCATCTGGATTAAAAAGTGAACTTCCTGAATTAGAAGAACAACTTAAATTCTTGTTAATTCCTAAAGATCCAAACGATGAAAAAGACGTTATTGTCGAAATTAGAGCAGCAGCTGGTGGAGATGAAGCAGCTATTTTCGCAGGCGATTTATTAAGAATGTATACAAAATATGCGGAATCTCAAAATTTTAAAACTGAAATTGTTGAAGCGGCAGAAAGTGATCATGGTGGATATAAAGAAATCAGTTTTTCAGTTTCAGGTAGTGGTGCCTATAGTAAGTTGAAATTTGAAAATGGTGCTCATCGTGTACAACGTGTGCCCGAAACAGAATCTGGAGGACGTATTCATACATCTACAGCGACTGTAGCTGTATTACCTGAAGTTGAAGATGTAGAAATTGAAGTGCGTAATGAAGATTTGAAAATTGATACGTATCGTTCAAGTGGTGCTGGTGGTCAACACGTTAATACTACAGACTCTGCTGTGCGTATTACACATATTCCAACCGGTATTATTGCAACGTCTTCAGAAAAATCACAAATTCAAAACCGTGAAAAAGCATTAAAAGTATTAAAAGCACGATTATATGATATGAAATTACAAGAAGAACAACAAAAGTATGCAGCTCAACGTAAATCAGCTGTAGGGACAGGAGATCGTTCTGAACGTGTACGAACTTATAATTATCCTCAAAGTCGTGTGACAGATCATCGAATTGGTTTAACTTTACAAAAGCTCGACCAAATTATGGAAGGTAAATTGGATGAAATTATTGATGCATTAACACTTTCTGAGCAAACTGAAAAACTGAAAGAACTAAATAATGGCGAGCTTTAAAGATACCTTACAAGAAGCGATTGAATTAACAAAAGAAAAAGGATTTGAGCAATCTAGAGCGGAATGGCTGATGTTAGACTTATTTAAATGGTCTAGGACTGATTATTTAATGCATATGTATGATGAGATGTCTCAAGCTGAAGAAGCAAAATTTTCACTTGCATTAGACCGTATGTTATTAGGAGAGCCTATTCAATATATTGTTGGTTTTCAATCATTTTATGGATATCAATTACAAGTAAATTCTCAATGTCTTATTCCACGTCCAGAAACAGAAGAAGTTATGCTTCATTTTTTAGAGCATTGTAAAGATGGAAGTACAATTGCTGATATAGGAACAGGCAGTGGAGCGATTGCAATTGTACTTAAAAAACTAAATCCAACCTTAAATGTAATAGCCACAGATCTTATTGAAGATACTCTAGAGGTAGCATCTGATAATGCACATCAATTAAAAACGGATATCAGATTTCTAAAAGGTAACGCCCTTAAACCACTTATTAAAGAAAATATTAAATTAGATGGCTTAATTTCAAACCCTCCTTATATTGATCAAACTGAGATGAAAGATATGGAAGATACGGTAGTAAAGTATGAACCTCATATCGCGTTATTTGCTGAGGATGAAGGGTATGAAATTTATGAGATGATTCTAGATGATTTACCAAAAGTACTTAATAAAGGGGCTTATGTAACTTTTGAAATTGGATATAATCAAGGAGAAATATTAAAAGCACGTATTATAAATAAATATCCGCATGTGAATGTAAATCTCTTGAAAGATATTAACGGATTAAATAGAATGATTTCATTTAAGTGGTAATAGTGGAGTGGGAAAGAAATGTATTATTTTCTAACCCACTTCTTTTTCTTTAATAATTTCACATATGTGAAAGGTGTGATCAAAGTGAAAACAAATATATGGAATATGAAAGATTATAGTCAAGATCCCCACACGTTTTCTCAATTAGCAGAAATAAAAACTATTTATGAAAATGGTGGCCTAATTGCGATACCTACTGAAACAGTGTACGGTTTAGGTGCCAATGCTAAAAATGAACAGGCAGTAGAAAACATTTATAAAGCCAAAGGACGCCCGTCTGATAACCCACTGATTGTTCATATTTACAAGCAATCACAAATGGATGCATTTGTATCAACTATCCCTAAGGAAGCTAAGAAATTAATGAATGCATTTTGGCCTGGCCCAATCTCGTTTATTCTTCCTTTAAAACAAGGATATTTATGTGAGAAAGTGACAGGTGGTCTTAATTCTATTGCTGTAAGAATGCCAAGTCATCCAATTGGAAGAGCAATATTAGAATATGTTGATTTACCAATCGCAGCACCCAGTGCAAATATAAGTGGAAGACCTTCTCCAACGACATTTCAACATGTTTATAATGATTTAAATGGAAAAATAGATGGTATTGTGAATGGCGATCAAAGTGAAGAAGGCTTGGAGAGTACAGTTTTAGATTGTACCCAATTTCCTTTTAGAATAGCAAGACCAGGATCAATTACTCAAACAATGCTTAATCAGGTGGTACCTCACAGCGTCATTCAATATGATTATAATCAATTAGAACGTCCCATAGCACCAGGTATGAAATATAAACACTATGCACCTAAAACACCTGTATATATGTTAACTGAATTGACACAACCTATTTCTGAGTTAAATGAATCAGGGTTAGCATTTGTTTTACCTTCTAGTATGAAAAAGTATGTACCTAAAGATGGTATATTTATCTCTCTTTGTGAAAATCAAAGAGATGTTAAAGGGGCTAATCATAACTTATATAAAATTTTACATGACATTGATGATGATGAACGAATAAAAAAAGCATTTATTTATACTTTTGATAATATTGAAGGTTCTGAAGCAGTTATGAATCGTATGCTAAAAGCAACGGGAAATCAAATAGTTAAAGGAAGAGAATTATGAAGATAATATTTGTATGTACTGGAAATACTTGTAGAAGTCCTATTGCTGAAAGTATAGCTACAGCGCTTCTACCTAACGATTCTATTCAATCACGTGGATTATTTGCAATGAATGGACAATCCATTACTCCTGAAGCATTAGAAGTTATTTTAGAAAATAATTTACCAGAACCCTCTGTATCTCAAATATTCAGTCAAGATGACTTAAAAAGTGATTTAATTTTAACGATGACCAATAGTCATAAACGACAGTTAATCAGTCAATTTGGGACAGAATATCCTATTTATACATTATGTGAGTATGTATCAGAAACAGGTGAAATAGATGATCCATTTGGCGGTAGCATAGATACCTATCGTCACACATTTAATCAATTATATTCTCTTATTAGCAAATTGAAACACGAAGAATAAAGAGAAATATTACGCTAATAGTATAAGTTGAGTAATAAATAAGTTATAATAAAGAAGTATAGCTTGTCAGCTATGCTTCTTTTTATCTTTGCAAGTGAGGTGAAATAATATGCAAGAACTTACAACTTTACTGGATGAATTGAAAACTCAATCGTTTTTCAAAAAAGATGAGATTTGTGTGATAGGATGTTCAACTTCTGAAGTAATTGGGGAAAAAATTGGGTCAGTTGGTTCAATGGAAGTTGCTGAAACTATTTTTAATGAATTGGAACGTATAAAACGTGAAACGGGCGTTTCATTTGCGTTTCAAGGTTGTGAACATATTAATAGGGCGATTACAATTGAGCGTGAAGATTATAATCCATTTACTATGGAAGAAGTAACTGTTGTACCAGATGTTCATGCAGGAGGAAGTCTTGCTACATATGCCTATCAACATATGAAAGATCCAATAGTCATTGAATATATAAAAGTGCCTAAAGGTATTGATATTGGTCAAACGCTTATTGGAATGCACATTAATCATGTTTGTGTTCCGTTGAGAACAAGCGTTAAAAAAGTTGGTGAAGCTACAGTTACAATCGCTACTTCAAGACCAAAAAAAATTGGTGGAGAAAGAGCTAAATATGAATAAGTTCTAAAGGAAGAAGGGGAATATATGTCTTATATTAAAGAACAAGATCACATTATTTATGAAGCGATTCAAAATGAATACAACCGTCAAAACAATAATATTGAGCTCATTGCTTCAGAGAACTTCGTTTCAGAAGCGGTAATGGAAGCGCAAGGATCTGTAATGACAAATAAATATGCAGAAGGCTATCCAGGTCGTCGTTACTATGGTGGTTGTGAATATGTTGATGTTACGGAAACAATAGCTATTGAACGTATCAAAGCTTTATTCGGAGCTGAACATGCAAATGTACAACCCCATTCAGGTTCTCAAGCTAATATGGCAGTGTATTTAGTTGCTTTAGAGATGGGAGATACTGTGCTTGGAATGAATTTAAGTCATGGTGGTCATTTAACTCACGGTGCTTCAGTTAATTTTAGTGGTAAGTTTTATAACTTTATCGATTATGGCGTGGATAAAGAAACTGAAAGAATTAATTATGATGAAATTCGTGAATTGGCACAGAAACATAAGCCTAAATTAATTGTAGCTGGTACGTCAGCGTATTCTAGACAATTAGATTTTAAGAAATTTAAAGAAATTGCTGATGAAGTTGGTGCTAAATTAATGGTTGATATGGCACACATTGCAGGTTTAGTAGCAACTGGATTACATCCTAATCCTGTAGAATATGCTGACTTTGTTACCAGTACAACTCATAAAACGTTGAGAGGACCACGTGGAGGCCTGATTCTTTGCAAGGAAAAGTATAAAAAAGAGATAGATAAGACAATATTTCCTGGAATTCAAGGTGGACCACTAGAACATGTGATTGCTGCAAAAGCTGTTGCTTTTGGAGAAGCTTTAGAACCAGATTTCAAAGTGTATCAAGAACAAGTCATTAAAAATGCTAAAACTTTAGCTGAAACACTTCAAAATGAAGGATTTAGAATTGTTTCAGGAGGTACAGATAATCATCTAATTTCAGTAGATGTGAAACAATCAGTTAATTTAACGGGTAAACAGGCTGAAGAAACATTAGATTCAATTGGTATTACATGTAATAAAAATACAATACCTTTTGATCAGGAGAAACCATTCGTTACAAGTGGAATTAGACTAGGCACTCCTGCTGCAACGACGCGTGGTTTTGATGAAGTAGCATTTAAAGAAGTAGCTTTAATTATCAGTACAGCATTAAAAAATTCAACTGACCAAGCAAAATTGAAAGAAGCTAGTGATAGAGTAAAACAATTGACTCACCAATATCCGCTATATGAATAACAACATAAATGGAGGAAATGAATTATGAGTAAAGTACATGTATTTGATCACCCACTCATTCAACATAAATTGAGTTACATTCGTGATAAAAATACTGGAACAAAAGAATTTAGAGAGCTTGTTGATGAAGTAGGTATGCTAATGGCATATGAAGTTACAAGAGATTTACAATTGCAAGATGTAGAAATTGAAACACCTGTAACAACTATGACAGCAAAACGATTAGCTGGAAAAAAATTAGCAATTGTACCTATTTTAAGAGCAGGATTAGGGATGACAGATGGTGTATTAAACTTAGTTCCAGCTGCTCGTGTAGGACATATTGGTTTGTATCGTGATCCTAAAACATTAAAAGCAGTAGAATATTTTGCTAAATTACCTCAAGATATCGATGAACGTGAAATTATAGTAGTTGATCCAATGTTAGCTACAGGCGCTTCAGCAATCGAAGCAATCAATTCACTAAAAAATCGAGGTGCAAAGAATATTCGTTTTATGTGTTTAATTGCCGCACCTGAGGGTGTTGAAAAAATGCAAGAAGCTCATGAAGATGTTGATATCTATATTGCAGCTTTAGATGAAAAACTTAATGAAAAAGCATATATTACACCTGGTTTAGGAGATGCTGGGGATAGATTATTTGGTACTAAATAGTACTATAGGAGTAAATATTATGAGAAAGATTATGACAGTCTTTGGTACAAGACCGGAAGCAATTAAAATGGCACCTTTAGTTAAAGCACTTGAAAAAGATTCAATGCTAGAACCAATTATTGTTGTAACTGCTCAACATAGAGAAATGCTTGATTCAGTTTTAAAAACATTCAACATAAAACCACATTATGATTTGAATATCATGAAAAAAGGGCAAACTCTTTCAGAAATAACAGCTAAATCTATTATTCAACTTGAGCAAATTATGAAAAAAGAATGTCCAGATATGGTACTTGTTCATGGTGATACAACAACTACTTTTTCTGGCGCATTAGCAGCATTTTATAATCATACCTCTGTAGGCCACGTAGAAGCTGGTCTTAGAAGTGGGAATAAATATGCGCCTTTTCCAGAAGAAATAAATCGGCAGATGGTTAGTAACATTGCCGATTTACACTTTGCTCCTACTATTGGTGCAAAACGCAATCTAATTCAAGAAAATAAAGATAAGACATCTATAGTGATTACTGGCAATACTGCCATTGATACACTAAATTTTACAATTAATAAAAATTATACTTCTGAGTTGATAGAAAAGCATAAAAATAAAAAAATTGTATTGCTGACCGTTCATCGTAGAGAGAATATTGGAAAACCTATGGAACATATTTTCAAAGCAGTTAGAGATATCGTTGAAGATATTGAAGACGTTGTAGTAGTTTTTCCTTTACATATGAATCCCGAAGTTAGAAAACTATCATACGCTTATTTAGAAAATCATCCAAGGATAGAGCTTATTGAACCATTAGATGTTGTCGATTTTCATAATTTTGCTAATCATGCTTATTTAATTTTGACTGATTCTGGAGGCATTCAAGAAGAAGCACCATCATTAAATAAACCAGTTTTAGTTCTTAGAGATGTAACTGAAAGACCTGAAGGTGTAGAAGCTGGAACATTAAAAGTAATTGGAACAGAGTATACACATGTGTATCAAGAAATAAGAAAATTATTAAAGAACAAACAAGTTTATAATAATATGGCCTATGCTCAAAATCCTTATGGAGATGGAAAGGCATCTGAACGTATATGTGATAGTATTAAATACTATTTAGGATTAACTGAAGAAATACCTAAAGAATTTGAAAAGTTAAAAAATTGTTGATTTATTTGTGAACATTTTATGACAATATTGGTGTTAAATTAAACAACAATTTGAATAGAATTGACACATAAATTACCCTATATTATTATTGAAATTGTATGAGTGGAACGGTTTCCATGATTGTCATAAGTTTTGGAGGCACAAAGAATGAAACGGTTCAGCATCATATTTAGACAATTCATTCAATATTACATTTATTTTTTAATATTGTTAAGTATTTTGTATTTTATTAAATCTAATTCTTTTTTATTAGGCTTAATAATTGGGACACTTGGGTCTCTAATCAACACATACATTTTTGAGATATATCTTTCTAGGGCAAAACAACCAGATAATATACATATTTCTACAGGTAATGTATGGAGATACTTAGTCGCAATTATTGCATGTATAGTATGGGTTGTCTTTAAAGAGAATGTAAATATCATTGGTATAATGATAGGCCTTATGATTTCTTATGTATTAATCATTTTTCGCCCTCTCTTGCTAAAATAGTAAACTATATACAGAAAGAGGTGAGTACATGGATCACAAATCCCCACTCGTAAGTTGGAATGTGTTTGGATTTGATATTGTTTTCAACTTAGCAAGTATTATGATGCTTATTATTACTGCTATTATTGTTTTTATAATAGCTATTGTTTGTACGCGTAATCTTAAGAAAAGACCTAGTGGCAAACAAAACTTTATCGAATGGATTTTCGATTTTGTAAGAGGCATTATTGAGAGTAACATGGCTTGGAAAAAAGGTGGTCAATTTCACTTCTTGGCGGTAACATTAATTTTATTTATTTTTGTTGCCAATATGCTAGGTTTACCATTTGCAATTGTTACACATGATCATTATTTATGGTGGAAATCTCCAACTGCTGACGCGACTGTAACGTTGACGTTATCTACGATGATGATTTTATTAACACATTACTATGGTGTTAAAATGCGTGGAACAAAAGCATATGTTGGTAATTACTTTAAACCTTTCTGGCCATTAGCAATTATTAATGTCTTTGAAGAATTCTCTTCAACATTAACACTAGGTTTACGTCTTTACGGTAATATTTTTGCTGGTGAGTTACTATTATCACTATTAGCTGGCCTGTTTTTCCAAAACGGCTGGGGCTGGATAATTAGTATTCCTGGCTTAATTATATGGCAAGGATTCTCAATCTTTGTCGGTACAATCCAAGCATATATCTTTATTATGCTATCTATGGTTTACATGTCCCATAAAGTTGCGGACGCACATTAACATAAACAAACATTTTAGGAGGAATTATTAATATGGGTTTAATCGCAGCAGCAATTGCAATCGGTTTATCAGCATTAGGTGCTGGTATCGGTAACGGTCTTATTGTTTCTAGAACAGTTGAAGGTGTAGCACGTCAACCAGAAGCACGTGGTCAATTAATGAGTATTATGTTCATTGGTATTGGTTTAGTTGAAGCATTACCAATCATCGGCGTTGTTATCTCATTCATGACATTATTCAGATAAGAAATGTTCGAGGCGAAGTCTCTTTGATCTTCGCCATTCGTTTTATTTAGTGGCAAAGTGATGATTAATAATGAAAGGAGTGTCAAATGCCAGTGAACGCATTAACTAATTCATTTGTTTTAGGTGCAACTACAGGTGGCGTTGAATGGGGAACAACAATTGTTACAATTATTACATTTATAATCCTATTAGCGTTATTGAAAAAATTTGCTTGGGGTCCATTAAAAGAAGTAATGGATAAACGTGAACGCGATATCAATAGAGATATTGACGAAGCTGAAGAAGCAAAATTGAATGCACAAAAACTTGAAGAAGAAAATAAAAAGACACTTAAAGAAACACAAGATGAAGTTCATCATATTCTTGAAGATGCAAGAATTCAAGCACGTAAACAACATGAAGAAATTATTAAAGATGCACATGAACGTGCAAACGGTATGATTGAAACAGCACAAAGTGAAATCAACAGTGAAAAAGAACGCGCTCTTGCAGATATTAATAATCAAGTTTCTGAGTTATCTGTTTTAATAGCTTCTAAAGTTTTACAAAAAGAAATTTCAGAACAAGATCAAAAAGGTCTCGTTGATAAGTATCTTAAAGAGGCAGGCGATAAATAATGGCAGATGTAGCAAAAAAATATGCTAAAGCTTTATTTGATGTCTCTATAGATAAAGATCGATTAGATTTAATGTATGAAGAATTACAAGAAGTTAGTCATGCAACTTTAAATTACATTGATGATTTAAAAGCAATTGATTCAAATCCTAATCAGCCTGCTTCTGAACGACGTAAATTCGCAGGTATTGTATTTGGGGATGCGAACTATTACTTAAAAAATATGCTAATGATTTTAGCAAATAATCGTCATTTAGCGCTTATCCATTCTATCTTTAAAGAATTTAAACATTTGTATGACCATCATTATAATCAAGGTGATGCTTTGGTTGAATCTGTATATCAATTGAATGAAGAAGAATTATCTCGTATTGAAAGAGTAATTCTTAACAAAACTAAATTGTCTAAAGTACATATTACAACTAAAATAAATCCTAACTTAATTGGCGGTTTTAGAGCAAAAGTTGGGACTACTGTATTAGATGGCAGTATAAAAAATGATTTAGAACAAATAGAGCGTAAATTTAAAAGAGTTAATTAAAAAAGAGGAGTGACATAGATGGCCATCAAAGCTGAAGAAATCAGTGCATTACTTCGCTCACAAATTGAAAACTATGAGTCAGAAATGTCTGTTGATGATGTAGGTACCGTCCTTCAAATTGGTGATGGTATTGCATTAATTCACGGATTAAATGATTGTATGGCTGGTGAGCTTGTAGAGTTTTCAAATGGAGTGCTTGGTTTAGCACAAAACCTTGAAGAATCAAATGTGGGTGTCGTAATCTTAGGACCTTATAGTGAAATTAGAGAAGGCGACGAAGTTAAACGTACTGGCCGTATCATGGAAGTGCCAGTAGGTGAAGAACTTATCGGACGTGTTGTAAATCCACTTGGTCAACCAATTGATGGACAAGGTCCTATCAATTCAACTAAGACACGCCCTGTTGAGCAAAAAGCAACAGGTGTTATGGATCGTAAATCAGTTGATGAACCATTACAAACTGGTATTAAAGCGATTGACGCATTAGTACCAATTGGTCGTGGACAACGTGAGTTAATCATTGGTGATAGACAAACAGGTAAAACAACGATTGGTATTGATACAATTTTAAACCAAAAAGGTTTAGATACAATTTGTATTTATGTAGCTATTGGTCAAAAAGATTCAACAGTACGTGCAAACGTTGAAAAATTACGTCAAGCTGGTGCTTTAGACTACACAATTGTTGTATCTGCATCAGCAGCGGAACCAGCACCATTATTATACATTGCCCCTTATTCAGGAGTAACAATGGGTGAAGAGTTCATGTTTAATGGAAAAAATGTACTTGTTGTATATGATGATTTAACTAAACAAGCAGCAGCTTATCGTGAATTATCATTATTATTACGTAGACCTCCAGGTCGTGAAGCATATCCAGGGGACGTCTTCTACTTACACAGTAGATTGTTAGAAAGAGCAGCTAAATTAAGCGATGCATTAGGTGGCGGTTCAATTACAGCTTTACCTATCATTGAAACACAAGCTGGAGATATCTCTGCATATGTTCCAACTAACGTAATTTCAATTACTGACGGACAAATTTTCTTACAATCTGATTTATTCTTCTCAGGTGTACGACCTGCGATCAATGCCGGTCAGTCTGTATCACGTGTTGGTGGTTCAGCACAAATTAAAGCAATGAAAAAAGTTGCCGGTACATTACGTTTAGATTTAGCATCTTATCGTGAGTTAGAATCATTTGCACAATTTGGTTCTGATTTAGACGAATATACTGCTAGAAAATTAGAACGTGGTAAACGTACGGTTGAAGTTTTAAAACAAGATCAAAACAAACCACTTCCTGTTGAAAATCAAGTGTTAATTATTTATGCCTTAACAAAAGGTTATTTAGATGACATTCCTGTAGAAGACATTACACGTTTTGAAGATGAATTAAATAGTTGGTCTAAATCAAATGCTTCAGAATTATTAGGAGAAATCAGAGAAACTGGTAACCTTCCTGATGATGCTAAATTTGAATCAGCTATTAATGAATTTAAGAAAAGTTTTAGCAAGTCTGAATAACTAAACTTTAAATCAAAAAGGTGGTGAGATAATGGCTTCTCTTAAAGAGATAGATAGTCGTATTAAATCGACGAAAAAAATGAAACAGATTACTAAAGCGATGAACATGGTTTCAAGTTCTAAATTACGTCGAGCTGAAAAAAATACTAAGCAATTCGAACCTTATATGGAAAAAATGCAAGATGCGATAACTGCTATTGCAGGCGCAAGTAAAAATTCAAGTCATCCAATGTTAAGACCAAGACACATTCAACGTAGTGGTTACCTGGTTATTACAAGTGACAAAGGATTAGCGGGTGCTTATAGTTCGAATGTGCTTAAACGACTAGTCAATGACATTAAAGAAAAACATACAAATAGTGATGAATATAGCATTATTGTTTTAGGTCAATCCGGTGTTGATTTCCTTAAAAATAGAGGTTATGAAGTTGAAAGTTCACTTGTTGATGTACCTGATCAACCTTCATTTAAATCAATACAAGCTATCGCTAAGCATGCGATTGACTTATTCAGTGAAGAACATATTGATGAACTTAAGATTTATTATAGCCACTATGTTAGTGTTCTTGAAAATAAACCTTCTGTTAAACAAGTTCTACCATTATCTCAAGAAGATTCTAGTCAAGGCCAAGGTCAAATGTCGTCATATGAATTTGAACCAGATAAAGACTCAATCTTAAGAGTTATTCTTCCACAATACGTTGAAAGTTTAATCTATGGAACGATTCTTGATGCTAAGGCTAGTGAACATGCAGCACGTATGACTGCAATGAAAAATGCATCTGATAATGCAACTGAACTTATTGATGACTTATCATTACAATATAATAGAGCGAGACAAGCTGAAATCACTCAACAAATTACAGAAATTGTTGGTGGTTCTGCCGCACTTGAATAATATTTTAAAGGAGGAAACAACATGGGTAATGGCCGTGTAACTCAGGTTATGGGTCCTGTAATTGATGTTCGATTCGAACATAATGAAGTCCCTGAAATTAATAATGCCCTAATTATTGAAGTCCCTAAAAATGATGGCACATTCAAATTAACATTAGAAGTTGCATTGCAATTAGGTGATGATGTTGTTCGTACTATTGCAATGGATTCAACTGATGGTGTTCAACGTGGTATGCAGGTTGTGAATACTGGTAAAGATATTAGTGTTCCTGTAGGTGAAGAAACACTTGGACGTGTGTTTAACGTTTTAGGAGAAACAATAGATTTAAATGAAAAAATAGATAGTTCTGTTAGACGTGATCCAATTCATCGTCGTCAACCTAATTTTGATGAATTGTCTACTGAAGTAGAAATCCTTGAAACAGGTATCAAAGTTGTAGACTTATTAGCACCTTATATTAAGGGTGGTAAGATTGGTTTATTCGGTGGTGCCGGTGTAGGTAAAACTGTATTAATTCAAGAATTAATCAATAATATCGCTCAAGAACATGGTGGTATTTCTGTATTCGCTGGTGTAGGTGAACGTACTCGTGAAGGTAACGACTTATACTATGAAATGAGCGATAGTGGCGTTATCAATAAAACTGCCATGGTATTTGGACAAATGAATGAGCCACCAGGTGCGCGTATGCGTGTTGCTTTATCTGCATTGACAATGGCTGAATATTTCCGTGATGAACAAGGTCAAGATGTACTTTTATTCATTGACAATATTTTCCGCTTTACTCAAGCTGGTTCTGAAGTTTCAGCATTATTAGGACGTATGCCTTCAGCTGTAGGTTATCAACCAACATTAGCAACTGAAATGGGTCAATTACAAGAACGTATTACATCTACTAATAAAGGTTCAGTCACTTCAATTCAAGCAGTATTCGTTCCTGCCGATGACTATACTGACCCAGCACCAGCAACTGCGTTCGCGCATTTAGATGCAACAACAAACTTAGAACGTAAATTAACTGAAATGGGTATTTATCCTGCGGTAGACCCATTAGCTTCAACTTCTAGAGCTTTAGAACCATCTATTGTTGGACAAGAACATTATGAAGTTGCACGTGAAGTTCAATCTACATTACAAAAATACAGAGAATTACAAGATATCATTGCAATTTTAGGTATGGATGAATTATCTGAAGAAGATAAATTAACAGTAGAACGTGCGCGTAGAATTCAATTCTTCTTATCACAAAACTTCCATGTGGCTGAACAATTTACTGGTCAAAAAGGTTCTTATGTTCCAGTTAAAACAACTGTAGCGGACTTTAAAGATATCTTAAATGGTAAATATGATCATATTCCTGAGGATGCGTTCCGTTTAGTTGGAAGTATGGATGATGTTATTGCTAAAGCTAAAGATATGGGTGTTGAAGTTTAAACTAATTAGGAGGTAAAGATAATGAACACAGTAAATCTTGATATTGTCACTCCTAATGGTTCAGTCTACGAAAAAGATGATGTTGAACTCGTTGTATTTCAAACTACTGCGGGCGAAATAGGTATCATGAGTGGACATATTCCGACAGTTGCCGCATTAAAGATAGGCCATATTAAAGTTAAGTTTAAGAATGGTACTGAGTATATAGCTGTTAGTGGTGGCTTTGTTGAAATTAGACAACATAAAGTATCTGTCATTGTTCAAACAGCTGAAACAGCTAGTGAGATTGATGTAGAAAGAGCTAAGTTGGCTCGTCAAAGAGCTCAGTCTCATTTAGATGAAGAGGATAACAGTGACATTAACCGAGCTAAACGCGCATTAGCTAGAGCGGAAAACCGTCTGCGTGTAGCTGAATTAAAATAATGATTAAATTAAATGATGTGGGATAATATTTATGATGAATATATTATTTCAATTTAGTGAGAATGGTTAATGAAAAAGTAACAGATATTAAAATATTATTGGTTTAGTTAATTATTCTTAATATATTAAAAGAGTTTGAGACATTTAATGGTGTTTCAAGCTCTTTTTTTATTGTACATAAAAGAACTTAGAATGATAATAACTTTAAATTTTTATTTTAGTTACTTTTATTAAATATCGTAACGTTCTTATGTATCATTATTAACTTTTTTAATGTACAATATATTACAGAAATCTTTAAGGAGAGAAAAGAATGGAATATGTTGGACAATTTGCAATAATACATCTATTTTTACATGTAATATGTATATGTATTGCGTACTGGGCATTACATTCTCTCAGATTAGATCAATTTTTTAAAAAAGGATATTCAACACAACTACAAGTGTGTATGATTTTCTTAGCAATTTTAATGGGTACTGCAGTAAGTAACTTTATCGTGGATTTATTACAGTATTCTACACAAATTAAATATTTATTTTAAAAAATGAATTTCTACTAATTAACTAAAAATGTAGATATACTAATTAAATAAGTAATTCAAAATGGGAAATGTTATAAGAAATAGGAGTTTAATGTGGAGGATTAATATGGATAAGATAATTATAAATGGAGGCAATCGCCTTACTGGTGAAGTTCAAGTAGAAGGAGCTAAAAATGCTGTATTACCTGTCCTTACAGCATCGTTATTAGCGTCTGAAGGACAAAGTAAATTAACCAATGTGCCAGATTTAAGTGATGTTGTTACTATCAATAATGTTTTATCTACTTTAAATGCTAAAGTGGATTATGATAAAGAAAACGGATCAGTTACAGTTGATGCTTCTGCTACACTAAATGAAGAAGCGCCTTATGAATATGTGAGTAAAATGAGAGCAAGTGTGTTAGTAATGGGACCTTTATTAGCACGTTTAGGTCATGCAATCGTTGCATTACCAGGTGGCTGTGCAATTGGTGCTCGTCCAATTGAACAACATATCAAAGGTTTTGAAGCCTTAGGTGCAGAAATTCATTTAGAAAACGGAAATATATACGCAAGCACTAAAGAGGGATTGAAAGGTGCAAATATTCATCTAGATTTTCCAAGTGTAGGTGCAACTCAAAATATTATAATGGGTGCTTCTTTAGCACAAGGAAAAACAGTTATCGAAAATGTAGCTAAAGAACCTGAAATTGTAGATTTAGCTAATTATATCAATGAAATGGGTGGTAACGTTGTTGGTGCTGGTACAGATACCATTACTATCCATGGTGTTGAAAAATTAACGGGCGTTGAACATGCAATTATACCTGATCGTATTGAAGCAGGTACACTTATTATCGCAGCAGCAATTACAAGAGGAGATGTTTTTGTAAAAGGTGCTGTTAAAGAACATATGACAAGTTTAATTTATAAATTAGAAGAAATGGGAGTTAACCTCGATTTTAATGAGGAAGGTGTACATGTTACTACAAATGGTGAACTTCAACCTGTAGATATTAAAACACTGCCTCATCCAGGTTTCCCTACAGATATGCAATCACAAATGATGGCATTATTATTAACAGCTGAAGGCCATAAAGTGGTAACTGAAACAGTATTTGAAAATAGATTTATGCATGTTGCAGAATTTAGAAGAATGAATGCTAATATTAATGTAGAAGGTAGAAGTGCTAAAATAGAAGGTAAAAGTCAACTACAAGGTGCTCAAGTAAAAGCTACGGATTTAAGAGCAGCCGCAGCTCTTATTTTGGCTGGTTTAGTGGCAGAAGGTACAACTCAAGTGACAGAACTTAAACACTTAGATCGTGGTTATGTTAATTTCCATGAGAAGTTAAAATCACTTGGTGCAGATATCAAAAGAGTCGATGACTAATTTTTAAATAGATTTGAGGTAATAGTTATGGAAACAATTTTTGATTATAATGAAATAAAAAAAATCATTCCTCATAGACAACCTTTTTTACTTATTGATCGTATTGTTGAATATGAAGAAGGAAAGCGTTGTGTAGGTTTAAAACAAGTTTCAGGAAACGAACCGTTTTTCCAAGGACATTTTCCTGATTATGCAGTTATGCCTGGTGTTCTCATTACAGAAGCTTTGGCACAAACTGGAGCGGTAGCTATGTTAAATAGTGAAGAAAATAAAGGTAAAATTGCATTATTTGCTGGGATTGATAAATGTAGATTTAAAAAACAAGTGACACCTGGTGATACTTTAATGTTAGAAGTTGAAATTACAAAAATTAAAGGTCCTATTGGAAAAGGTACAGCAAAAGCTACTGTTGATGGACAACTTGCTTGTAGTTGTGAACTTACTTTTGCTATTCAAGATGCGTAATTAAAATAAGAGTAGTAGCGAAATCATTCATTTCGTTACTACTCTATTTTTATCTTTCAAATTTTTCTTCTTTTAATTTCGGTTTAGATTGCATCATTCTGTTAAATGTAATTTTTAATTCTTCTCCAGATAATCCTTCATCAATAAGTTGTTCTAATAGTGTTTCTGCGTATACCTGACGGTGTGTATAAATATGACACTCGAAAATAATTGATATTTTCCTTTCAAATAGAGAGATATGTTTTATTGTTGCATCAAACAATGCTGGATCGTTAGAAGGTCTAGTAATCACTACTCTGATATCTAATACTGTTTGTGATTCATAAAATTTTTGCATGATATCATAATGTGTATCTGAAATTACAATTTCTAGGAGCCAACCTGTACCACTATTCTCTTTATTTATAATAACACCATCATAAAGTTCAAATTCTGAAATCCTGTTATCATCGCTTACTATTTGGAATCGAACTGCTTTAAAAGTCTTCATAACATGTCTCCCATACTCTTAAACATTTTTAAATTATATGATTATTGTTTTTTTGTTAAATAAGTCGTCTCATATCTTAATATTTTTCTTAAATATATCAGATATTAATACTAAAAAGGGAAGAAATCTAAAAAAATAGCTTTTTGACGTTATATTCAATTCTATTTAATATAACGATATAAGGAGGTGACACATGTTAAATAAGATAGTAATCGTTGGTCGTATGACTAAAGATGCAAAAATTTATGATAATGAGGAGGTGAAAATCGCAACGTTTAGTGTGGCTACTGAACGTAATTATAAAGATGAAAATGATGAAATAGCGTGTGATTATATATTTTGTAAAGCATTTGGTAAGATGGCCAGCAACATTGAAAAATATACTTCTCAAGGATCTTTAGTAGGTATTACTGGCCAAATGCGTTCTCGTAAATATGAAAAGGAAAAACAAACTCACTTTGTCACAGAATTATATGTTGAAACAATTAAATTTATGTCCCCTAAATTAAATAATGAAAAACTCTCAGATAGCTCACTAAATACAGACACTTATCCATTTGATAATCTCGAATTAATGAATATAAAATAAAACTCTCTATTTTTAATACTCCAAACCTTTCCAATTAATATAAAATAAGTCTTTCAATTATACTCAAATATACTCAAGAGGTCGGTATAAATATTCCGACCTCTTTAACTATGTATAAGACATTAGATACAACTCATTCATTGAATGATAAAAAAGACAGTGTATTTTTCTGAAATATTACAAAGTAATTACAGTTGGTTCTTTTATTATATATCTAATAAACACTGCCATTAAAGTGTTTATAGTATATATATAAGAAAAATTATTTACAAATCTATGTAATTTTAATGTAAAATAAGTATATTTTTTTTATTTCACTGTAACCTGCTAAGCTTTTTTAGATGTTAGAGTAGTATCCGTAAAATATTTAAGAAAACAAATGACTTAGGAGGATTATACTATTATGAAAAAGACAATTATTGCATCTTCATTAGCAGTAGGCTTAGGATTAGTAGCAGGAAACGTAAGTCATGCTGATGCAAGTGAAAATCAAATTAATAAAGAAAAATTAGCTCAATTAGCGGAATCTAACGATCAATCATTAAATCAACATCCTATTCAAGAAGGAGCTTATAATTACCAATTTAATTTAAATGGTAAAACTTATCATTTTTGGTCAGATGGAACATATTTTAAATGGGAATATTATCCATCAAACGGTTCAACTGTAAATAGTGCTAATCAAAATGTAGCTTCAACTCAATCAGCACAAAATGTATCTTTCCAAAATAATAATTATAATCATATAAATCAATCAGCTTCAACTTCAAATGTAAGTCAACACTATGCAAATGAAGCTCAAACACAACAAGCACCAAAAACAACACAAACTAAACAAGCAACTCAAACACAACAAGCACCTGCTAATGCAACTACAAATCAACCTAAACAATCAACAAGTGGTTCATCTGTAAATGTAAATAGTCATTTACAACAAATCGCTCAACGCGAATCAGGTGGAGATATTCATGCCATCAACCCTTCTTCTGGTGCAGCAGGTAAATATCAATTCTTACAATCTACTTGGGATTCAGTAGCACCAGCACAATATAAAGGTGTATCACCAGCACAAGCACCTGAAAGTGTTCAAGATGCTGCGGCAGTAAAACTTTATAATACTGCAGGTCCATCTCAATGGGTTACAGCGTAAAACTTAATAAATAATTTACTAGTGCCTGAGACAATATGAGTTGTCTTAGGCATTTTTATATATATTGATAGTAATGACTGAATTTAGAAAGATTTCTGTACTATTCTTTATTTATTATATTTATAATAATAGTTGTATGAATTAAACTTATTTCAATGAATATCTTTTTTATTTGAATTATAACAATGGTTTTGTTATGGTTAAATTAAACTAAAGACTACTAGGGGAGCCATGGAACATGGCTGAGATGAAGCATTCAGACCCTTATAACCTGATTTGGTTAATGCCAACGTAGGAAAGTAGTAATACATATTCATTCATTCTATTTTTTTGAATATTGACTACATTTCTACGTTGAAATGTAGTTTTTTTATTTAAGGAGGAATAGTTAATGAGTTTTTCAGATGAATTAAAGCAAGCGTCAAAGCCAATTATTGAAGAGATTTATAATGATGGTTTTATTCAAGATTTATTAAAGGGAAAATTATCAAAACAAGCAGTACGCCAATACTTACGTGCTGATGCTTCTTATTTAAAAGAATTTACTAATTTATATGCTTTACTTATTCCTAAAGCACCTACTATGAAAGAAGTGAAATTCTTAGTAGAGCAAATTGAATTTATGTTAGACGGCGAAGTAGAAGCCCATGAAATTTTAGCGGACTATATTAATGAACCTTATGAAGAAATTGTAAAAGAAAAAGTGTGGCCACCTAGTGGAGATCATTACATTAAACATATGTATTATCATGCTTATACACACGAAAATGCTGCATACACTATAGCTGCAATGGCACCATGTCCTTACGTATATGAAGTGGTTGCTAAATGGGGATTAGAAGATTCAAATCTTAATAGAGATGCACTTACTACTAAGTGGCTTGATTTTTATAGCACTGAAATGGCACCTTTAATTGAAGTATTTGACCGTTTGTTAAATGAACTTACAGAACATTGTACCGAACAGGAAAAAAGAGAAATTAAAGAAGCATTTTTACAAAGTACTGTACATGAACGTCACTTCTTTAATATGGCATACATTGATGAAGAATGGGATTTTGGAGGAGCAAATCATGAATAAACCTAAGATTGCGTTAACAATTGCTGGTACTGACCCTTCTGGTGGCGCAGGAGTTATGGCAGATTTAAAATCATTCCATGCTTGTGGCGTATATGGAATGGCTGCTATTACAAGTATTGTGGCTCAAAATACTAAAGGAGTTCAACATATCCATAATCTAGAAACTAGTTGGGTTAAAGAACAATTAGATAGCGTATTTGATGATGAATTACCTCACGCAATTAAGACTGGAATGATTGCTACACATGAAACGATGGAACTGATTCAAACGTATTTAAAAAATCATAGCAATATTCCCTATGTTATCGATCCAGTTATGCTAGCAAAAAGTGGTGATTCCTTAATGGATGATGAAACAAAAAAACATCTTCAGAAAACGCTCTTACCATTAGCGGATGTCGTTACTCCTAACATTCCAGAAGCTGAAGAAATTACTGGCTTGAAAATTGATACTGAAGATAATATTCGTAAAGCAGGTCATATATTTATAAATGAAATAGGAAGTAAAGGTGTAGTAATTAAAGGCGGTCATTCTGCTGATTTAAATAATGCTAAAGACTTTTTATTTACTAAAGATGATGTCTATACTTTTGAAGAGAAGCGATTTAATACGCCACATACTCATGGTACAGGTTGCACATTTTCAGCTGTTATCACAGCCGAACTAGCTAAAGGTAAAACAATTTATGAAGCTGTAAAAAAAGCTAAAAAATTTATTTCATTAAGTATTGAACATACACCTGAAATCGGTCAAGGATGCGGCCCGGTAAACCATTTTGCTTATATGAAGAAAGTAGGTTTAGACGATGAATAGTTTAGAAAAGATAAGACAAGAGAATCCACTAGTAGTCTGTTATACCAATGATGTGGTTAAAAACTTCACTGCGAATGGACTCTTGAGTATTGGTGCAAGTCCAGCAATGAGTGAAGCTCCAGAAGAAGCAGAAGAGTTCTATAAAGTAGCAGGGGCACTACTTATAAATATTGGAACATTAACTAAAGCAAATGAGAAAGATATTTTAGAAATTGGAAAAATTGCTAATCAACAAGGTACACCCATTGTATTTGATCCAGTTGCTGTAGGCGCATCAACATATCGTAAACAATTCTGTGAAACTTTTCTTTCTGAAATAAATGTTTCTGTGATTAAAGGAAATGCATCTGAAATTCTTACTTTAGTAGATTCAAATACTACAATGAAAGGCACTGATGGGGAAACAGACTTAGATGTAGTGACAATTGCTAAAAAAGCTTATGAAAAATATCAAACAGCAATTGTTATTACAGGTAGAGAAGATGTTATTATTCAAGATAATCAAATTGTCAAACTATCAAATGGTTCTCCATTACTGGCAAAAATCACAGGCGCTGGTTGTTTATTAGGCGGTTTAGTTGCTGGATTTTTATTTAGAAATACACATCCATCATTACAAGTATTAGAAGAATCAGTAAGTTATTATAATATCGCCGCAGAGATTGCTGAAAAAAGTGAAAAGGTTAATGGACCTGGAACATTCTTATCTCAATTACTTGATGAAATGTATCAACTTAACTATGATACTTATAAACAATTTGTAAAACGTGAAGAGGTTTAAATATGTTTGATTCAAAAAGTTTACAAGTTTATTTTATATGTGGAACACAAGACATCATCGGTGATCAAAACATTAAAGATGTTTTAAAAGCAGCATTAGAATCAGGAATTACTTTATTTCAATTTCGTGAAAAAGGACCAAATGCTTTAGTAGGGGATGAAAAAGAAGCCTTAGCTAAGGAATTGAAAACACTTTGCCATGAGTATAAAGTACCTTTTCTCATTAATGATGATGTGGATTTAGCTGAAAAGATTGATGCAGATGGTATACATGTAGGTCAAGATGACGAAATAATTGCTTCTTTTGCTAATCGTTTTAAAAATAAAATTATAGGATTAAGTGTAGGAAACGTAAAGGAATATCAACAATCAGATTTAGAACACGTAGATTATATAGGCGTAGGTCCAATGTATAAGACATCTTCAAAATCTGATGCAAGTGCCCCTGTAGGCCCTGAAATGATTGCAACATTAAAAAATATTAATCCAAGCTTACCTATGGTTGCTATAGGTGGTATTACTGAAGATAATTGTGAGCCTATAGCTAAAGAAGGCGCTGATGGTGTGTCAGTTATTTCGGTCATTACACATAGTCAAAATATTGACAAGACTGTTAATAAATTAAAGCACTATTTCAAATAAATATCTCTTTTTTTTCAGTTTTTGTTTTCTAGTACACCCTATCTATGATAAAATTATTTCTATGTGAATATATCAATAGAGGTGTAAAAATGAAGAAGAAAGTGCTACTACCTTTGTTATTAGGGGTAATGGTCTTTTTAGCTGGATGTGACTATTCCAAATCTAGTAATAGAAATGGATTTTTCTACAATACATTCGTTGAACCAATGGCTAAAATTCTACATTGGTTAGGCCATTCTGTTTTTCATGATGATTATGGTATTGCAATCATCGTTTTAGTATTAGTTATTCGTATTATCTTATTGCCTTTCATGCTATCAAACTATAAAAATAGTCATATGATGCGTGAAAAAATGAAAATTGCTAAACCTGAAGTAGAAGGTGTACAAGAAAAAGTGAAACGTGCACGTACTCAAGAAGAAAAAATGGCAGCTAATCAGGAAATGATGGAAGTTTATAAAAAATATGACATCAATCCTATGAAGAGTGCTTTAGGTTGTTTACCTGTTTTAATTCAAATGCCTATCGTTATGGGATTATATTTCGTATTGCGTTATCGTATTGGTGGCGGTATTACAGAACATCCACATTTCTTATGGTTTAATTTAGTACATCCTGATATTTGGATTACTATTATTGCCGGTGTGTTATACTTTATCCAAGCATGGGTGTCAAGTAAACAAATACCTGAAGAACAACGTCAAATGACTTATATGATGATGATCGTTTCACCTATTATGATTATTTGGATTTCATTAAGTTCAGCTTCGGCACTAGGTTTATATTGGTCTGTCAGTGCGGCATTCTTAATTATTCAAACATTCTTTGCAAATAAACATTATGAAAAAGTTGCAAAACAAGAAATTGGACCTATGGTTGAGGCACATAAAGAAAATAATTCAAATAAAAAAGGTAAAAATACGCAAGTCGTTTCTAAAAATAATAAGAAGAAAAAATAATATAAGTATAATACGATAAAAAAGTAGGAAAAGATCATCTATCTTTTCCTACTTTTTTTATTCTTCTAAGTGCCACTCGCTATAAAATTGAGATAAAAATAGTTTCATAAATTGATGACGTTCTTCAGCTAGTTGAGATCCTGTTTGTGTGTGCATTAATTTTTTTAATTTTAATAACTTATCATAGAAGTGTCTAATAGCAGAAGGAGGTAAATCAACCATATCTTTTTCTGAAGGAATTGAGTGATAGGGAGATTCTGTCCACATTGGCTCATTGAAATGTCCAGAAAATTGAAACGTTCTTGCGATACCTATAGCACCAATTGCATCTAAGCGATCAGCATCTCTAACGATTTGTCCTTCGATTGGAAGTGTAACATCGTTATTTCTACCATTTCGATAACTCAAATGTTTGATAATAAAAATAATATTCTTTTGAACAGTATCATCCAATTCTATTTTTTTAAAAAATTGATGTAATTCGCTTAAAGCATGGTGTTTATCAGTCAATTTATCATCTATGACGTCATGCAATAGAGCTGACAATACTATTGTAAGAAAATCGCCTTGATGTTCTTGTTTGGCAATATATTTAGCTAATAATGTGACACGTTCAATATGTGCAATATCATGTCCAGAGTAATCATTTTTATGAAATTGGTACATATATTCTTTAGCTAATAATATTTGTTCTGCTTGATTCATAAACTACTCCTTTAAAAACATGTATTGAATGAGTTTAAAGAATTGGTGATAATAATTGAGATATGCCTTCTTTAAACTTAATCCAAGTACTACGTTGATTATATAATTCTTTAGTCAACTCATATGAGACCTTCATATCTTTAATAAATGCTTTTTTAAGTTGAAGAGAAATATCTTCGTCATAAATGAACGCATTCACTTCGAAATTTAATGTAAAACTACGATTATCCATATTTGCTGTACCTACAGTAGCGATTTCATCATCGACAATGAGTGTTTTTGAATGTAGAAATCCATTATTATATTGATAAATTTTAACACCTGCGTCTAATAAAGAAGCGGCATTTTTTAATGTAGCCCAATAAACAAAAGGATGATCGGGTTTACAAGGAATCATTAAATTAACTTCAACTCCACCTAAAGCGGCAATTTTTATGGCATCAATAAAAGCTTGATCAGGAATAAAATAAGGTGATTGAATATAAATAGAATGTTTTGCTGACATAATCATTTTTAAATAGCCATATTTAATTTGTTCCCAGTCTTCATCAGGACCACTTGAAGCGATTTGAACACCAATCTCGCCGCCTGAATCTACATCAGGAAAATATCTATCTTCATATCTGATATTGTCACGTGTTGATTGTGAATTCCAATCTAAGATGAATCTTAATTCTAATGCATTGACAGAATCACCTTCAAGTCTTAAATGAGTATCTCTCCAATAACCAAATTTTTTATCTTTACCAAGGTATTCATCACCAACATTAAAACCCCCAACATAGCCAATCTTGCCATCTATAATTACAATTTTTCTATGATTACGGTTATTCATTCTTAAATTGATTAAGGGCAATTTGGAAGGGAAGAAGGCTTCTGCGTGTCCACCTTTGTCTTTAAACTGTTTCAAATCTTTCTTGCGTAATGTTCTTGAACCCATATCATCATATAACATTTTAACTTCTATACCATCTTCAAGTCTGTCTTCGAGTGCCTTTAAAATACGACGTCCAAGACCATCACTTTTGAAAATATAGTATTGAATATGTATATAATCTTTAGCATTCTGAATATCTTCAATTAATGCGTCAAATTTAGCATGACCATCTGTAAAGATTTTTATACTGTTATCAGTAGTTAAGAATGCAGCATTATTATAGAGTAACATGTGCACCATTTCTTTAAACTTAACAATTTGATGATTACCTTTAGAAAAATCATCTTTTTCAAGCGCATTTAATTGCTCATCAACGATCATAGCTAAACCTTTACGATCTTCTTTTTTTAATTTAAAAATATGTTTGCGTTGTATTTGACGCCCTAATAATAGATATAAAATAAATCCTACTATCGGTAGAAATACAAGAACTAAAAGCCACGCCCAAATTGAACCTGCACTACGACGTTCCATGAAGATAATGATAAATGCGAAAATCAAGTTTAATATAAAGGCAGTGATTAATATGATGTTAATAATTAAAGAAGAATATGAGAAAGATAATTGCACGATCTCTACCATATTAATTGAACCTCCTAAATCGTTTAAAATTAATGTACTAACAAATATTGTACCATGCACTATAATAAATGGTATGATTAATTTTTAAAATAAAAATGTATAATTGACGTAATAAAGAGGAGATTATACGATGATATAGAAGCTATTGAAAGGGTGAATTAGTTGGAAAATCAAAATCATGCCCATCATTCTGAGCAAGTTAAATTAAATTTAAAATCTCGATTAAATCGAATAGAAGGACAAGTTAAAGCAATTAATAGAATGATTGATGAAGACGTCTACTGTGATGATGTATTAACTCAGATAAGAGCAACACGTTCAGCACTTAATAGTGTTGCTACTAAGTTACTAGAACATCACATGAAAAGTTGTATTATGGAAAAAATAAATCAAGGTACTGAAGAAGAAGCAATGGAAGAACTACTAGTGACATTTCAAAAACTAGTGAAAGATTAGTTAGGAGATTGTAATATGTTAAACCGTAATATTGTATTTATAGATAACATTGAAACAAAGGAACAAGCACAAATGTTAAATGAACGTTTGTTAAATATGATTGGAGTACATACGGTATCAATCGATATAGAAAGAAATATGGTTAATGTTGAATATGAAACACCTACTAATTTAAATAGTATTGAAAAAGAAATTTATGACGCTGGATTTAAAGTACTTTCATAATAAAAAGCTTTAGTGTAACTTAAATAATTTAAAATAATTTTCAAATATGGTAGTAAAGCATGACTAATTAGGGTAGTATATCAGTGAAGGTCAAAAAACGAGGTGAGATACCATGAACAAATCAGATAAGTTACAAAATGTAGTCAAATTATTATCATCTTTAGGCGTCAATATCAAAAAAACAAAATCTCGTTTCGACATTATTAATACTTTGCCTACCACAAAAACCGTTACTCAAGAACTTAAATAATATGTGATTGAAAAAAGTCTGAGACATTATTAGTTGTCTCAGACTTTTTTATATGTTGGAGATACATTATCGAAGTGGAACGATAATGTCAAAATGAGTTTTGTCTCATTCTCTTTTATACTATTTTCATGTTATTAACTGAATTAAAATATATTTATTACTAAGCATCTTTGGACGCTGGCTTTTGATGGTAATAAATAGAAAGTATAACACCAATACCTAGCATTAAACTCCATAATGCGCTACCACCATAACTAATAAACGGTAGTGGTATACCTGTAATAGGTAAAAGTTGGATTGTCATACCAATATTTTGCAAAATATGGAAGACGAGTAAAGAAATATAACCAATTAAAAATACCTTATTAAATGATGAAGTTGTTTTTATGGCTAAACGGATAAGATGGAAAATTAAAGCTAGGAATATAAGAAGTAATATCACTGCTCCAATAAATCCAATTTCTTCTCCAATGACAGAAAAAATAAAATCGGTATGGTTTTCTGGAATGTATACTTCTCCGTGATTATAACCTTTACCAAATAATTGACCGGATCCTACAGCTTTTAACGATTCCGTTAAATGGTAGCCATCTCCATTACTATAAGCATAAGGATTTAACCATGAATTGATTCGACCCATTTGGTACATTTTGATATGTAACGTTTTCTCAATCAGAGAGGGTTTATATATAATGGCTAAAATAATGCTACTTCCTAATACGGCTACAGTAATAAAGATAGGAGCAAGAATGCGCCATGTAATACTACTCACTAGCATGACTCCAACAATAATGGCACATAGAACCAATGTAGTTCCTAAATCATTTTGAAGTAAAATTAATATCATAGGTACTAGGGATATGCCAATGATTTTAAAAAATAAGATTAAATCAGTACGAAAAGATTTATTAAATGTAAATCGATTATGATTAGAAACGATTTTAGCCAATGCAAGTATCAAAATAATCTTCATAAATTCTGAAGGTTGAATACTAATTGGACCAAAAGCATACCAACTTTTAGCGCCATTAATAATAGGCGTAATAGGTGTTTCAGGAATGATTAATAAACCTAGTAGTAAGATACAAAAGAAGATATACCATATATATGTATTATTTTTTATTTTTTTGGGAGAAAAAATCATCACAATAAGTGCTAGTATTGCTCCTAAAATATAATAGATAATTTGACGAATACCAAAATTGGCACTATATTGGCCGCCACTCATAGCAGAACTGATTGTAGTCACACTAATGATGGCTAAAATCATTATTAATGCTATAAGTATCCAGTCAATTTTTCGAAGCCAATGTGTTGTAGGCTGTTGACGGGATGAATATTTCATAAAAAACTCCTTAAATTCTATGGAATAGTATATATAGATTTTACATGACTTTATATGATTATGCTACAAAATATAGAAGATGATATAAAGTCGAAGCAGTTTAATCTAAAAAATAACAATTAACATGAATGGACTATTCTTTAAGAAATATACATATTTTTATTTATTGGTAAATGCAAAAAACACTGATACTGTGATAATATGGACATTTAGAAAGAATAATTTAAATTACATATCGTTAATGAAAAGTATAATTAACAATTTAAACTTAATACATTATAGTATTATAATTATGATGAGAGAAACAAAAGCGTAATTAAACTTCAATTTATAAATGGCTTTTGTCATTATTTTTCTCGATGGAGGATATAAAACATGGTAAAAGAAAATATTTGTATCGTATATGGTGGTAAAAGTGCTGAGCATGATGTATCAATTTTAACAGCACAAAATGTATTAAATGCGATTAATAAAGACAAGTATCTTGTAGATATTATATATATTACAAATGATGGTCAATGGAAGAAAAAAGAAAATATTACAAAAAATATTAAAACTGTTGAAGAATTACATTTAGAAGACATAAGTCCTGGAGAAATTACATTACTTTTAAAAGAAAATGGGGAAGGAAGTAAATATGATGCTATTTTCCCATTATTACATGGACCAAATGGTGAAGATGGTACCATTCAAGGTTTATTTGAAGTGCTAGATTTACCATATGTAGGAAATGGTGTATTAGCTGCATCAAGTTCGATGGATAAATTAGTAATGAAACAATTGTTTGAACATCGCGGTTTACCACAACTACCTTATATTAGTTTTTTAAGAAGTGAATATGAAAAATATGAAGGTAATATTATTAAACTCGTTAATGATAAATTAACATACCCAGTATTTGTAAAACCTGCTAACCTTGGATCTAGTGTGGGTATTAGTAAATGTAATAATGAAGATGAACTTAAAAAAGGGATTGAAGAAGCATTTCAATTTGATCGTAAGTTAGTGATTGAACAAGGTATTATTGCACGTGAAGTGGAAGTCGCAGTTTTAGGTAATGATTATCCTGAAACAACATGGCCTGGAGAAGTAATTAAAGATGTTCAATTTTATGACTATAAGTCAAAATATAAAGACGGTAAAATCAGTTTACAAATTCCAGCAGATTTAGATGAAGAGGTTCAAATGACGTTACGTAATATGGCATTAGAAGCATTTAAAGCTACAGATTGTTCTGGATTAGTACGTGCCGATTTCTTTGTGACGGAAGATAATCAAATCTACATTAATGAAACAAATGCGATGCCTGGTTTTACAGCATTTAGCATGTATCCAAGTTTATGGGAAAATATGGGATTATCATACTCTGATTTAATCACTAAACTAATTGATTTAGCTAAAGAACGTTACGAAGATAAAAAGAAAAATAAATATACTATCGATTAAGCGAGGAGCCTAAGTATGATTGAAGTTTCTTTAAAACAAATTCAAAAATGGATATCTTGCGATATTGATGAAGCATATTTAGAACATCAAATTAAAGGAGTCACTATCGATTCTCGTCATGTAGAAAAAGAGATGTTATTTGTTCCATTTAAAGGTGAAAATGTAGACGGTCATCGTTTTGTAGAACAAGCACTAAAAGATGGTGCTGGTGCTTCATTTTATGAAAAAGGACAGGATATTAGCGATTCAATTCAAGGACCTATTATATGGGTAGATGATACATTAACTGCTTTACAACAATTAGCTAAAGCGTACTTAAAGCATGTTAATCCAAAAGTAATTGGAGTGACCGGCTCTAATGGTAAAACCACAACAAAAGATATGATTGAAAGTGTGTTACATACCGAATTTAGAGTCAAAAAAACACAAGGTAACTATAACAATGAAATTGGTTTACCTTTAACCATTCTTCAATTAGACAAAGACACAGAAATTTCTATTTTGGAAATGGGTATGTCAGGATTCCATGAAATTGAATTGTTATCTAAAATTGCGGAACCTGATATTGCGGTTATCACAAATATTGGTGAATCTCACATGCAAGATTTAGGTTCTAGAGAAGGTATTGCTAAAGCCAAATCTGAAATTACTATTGGTCTTAAATCTGATGGCACATTTATATATGATGGAGATGAACCACTTCTAAAACCGCATGTTGAAAATGTGAAAGATGCTAAACTTGTTAGTGTTGGTTTAAATCATGACAATACATTAGTATGTAAAGTGGAAAATAGTAAAAATGATGGTATAGCATTTACGATAAATAACAAGGAACATTATGAATTACCAATTTTAGGTATTCACAACATGAAAAATGCTACTATCGCTATTGCAATTGGACATGAACTTGGTTTAGATTACGACACAATTCAAAAGAATATAAGTAATGTACAACTCACAGGTATGCGTATGGAACGACATGTTACTAATAATCAAATTACGGTTATTAATGATGCTTACAATGCAAGTCCAACAAGTATGAAAGCTGCTATTGATACGTTAAGTAATATGAATGGACGTAAAATCATTGTACTCGCTGATTCTTTAGAATTAGGTGAAAATAGTCAACGTATGCATGAAGATGTAGGTGCTTATTTGGACAATAAAGGTATTCATACGTTACTTACTTACGGTAATGATGCTAAGTTTATAAGTCGTACAGGTGGCCAGTTTGTGGAAGATGTAGCTTATTTTTCAGATAAAAATGAACTGACTCATTATTTAAAGTCTATTTTACAACCTGATGACAAAGTGTTAATTAAAGGGTCACGTGGTAATAAACTTGAAGAAGTAGTAAATGCTTTAATTTAATTATTAATAATAATTAAGAGTTGCTTAGAAATGAAAGGTTTCAAAGCAACTTCTTTTTATTATTTTAATAGAACCAATACTCTACTTAAAAATGTTATTTGCTGTAGATATGAAAATTGCTTTATTGCTATAACTATTTTTAGGTGGTACTATATAGAAGTTGACGTAATAAGAAGACCTTATATACAAAAACGTATATTGATAAATAAAAGAATTAAAAGGAGAATTATATTGCAAAATTTTAAAGAATTAGGGATTTCGGATAAAACGGTAAAAACCCTAGAAGAAATGGGTTTTAAAGAACCAACACCGATCCAAAAAGAAAGTATCCCTTATACATTAGAAGGAAAAGATATCCTTGGTCAAGCTCAGACAGGTACGGGTAAAACAGGAGCTTTTGGTATCCCTTTAATAGAAAAAGTTGTTGGAAAATCAGGCGTTCAAGCTTTAATTTTAGCACCTACAAGAGAATTAGCAATGCAAGTTGCTGAACAATTACGCGAATTCAGTCGTGGACAAAATATTCAAGTTGTTACTGTCTTTGGTGGTATGCCAATTGATAGACAAATTAAAGCGTTAAAACGTGGGCCTCAAATTGTAGTAGGAACACCAGGACGTGTTATCGATCATTTAAATCGTCGTACATTAAAAACGAATGATATTCATACTTTAATTTTAGATGAAGCGGACGAAATGATGAACATGGGCTTCATTGATGATATGAGATTTATTATGGATAAAATCCCTGCTGAACAACGACAAACAATGTTATTTTCAGCGACAATGCCTAAAGCTATTCAGACATTAGTACAACAATTTATGAAGTCACCACAAATTGTTAAAACAATAAACAATGAAATGTCTGATCCTCAAATCGACGAATACTATACAATTGTTAAAGAGTTAGAAAAGTTTGATACATTTACTAATTTCTTAGATGTACATCAACCTGAGTTAGCTATTGTATTTGGTAGAACTAAACGTCGTGTGGATGAGTTAACAAGTGCATTGCTTACTAAGGGTTACAAAGCAGAAGGATTACATGGAGACATTACACAAGCCAAACGTTTAGAAGTACTTAAAAAATTCAAAAACGATCAAATTGATATATTAGTTGCCACAGACGTTGCAGCACGTGGTCTTGATATTTCAGGTGTAAGTCACGTATATAATTTTGATATACCTCAAGATACTGAAAGTTATACACATAGAATTGGACGTACAGGTCGTGCAGGTAAAGAAGGTATTGCTGTTACGTTTGTTAACCCAATTGAAATGGATTACATTCGTCAAATTGAAGAAGTAAATGACAGAAGAATGAAAGCTTTAAGACCACCTCATCGTAAAGAAGTGCTTAAAGCACGTGAAGAAGATATTAAAGACAAAGTTAAAAACTGGATGTCACGTGAGAGTGAAGATCGTTTAAAACGTATTTCTAGTGAATTATTAGAAGAATATGATAGTACTGAATTAGTAGCTTCATTATTACAAGAACTTGTCGAAGCAAACGATGAAGTTGAAGTTCAATTAACTTTCGAAAAGCCACTTGCAAGAAAGAGTCGTAATAATAAAGGTAATCAATCAAGACGTGGTGGTAAACGAAATAATAAATTTGATAACAAAAATAAACGATCAAAAGGTAATTTCAACAAGAAAAAAGGTAAAAAACAAGATCGTCGAGATAGACAAGATAAAAGAAAAACATCTATCAAAGGTCGTACGTTTGCTGATTTACAAAAATAGTTGTTATAGATAAGAATAAATTTGCTTGATTGAGCTTGAGGTATAAACATATGTCTCAAGCTCTTTTTGATTATAAGTTACCTATTAAATTTATAAATGCTTATACTAATATTATTTTAAAGAAAAAGAGGATAATTGATCGTATTTAAATAGATAGTATTCAGTTTTGGTTTTTACATTAATATCTATCATATTATTTTTAAAAAATAGTATGATATAATATAAAAAAATTGTTAAGGAGTTTATTGTGCAATTACATCACTCTTTTCATAAAAGTCCTAAATCCGCATTTTTATATCATTGGTTAGTAAGTGGAGTCACGTTACTAATAGAGCTCATTATTTTGGGTGGTGGGTTGTGTTGTTGGAAAGCATTTCACTGGCCACATTTTATTTTTTATATTCTACTTGTGTTAACTATTTGTTCTCTTATTCGTTTTATTCTCCAACCTATCAATAGATACTCTTATAGATTTTATAATATAGAAAATAAGAACATAGAAATTTTAAATACTTTTATTTTTAAAAGGTACAAAACAACAAAAATTGAAAGGTTACAACTTTTAAAGGTTAAAACAAATCCGTTATTGAAACAGTTTAATCTTAAGAGAATCATTGTTGTAACTGCAGGTCATGAACTCACAACACCTGTTGTTTCTAATAAAGAAGCAGAACGATTAATATTACATATCTTATCACAAATGCGAGGTAGTAATGATGATATTTAAACCTCAAAAACTACATCCGATTTCTTATTTCACGGGTCTAATAAATGTTATAAAGCAAAACATTTTTGTCATTATCGTGTTTATTGGATTTAATATATGGAATTTTGATTTTACAAATATCAGACATTATATTGGACCAGGTATCTTTTTATTGATTATTCTTTTTTCTATGATTAATCAATTTCAAAAAGTACGTCTAACGCGTTATTGGATAGAAAATGATCAATTTATAGTCACATCTGGATGGTTAAATAAAAAACGCAAAGAATTAAATTTGAATCGAATTCAATCCTTAGATACCACACAAGGACTGATTAATCAATTAGTAGGTGGAGTACGACTACAAATTAAAACGCCGAGTGATGGTATTGAACTTGAAACGATTTCGAAACAACAAAGTGAATTGATTGAACGTACAATTAAAAAAAGACAACTTCAGTTAGATAGTCAAGAAATAGAGACTAATCATAAGCCCAATAATAGCGAACAAGAATTAATATCTGAAGATAATAGTAATAATAAAGTAATTTTTAAAATGTCTAATAAACTGTTGATTTTTATGTCATTGACCAGTGGCGTGATAGGTGTAGCATTCGCCACTATTTCCCCTATTATAGGTGCATTTGAAGATGTTATCCCGTGGGAAAAATGGACGTCTCGTCTTTTTCAATGGATACAGTCAGTGACGTTTTTAGTGACTATTATTATATTGACTGTACTTATATTTTGTTATGTTATAGGTACTCTAATTGTTTTTCTCCGTTATTATAACTATACAATCACACAACGTGATAATGAGTTGAAAATTACTTATGGATTACTAAATGTAAAAAATATCACAGTGCCTACTGAACGATTACAAGCAGTTATAGAAAAACAGTCATTTATTAGAAAGTTATTTGGATATACCTCTATATACTTTATTATTACAAGTGATTTAGAAGTTAAATCTAATGAAGATGTAAGTGAAAATGGAAAAATTATGATTCTTCCATTTATTAATAAAAAAGAGGCATATTCTATTATTAGAAAATTAATTCCTGAAATGCAATTTAACTCTATTACTGAAAATGTACCAAAACGAGGATATCATCGACATTTTTTTATACCTAGTATCATATTAATTCTTGGTGCAACTATAGGTGCTTACTATTGGAGTATATGGAGTTATATGATAGCGATAATTATGATTATCTTTATGGCAATTCATGCGTATGTGTATATATCTGTTTCTGGATTATGCAATAGAAAAAATGAAATTGCACTTCGTCAAGTAAGTATCATGCATATTAATTCTTATTATTTTAAAAAGGATAAAATTATTGGTATGAATGTTAATCAAAATCCATTGTTAGAAAAGAGCCATTTAGCACATTTACATTTTATTATAGCTAAGGGTGCGGTAAATGAAGATATTAAGCTTAAATATGCTTCTGAAAAACAGGTTCAATTAAATATTGAGACCTATTTAGGAGGGTCTAAGATTGAATGAACATAGTTTTATGAACACGAGTGGTCTAAAGGTGATGAGAATCACATCATTGATAGGGCTTATAATTATTACTGTTTTTTTATTTCTACTCAATATGATAGATGTTTATTTTACTCATATATCAAAACTTTCAATTAATATCATTATTTCTATAGTCATTATATTGCTTTATATCATACTATTTATTATTGTTATTCCGCTTCTGAGATATCATTATTTCAGTTATTACTATGATGAAAACGAGATTCATATTAGAAAAGGTATCATAACTGTTGAAACAGATATGATACCGTTTTATAGAATACAAAATATAGAAGTCATAGAAGGATTCATAATGAGAAAATATAAATTAGCACATCTTCATTTATCTACTGCAGGTGGAGAATGCAATATAGAACTAATTGCAAAAAAAGAAGCGATTTATTTAAAACAAATGATTCAAAATAGAAAACACGAACTATATGAATGATAAAGGATAATTAAGTGAGGTGTGGATATGATACATGGTATTGGTATTGATTTAATTGAAATTGACCGAATAAAAGACGTGTATATTAAACAAAGTGATAAATTAATACATAGAATACTAACAGAGCAAGAACAGCAAAAATTTAACTCTTTTAAAAATGATAAAAGAAAATTAGAATTTTTAGCAGGACGATTTGCAACTAAAGAAGCATTTAGTAAAGCATTAGGAACAGGGTTAGGAAAAACGGTAGCATTTAATGATATTGATTGTTATAACGATGAAAAGGGGAAACCTTGCATCGAATATCCTGGTTTTATTGTTCATGTCTCGATTACGCATACACAACATTACGCAATGAGTGAAGTAATATTAGAAAAGTAAATCATATCAATTTTTTATAAGTTTAAATAAGGAGGACTTCATATGTCAGATGTTGCTTATAGACCGACATATTTAAATGTAGATCTTGATGCCATTCTATACAATTATAATATTTTTAAAACACTTCAAAGTGATAAGTTGGTGATTCCTGTAATTAAAGCGAATGGATATGGATTAGGAAGTGTAAAAATAGCAGAAATTTTAGAAAATAATGGGGCTCAATTTTTTGCAGTTGCTACTTTAGATGAAGCCATTGAATTACGCTTACATAATATAAATGCTAAACTATTAGTTTTAGGTGCGATATCACCGAAAGATATAAATAAAGCGATTCAATATGACATTACCTTAACTGTGCCTTCACAGTTTTGGTTAGAACGAGCGATTCATTATATAGAAGATAACTCAGATCATGTATATCTTCACGTGAAATTAGATACAGGAATGGGAAGACTAGGGATTAAAACGCTTGAAGAGTATCAGTTAGTCATTAATCTTATTAAAGAACATCCAAATCTTATTTTTGACGGCGTTTTTACTCACTTTGCCAATGCAGATGAACCTGGTGATTCAATGAAACAGCAATATGCATTTTTTGAAGAGTTGGTAACAAAAGCAGAGCGACCAAAATATATACATGCTCAAAACTCAGCGGGCGCTTTATTAGCAAATTGTAAATTATGCAATGCGTTAAGACTTGGAATTTCACTATATGGTTATTATCCTTCTGAATATGTTAGAAATGAAGTTGATGTTCAATTAAAACCAAGTGCTAAATTAATAACTCAAGTTGTTCAAACTAAATATTTAAATCCTGGAGACTCTGTAAGTTATGGAAGTACATTCACTGCAACTGAAAAAATGAAAATAGCGGTTTTACCAATTGGATATGCAGATGGTTTCTTAAGATCTATGCAAGGATTTGCCGTAAATGTCAATCAACAGCAATGTGAAATCATTGGAAGAGTATGCATGGATCAAATGATTATTAGTGTACCAGATGATGTGAAAGAAGGAGATGAGGTTATTTTAATAGATAACAATTTAAATTCTTCACAAGCAGTAGAGGCATTAGCTGTAAAACAAAATACAATTAATTATGAAGTTTTATGTAATTTAGGACGCAGACTTCCAAGAATATATTATTTAAATAAAAAATTTGAAGTTACAAATGAATTATTAAATTAGTATAGTCACTTGTTACAAAATTTGTTATTATAAAACTAAATTAAAGTTTATAATGTCTTGTTTGTATCAATTGGAGGTTCATAGTATGTTAACTTTTAATCAGAATAGAAGCCATAGTCTTGAACAATCATTAAAAGAGGGCTATGTCCAAATGGCCGATTTAAACCTCTCCCTAGCAACAGAAGCATTTCCATTAGAATGTGAAGCTTGTGATTGTAACGAATCATATCTTACATCTAATTATAAAAGTGAATGATTAGAAGAGGCGATGTATATTTAGCTGATTTATCACCAGTTCAAGGGTCTGAACAAGGGGGAGTAAGACCTGTAGTTATCATTCAAAATGATACTGGTAATAAATATAGTCCTACAGTAATCGTTGCTGCGATTACTGGTAGGATTAATAAAGCGAAAATACCAACACATGTAGAAATAGAAAAGAAAAAATATCGTTTAGATAAAGATTCAGTCATTCTTTTAGAACAAATACGAACATTAGATAAAAAAAGATTGAAAGAGAAACTTACATATTTATCAGAAGATAAAATGAAAGAAGTTGACGATGCATTGGATATCAGTTTAGGTTTACACGATGTTCGTCCTCAAAAAAATTAGTATTTTATATGTATAATCCAAAAAATATGAAATAAACTTTTGAAATAAATCAATTGTACTTTTGAAAAGTTTTAATTAGACTAAATTCAGTTGAATTCAATGATAGTATTGAGTAAGTTTATGACTATTTAGAGATATCGCAGTAGTTAACTGAATTGAAAATATTTAACTCAAGTTTTCAATTTCAATTAACCTTGCGGGGGTAAGACAGCATATTCACAAAATGAATACTGTCTTGCTCCCTTTTTAAGTAGAAGAGTTATTTTAGAATAATATACATTTGATATTAATGAATAAATTTAAAATGTTGTATTGTGTCAGACAATATTTAAACATATTTTAATCAGCTATGAAGTAAGGAGGCAAAATTCGTGGAAGAATTTAAAAAAAACTATAAGCAACTTATAGATGAGAGCTTGGTTACTAAAAATAAAGAACAATTTTTAAAGAAGTGCGATGAATTCACTGAAGAAGTAATCAAAAAGGATATTCTACCAGAAGATGTTGTTGATTTACATAAAACGTATATTGCTTCTTTAAATTTAAAAACATCTCAAATCTTAGATACATTAGATGTATTAGAAGAAGTAGTAAAAGGCTTTGGATATAGCTATAGAGATTATCAAAATTTAGTTGATAAAATGCAATTCCACGATAAAGAAATTGACTTAGCCTCTAGACTTCAACAAACGATGTTAAAAACAGACATTCCACAGTTTGATAGTATACAAATAGGTGTTATTTCAGTAGCTGCTCAAAAAGTAAGTGGAGACTATTTTAATTTAATTGATCATAGAGATGGTACGATGAGTTTTGCTGTAGCAGATGTTATAGGGAAAGGGATTCCAGCAGCATTAGCAATGAGTATGATTAAATTTGGAATGGATTCCTATGGTCATTCACAATTACCAAGTGATGGTTTAAAACGACTCAATCGTGTGGTAGAAAAAAATGTTAATCAAAATATGTTCGTCACGATGTTTTATGGACTATATGAAGAAATGAATCACTTATTATATTGTAGTTCAGCAGGTCATGAACCAGGATACATTTATAGAGCTGAAACTGAAACATTTGAAGAAATTGAAGTTCGAGGAAGAGTACTTGGTGTAAGTCAACATACGCGATATAGTCAACAAGAAATTCCAATATATTTAGATGATTTAATTATTATTTTTACTGATGGTGTAACAGAAGCTAGAAATAAAAAGGGGGAGTTTATTGCAAAAGATACTGTTCTTAATTTAATTAGAAAATATAAGCATATGCATCCCCAAGATATTGTTCAAATCTTATATGAAGCCATTTTAAAAATACAAAATACGCAAAAAAGAGATGACATGACAATTTTAGTAATAAAAAGAGTGAATTAATTATTTAATTTTTTGATTATATTATAATAATAATGGGTATAGTTGCTATAGTATACATATCGAAAAAGATTAGGAGTGTAAGTAAATGAATCTTAATATAGAAACGATAACCCATGATGATTATTATGAAGTTATTGTTGGTGGAGAGTTAGACGTATATACAGTACCCGAGTTAGAAGAAGTACTTGTGCCTATGCGCCAAGAAGGAAATCATGATATTCACGTGAACTTAGCAAATGTAAGTTATATGGATTCAACGGGTTTAGGCTTATTTGTAGGAACATTAAAGGCTCTAAATCAAAATGATAAAGAATTATATATTTTAGGTGTCACAGATAGAATTAGTAGATTATTTGATATTACTGGTTTAAAAGATTTAATGCACGTTAATGAAGGAACGGAGGTAGAGTAATTTGTCACTCAAAAATGATTATATTGAAATGAAGTTACCTGCCTCAGCAGAATATGTAAGTTTAATTCGCCTTACCTTATCAGGAGTATTTACAAGAGCAGGTGCTTCATACGATGATATTGAAGATTCAAAAATTGCAGTAAGTGAAGCGGTTACTAATGCTGTCAAACATGCGTATAAACATAGTGAACAAAATGGTATGATTAATATTTGTTTTGAATTATTTGATGACAAAATTAAGATTATTATTTCAGATCAAGGTGAAAGTTTTGACTACGAATCTACAAAATCAAAATTAGGGCCTTACCAAGAAAACGAAAATATCGATTTCTTACGTGAAGGTGGGCTAGGGCTATTTTTGATTGAATCATTAATGGATGAAGTAAAAGTTTCAAAAGAGTCTGGTGTAACAATTAGTATGATTAAGTATATAAAAAAAGAGCAGGTGCCAAATAATGACGAAAGAGTCGAAATCAGTTAATGAGATATCACCTGAACAAATTAACCAATGGATTAAAGAACACCAAGACAATATAAATCCTCATGCGCAAGATAAATTAGTTAAACATTATCGCAAACTAATTGAATCATTAGCATATAAGTATTCAAAAGGACAATCACATCATGAAGATTTAGTTCAAGTGGGTATGGTTGGTTTAATAGGTGCTATTAACAGATTTGATATATCTTTCGATCGCAAATTTGAAGCATTCTTAGTGCCAACTGTTATTGGTGAGATTAAAAGATATTTACGAGATAAGACATGGAGCGTTCATGTTCCTAGAAGAATTAAAGAAATTGGTCCAAGAATAAAAAAAGTGGGCGATGAACTTACGAATGAACTCGGACGTTCTCCTTCAATTTTAGAAATTGCGAACCGTTTAGAAGTAAATGAAGAAGAAGTATTAGAAGCCATGGAAATGGGTCAAAGCTATAACGCACTTAGCGTAGATCATTCAATTGAAGCAGATAAGGATGGATCTACAGTTACATTGTTAGATATTATGGGTCAACAAGATGATAATTACGACCTTACTGAAAAACGAATGATTCTTGAACGTATTTTACCAATCTTATCTGATAGAGAAAGAGAAATTATTCAATGTACTTTCATTGAAGGATTAAGTCAAAAGGAAACTGGTGAACGTATTGGACTTAGTCAAATGCATGTATCTAGATTACAACGAACTGCAATACGAAAATTACAACAAGCTGCTAAGCAATGAAATTGAGGAGCGACCAATGAGTTCATATTGAATTCTATGGCGCTCCTTTTATTGTTAAAAATGTAATGTAAAAATAAAGATATGTTAAAATTAAAGAGAATTTATATACAAAGAGTGGTTATAACATGGAAAAGACATTAATTAATGATATTGTAAAAAAATATCAATTTTTAGAAAAACAAGTCATAGCTGTATTAAATCTATTAGAGGAAAATAACACAGTACCTTTTATTGCCAGATATCGAAAAGAAGCAACTGGTGGTTTAGATGAGGTTCAAATTAAACAAATATCTGATGAATATCAATATGTAGCGCATCTTCAAAAACGTAAAGAAGAAGTTATACATAATATTGAACAACAAGGTTTACTTACTGATGAATTAAAGCAAGACATTCTTCAACAAACAAAATTACAACGTGTAGAAGATTTATATCGTCCTTTTAAACAAAAAAAGAAAACTAGAGCAACTGAAGCAAAACGAAAAGGATTAGCACCATTAGCTCACTTTTTAATAGAAGGACAAAGTATGAATGTAAATGAAGAAGCTAGAAAATATTTAAGTGAAGAAGTTAAAACAGTTGATGAGGCAATTCAAGGTGCTCAAGATATTATTGCTGAACGTATTTCGGATAATCCTAAGTATCGACAACGTTTACTTAAAGACGTTTATTATCAAGGAAAGATTGTGACAACAAAGAAAAAACAAGCAAATGATGAAAAAGAGATATTTAGTATGTACTATGATTATTCTGAGCCTATAAAAAGAATAGTTAATCATCGAATTTTAGCAATGAATCGTGGAGAAAAAGAAAAAGTATTGTCAATTAAAATTGAATTTGATACTACTTCAATAGAAACATTTATACAATCGCAAGAAGTAAAAAAAGCTCATCAACTAGTTGAATATATTGAGTCTGCAATTAAAGACAGTTTAAAACGTTTAATCTTGCCTTCAATTGAAAGAGAAATTCGAAATGATTTAACTGAAAAAGCAGAGCATCACGCTATAGAAGTGTTTAGTGAAAATTTAAAACATTTATTATTACAGCCTCCTATGAAAGGTAAACAAATTTTAGGTGTCGATCCAGCATTTAGAACTGGATGTAAATTAGCTGTTATTAATCCTTTTGGAACATTTATTGCTAAAAGTGTTATATATCCTCATCCTCCAAAATCTAAAATAGAATTGGCAGAAAAAGAATTAGTTAGAATGATAACTGAAAATAATGTTGAATTAATTGCAATTGGTAATGGTACAGCAAGTCGTGAAACGGAACAATTTGTAGCAAATGTAATAAAAAAATATCAACTAAATGCTCAATTTATTATCGTAAATGAAGCAGGAGCTTCTGTATATTCTGCTTCTGAAATAGCAAGAAATGAATTTCCAGAGTTTCAAGTTGAAGAACGAAGTGCAGTGTCTATTGGTAGACGTGTGCAAGATCCGCTTAGTGAATTAGTGAAAATTGATCCTAAATCTATTGGAGTAGGACAGTATCAACATGATGTAAACCAAAAAGAACTTGAACAAGCTCTCACATTTGTCGTAGAAACTGCAGTTAACCAAGTAGGTGTAGATGTAAATACCGCTTCAAAATCTTTACTTCAATATGTTTCGGGATTATCAAGTACCATTGCTCAAAATATAATTGATTATCGTGAAGAAAATGGATCTATAAAGCATCATTCCGAAATAAGCAAAGTAAAACGTTTGGGTAGTAAAACGTTTGAACAAAGTATCGGATTTTTAAGAATAGTTAATGGTAAAGAACCATTAGATAATACATCTATTCATCCAGAAAGTTATCAAGCGACATATCAGTTTTTAGAAAGTTTACAACTATCAATTGATGATTTAGGTTCAGATAAACTTAAACAAACACTTAGCGATATTAATATTGAAGAAAAATCAAACGAAATTGGAATAGGCAAACCAACACTAGAAGATATTATAAAATCTCTTAAAGCGCCAAATCGTGATCCTCGTGATAGCTATGAAACACCACAGTTAAAATCTGACATATTATCAATCGAAGACTTGTCTAAAGGTATGAAGTTAAGTGGAACGGTTAGAAATGTAGTAGATTTTGGAGCATTTGTAGATATAGGTGTTAAACAAGATGGTTTAGTTCACATTTCAAAATTATCAAAGAAATATGTTAAAAATCCTATGGATGTTATTAGTGTAGGAGATATAGTTGATGTTTGGATTTTAAATATTGATAAAAATAAAGAAAAAGTATCATTGACTATGATTAATCCTAATGAATAATAAAATGCTTCAAAAGTTAGTAGAAACAACTTCACTTGAGTATTTTAAACAACCTTTTAAACATAAAGCGTATTTTAATTCTCGATTACGAACAACAGGCGGACGATATGTATTATCTACACACCATATTGAGATTAATCCGAAGCAATTTTCTCGTTTTGGAAAAGAGGCTTTAATAAATATCATAAAGCATGAACTATGTCATTATCATTTACATTTATCCGGAAAAGGTTATCAACATAAGGATCATGACTTTAAAATGCTAAGCAATAAAGTTCAAGCACCAAGATTTTGTCAGCCGATTCAAAGCTATGAAGAAAGAGCAAATTATATATATCAATGTTGTAAATGTAAAACTACATATCTAAGAATTAGAAAAGTTAATACTGATAAAATGAGATGTGGTAAATGTGGAAGTAAATTGAAATTAAAGATGTATTTATAAATAAATTTAAATATGAACAATAAGACTTTACTAATATAACAATGTCCTTTAAAAACCTACAATGTTGTAGGTTTTTAAACTTTTTAATAAAAACTATTGACTTATGTTTAAAAAGTATGTATTATAGTTATCGTTGTATTAATGAATGACGTAAACATTAAAAAATAGTAAATTTGTTTAAAATAATATTAAAAAGTTATTGACTTTTTATTACAAATCATTTACAATAAATACTGTTCTCGATAATCAATAGATTATTGCGTTTTGCCAGCGGTCGTGGCGGAATGGCAGACGCGCTAGGTTGAGGGCCTAGTGGGAGAAATCCCGTGGAGGTTCAAGTCCTCTCGGCCGCACCAAATCAATTCCAATCATTATATATTGCGGGTGTAGTTTAATGGCAAAACCTCAGCCT
>NZ_KV796862.1:0-3930 GCF_001809305.1 Staphylococcus sp. HMSC072H03
TATACTATAAATTCAACTTTGCAACAGAACCAATAATTTGCAATATTTACCTAAGGATGTGTTAAAAGAAATTGAATTTGAATTTGGAGATATAATGAATTATGAATCTATAGATAAAGCTACAAATAATGCAGATATTATTTATAATCTTGCAGCTTTAGTATCAGTGCCTTATTCATATAAAAATAGTGAATCATTTTTTGATGTTAATATAAAAGGTTTGTTAAATTTATTAAACTCTGTAAATAAAAAAGGTACCATTGAGAGAGTTATACAAATGTCTTCAAGTGAAGTATATGGTTCTCCTCAATATACTCCTATAAATGAAGCCCATCCGTTACAGCCACAGTCACCTTACGCTGCTTCAAAAGTTGGAGCAGATGCTTTAGCAACATCTTTTTATAAAACATATGGAACACCTGTAACAATTGCACGCCCATTCAATACTTATGGTCCTAGACAGTCAAGAAGAGCTATTATTCCTACAATTATTTCACAAGCATTACATAGTTCTAGTTTAAGTTTAGGAAATATTGATTCTTTAAGAGACTTTAATTATATAGACGATACTACATCAGGACTACTAGCATTATTAGAAGAGACTACGAATCAAGGTGCCCCAATAAATATTGGAAGTGGTTATTCTTACTCGATAAAAGATATTATTGATATAGTTTCTAAATTATTGAATAAAAATCTATATGTAAATAGAGATGATAATAGAATACGTCCTTCTAAAAGTGAAGTTAGTGAATTATTGTGTGACAACACTACAATTTCAAAATTAACATCATGGAAAAGTAATGTTAGTTTGGAGCAAGGAATTCAAAATACTATCGCTTTTTTTTACAAAAAAGATAAAAACTTCATAGAAAAAAGCAATAACTATTTTATCTAGTGTTTAGAAAGTAAGAAGGAGGTTGTTTATGAAAGCATTTATATTAGCAGGTGGAAAGGGTGAACGATTACATCCATTGACTAAAACAATCCCAAAGCCACTAGTCGAAGTCAATGGTATTAGTATATTAGATAGAATTATAAAATTTTTAAAAGATGCTAATATATACGATATTTATATTAGCGTAGGGTATTTAAGCTTTCAGATAGAAAAACATATAAAAAAATATAGGCAAACAGAAATTAATATATATATTATAAAGGAGGATATACCTTTAGGAACAGCCGGTCCTCTATCTTTATTAAAAAACGTAGATGATGATTTAATAGTTATTAATGGGGATATTTTAACTGATGTAAATTTCAAAGATTTCTATCAGTTCTATAATAAAAATGATAGTTTAGTAACAATTTTAACCATACCTTTAACAACAAGTATTCCTTTTGGTGTTTTAACTGTTAATGAAAATCAAAATATAACAATGATAGAAGAAAAACCTAAAATAAAAAACTATATCAGTGGTGGATGCTACATCTTTAATAAAGAAATAATAAAAAAAGTACCTAAAAATAAAAATCTTAAAATGACTGATTTTTTAGAAAAATTAATTAACGATAATATTTCTATTTCTTCTTATGTTCATAATGGAGTTTGGATAGACGCAGGAACTTGGGAAGATTTAAAAAAAGCTAAATCCATATTTTTATAGGAGGATATATTATGTGGGACATTGAAGTTTCATCATCAGATATAAGTCAGAAAGATATTGAAATTGTATGTGAAACTATGAAATCTAATTGGTTAAGTATGGGACCAAAAGTAAAAGAATTTGAAAGCATGTGGGCAAAAGAACTTGGTATAAATTACATATCTGCTGTATCTAGTGGAACTGCAGCATTACATTTAGCTTGTTTATGTTGCGAGTTCACTTATGGAGATGAAGTTATTGTCCCCGCATTAACATTTGTAGCTACAGCAAACGCTGTAAAATATACCGGGGCAACTCCTATAATATCTGATATAGAATCTAAGGATAATTTAATATTGTCAATTGAAGAAATACGAAAAAATATAACATCCAAAACTAAAGGAATTATTATCGTTCATTACGCTGGATATACATACAATATTGAAGAAATTTCTAAATTAGCAAAAGAATACAATCTATATTTAATTGAAGATGCTGCACATGCTATTACTAGTAGTTACAACAATAAATCTTTAGGTACTTATGGAGATCTAGCTTGTTTTAGTTTTTATCCTAATAAAAATATAACAACAGGTGAAGGCGGAGTAATTGCTACTAACAATAAGGATTTTCATGAAAAAATCCGTTCTTTAAGAACACATGGTATGACTACAGAGACATGGAATCGATATAATTCCAGTATTTCTACATATGATGTAAATAACTTAGGTTACAACTATAGAATGGATGATCTACGTGCTTCTTTAGGTATTTCTCAATTTAAAAATATGAAAAGAAACAAAATACACAGAAAGAATTTAGTAAACAAATATAGAGAATTATTGTTGGGTTATAAAGAAATAACTATTCCATTTCTAACAAATAATACTGATAGTTCTAATTATATTTTTGTTATATTTGTAAAAAATCCTATTTTGAAAGAAAAAATGATTACTGATCTTAGAAATGAGAAGATACAGACTAGTTTCCATTATACTCCCTTACATAAATTTAGTTATTATAAATCAAAAAACTTATTACCAATTGTAGAGGAGGTTTCTAAAGGTTTAGTTACATTACCCTTACATAATCGTTTATCTATCAATGATGTAAAAAGGGTCTGCACTATTATTAGTAAAAGTATACAGGAATGGAGAGAGCAATAATGAATCGGCTAAATACAAATTACTTTGATAACTTTTATATTGATTGGCAGAACAATGAAATATCAGAAAATTATGTTGAATTTTGTCAAAAGCAAATTAATAACTTAAGTCACATTGTTCCTTCATTAAAAAAAGAGAAAAGAAAAATCATCGATACTTGTTGTGGCTGTGGTTTTCATTCTAAATTTTTGATAGATAAAGGTCATCATGTTATTAGCTTTGACAAATCTGAGGAAATGTTGAACTTTGCATATAAAAAAAATGGCATTTTAGGTAAAAGACAATCTTTAGATGAAGAATTCCCAGAAAATCACGTCGACTTAATTCTTAATTTAAATACTTCTATCGGATATAAAAAAAATGATTTAAAAAATTTGTTAAGAAATAGTTATACCTCCTTAAAAAAAGGTGGTATTTTAATTATAGATTTGATGAACCCCGCCTTTTTCTATAAAAATTTTGAAGAACAAATGATTTTCAACTTCAAAGATTACGAAGTTAATCAAACTATTAAAATAAATAAAATTTATAATAGTATAGTTTCAACATGGGATGTTTATAAAAATAACGAATATAGCAAAGACCTTTCAAGAGAATTAAAATTTAAATTATATACTACTAATGATATAATTTGCAGTAGTTTGTATTATAACTTTACTTTATCCAATATATCTTTCTATGGAGACATGAAAGGAAATGAATTTCATGAAAATTCACCAAGACTAATAGTAAAAATAACGAAATAAGTGATACTTTAGGAGGCTGAAAAGTTTTGACAAAGAAATATTTAAACACCCAGAATGAAATATCAGCATTTTGGAATACTCAAAAGATATTTAAAAAATCAATTGACAATAGAAAAGGACAGGAAAGTTTTGTTTTTTATGACGGCCCCCCAACTGCAAATGGCCTTCCTCATGCTGGCCATGTTCTTGGAAGAGTAATCAAGGATTTAGTTGCAAGATTAAAAACTATGCAAGGTTTTTATGTAGAAAGAAAAGCAGGATGGGATACCCATGGCTTACCAGTTGAATTAGAGGTTGAAAAAAAAATTGGAATTAAAGGAAAACAAGACATTGAAAAGTATGGAATAGAAAATTTTATAAATGAATGTAAAAAAAGTGTATTTAATTATGAAAAAGAATGGCGGGATTTTTCTAAAGATTTAGGATACTGGG
>NZ_KV796863.1:0-2062 GCF_001809305.1 Staphylococcus sp. HMSC072H03
TTAAATTGTTTATATCTGAAATAGTTCATACAAAAGACTCCATTTTGTTAAAATCATATTATAAATTCAACTTTGCAACAGAACCTCTTTTCTAGTATAATGTTTATTAATATAGTACATATTTTTATAAGGAGTTGTACGCATGTATAATCCATTCGACGAAGCTTATCATGGCTTATGCGAAGAGATATTAGAAATAGGGAATAGACGCGATGATCGCACACATACCGGGACAATTTCCAAATTTGGGCATCAATTGCGTTTCGATTTAACCAAAGGGTTTCCTTTACTTACAACCAAAAAGGTTTCTTTTAAATTAGTAGCAACTGAATTATTATGGTTTATTAAAGGAGATACAAACATTCAATACCTACTTAAATATAATAACAATATATGGAATGAATGGGCATTTGAAAATTATGTTCAGTCTGATGATTATCATGGACCAGACATGACAGATTTTGGACATCGTTCCCAGCAAGACCCTGAATTTAACGAGCAGTATAAAGAAGAAATGAAAAAATTTAAAGAACGTATTCTAAACGATGATGCATTTGCTAAAAAATATGGCAACTTAGGGAATGTTTATGGTAAACAATGGAGAGATTGGGAAGATAAAAATGGAAATCATTACGATCAATTAAAATCAGTTATACAACAAATTAAAACCAATCCAAACTCTCGACGTCACATTGTTTCAGCATGGAATCCTACTGAAATCGATTCAATGGCATTACCACCTTGCCACACAATGTTTCAATTTTACGTACAAGAGGGTAAATTAAATTGTCAATTATATCAAAGAAGTGCTGATATATTTTTAGGTGTTCCTTTCAATATTGCAAGTTATGCTTTACTGACACATCTTGTTGCAAAAGAATGTGGACTTGAGGTGGGTGAATTCATTCATACATTTGGAGATGCACATATTTATTCCAATCATATGGATGCAATACATACACAATTATCAAGAGATAGTTATCTACCACCTCAATTAAAAATTAATACAGATAAATCAATTTTTGATATTAATTATGAAGATTTAGAATTGATAAATTATGAATCACACCCTGCTATTAAAGCACCTATTGCGGTATAAAAAGATGCATTAATATTTCGCATACAGAAAGGAGGTATACCATGACATTATCAATAATTGTCGCTCACGATAAACAAAGAGTCATTGGGTACCAAAATCAATTACCTTGGCACTTACCAAATGATTTAAAGCATATTAAACAACTGACCACTGGGAATACACTTGTAATGGCACGGAAAACTTTTAATTCTATAGGGAAGCCATTGCCAAATAGACGTAACGTCGTACTCACTAACCAAGCTTCATTTCACCATGAAGGGGTAGATGTTATAAACTCTCTTGATGAAATTAAAGAGTTATCTGGTCATGTTTTTATATTTGGAGGACAAACGTTATACGAAGCAATGATTGACCAGGTAGATGATATGTATATCACAGTAATAGATGGAAAGTTTCAAGGAGACACATTCTTTCCACCATACACATTCGAAAACTGGGAAGTCGAATCTTCAGTAGAAGGTCAACTAGATGAAAAAAATACTATACCGCATACATTCTTACATTTAGTGCGTAGAAAAGGGAAATAGGAGGCAATTATGGCTAAACAAATTATCGTCACGGATTCAACCTCTGATTTATCACATGAATATTTAAAACAACATAACATTCATGTTATACCATTAAGCCTGACAATCGACGGGAAATCTTACACTGATCAAGTTGATATCTCTTCAAGTGAGTATATCGATCATATTGAAAATGATGCAGACGTCAAAACAAGTCAACCACCTATTGGTCGATTTATTGAAACATATGAGCAATTAGCTCAAGATGACGTTGAAATTATAAGTATTCATCTTTCGTCAGGCTTAAGTGGTACTTATAATACTGCTGTTCAAGCGAGCCATATGGTAGATGGTAATATTACAGTGATTGATTCTAAATCTATTTCGTTTGGGTTAGGTTATCAAATTAAGCAAATTGTTGAATTGGTTCTGTTGCAAAGTAAAAAAATATAGCTAA
>NZ_KV796864.1:0-3511 GCF_001809305.1 Staphylococcus sp. HMSC072H03
AAAGCTTTGGCAATTACAAAATTATAAAGCTTCTCCTGTGATTCACTTTTATTTCTTTTCATAACTATTATCTACCTCCTAAAATTATCACTTACGTGATATGGACTTTATTTTACTCTCAAAGAAAAATAGAGGTTTGAGATTTCGAAAGAGAATTTTAGGACATTGATTCTATAACGTTTAATAAATAAAAAGCCCAACGATTTAAGAATCGTTGGGCATATTTATTGAATTAATAATATAAATTTGGTCCTTCTTTAATACTGTCTAAACGTGTCTTGTAAAACTTACTAATTATTTGAATCATTAGTTTATCGAGAAAGTCATTAGGATTATTATTAAAATTTTCTCTTTTATAAAAGTTGCTAATGTTATATTTTTTAAGCTCAGTGAGTAAAGAGTCTTCTACTTTTTCTGTCATTTTTACATTATTTTTAATGGTTTTATGAATCAAAGCTTTCAAATTAGTATTTCTTGCATAGCCATTAATAAGACTCTCAAAGTGAGTTAATTTTTGTTCATGTTTGTAGGTTAAGGCAATTAGATCATTCTTTAAATTAGTAATACTATGCAGAGCAACTAATATATCATATTGAGTTGATTTTTGAATGATATTACTTACTAGTGTAACTAATTCATCGATTAAATCGGAAATAGCAGTAAATAATGCAAAGTGGAATGTATCTTCAATGGTCGTTAAATAATATAATTCGTTATTATTAAGTAAGTTTTGTTTTTTCATAAATTCATTTATATTATTTTGAGACTCAATCAGGCTATCTATTGTTAAATTAACTTTACGTGACTTATTTGTCAGAATACTACGGATAAATTTAAAATACGTATCATTTTGATCATATAAGTTGAGAGAAATACCGATAATAGATTGTCTGAATTGATCTAGTTCGTCAGATTGATTTAAGCTATCTTTTTTATGAGTTGAAGGTTTAATACTATTAGCAATTTCAAAGTATTGAGAATTACTTGTTCGTTCTTTAATTAAACCTTCTGTCACTAGTTGTTTAAAGTACTTAGATTTATTTACGTTTGAGATGTTTTTCTTAACATAGGAATCTTGTTTTTCTTTGTAAATGAGATATTTTGTTAAAAAATTACTTGTAACTACATCGTCAAAATTTTCTCTAGATAAATCTTGATGGATTTCTATTATTATATCTTTCAAACTTTTAAATGTATTCCAAGAAGATACGTTGTCTACAGTTTTTTCGTAATCTATTTTATATTTAGCTTTTTTTAAATTAATATTTTCTTGAATCTGTTTTATAGTATTGTTAGCTATCTTTTTAGCAAAATCTGTTGTTTTATTGATTGTGGCTAAGAACTCGGTGAAATATGTATCTAGAATTGTTGATTCTAACACTTCTAAAGCATCTACACCTTGGTCAATGATTTCATTTGAAAGTTCATCTATGTCCACCATACTTTGACTATCAATAGAATACGGCAAAGTATCTTTAGTAAAGCCACTAGGAATTTTATCGATAAATATACCCTCTTCACTACATTTCACAGTGTGTTGCTCAATATTTTGATCAGAGGTATTTATAAAGTAGCTTATATATATAGTTTCATTAGGCTGTGCTTCTCCCACTACATAATTTGTTCCAATTTCTTCAGGTAAAATATCTTTTGCATACTCTTTTAGTATAAATTCGTAATCAATTTTATGTATAAAATAATTAAAACTTTGAAACCACATTTCTATTTTCCATTTATTTTTAATCATTGCATTCACTCGCTTTCATATTTAAAGTTTGTGTATCAACAAATACTAATTTCAATGTTAAAGTTTTTCAATAGTATTTACTATTTATTCTTTATAATATGGAGAATAAAAAACAAACGTTCTCCTTTGAGCATATATATGAAAAAAGAGTCGAATCTTTTAATGAGTGACATCAAGTTCTTAAAAAATTATATAGATAATAGCTTATAATTATTGTTTAAAAACTATAGTAATTTGAATTGGAACTTAATTCTAAAAACTAGTCGGGCATCTAATAATTTTTAAATTAAATCGAAATTTCCGTTTATTTACTCTTGATTACTTCAAAATATATTAATCTTACACATTATGAAATGATCGATAAAATGATATAAATATACAAATGAAATAATATGATAAAGTAAATGTAAACAAAATATCAGATTTAATTAACCTAGAATATATGTTATGTTAAATGTATATAACAATATATTCACTAGGGGTGCAATTGATTGCTGAGAGAAAGTACTTACTTTCAACCCTTGAACCTGTCGGTTAGTACCATCGTAGGAAAGTGATTTACATATTATTTGATGTTTTTCAGTAATTCACTTTTTTGCGTAGAAAATTGAGTTATTGGAGGATTTTTTTATGGAGAAATTAAGAGTTGGTTTAGAATGGTTTTTAAATCCTGATCATATGCCATTAATCTTAGGAATAGAAAGAGGATGGTTTAAGGAACAAAATCTAGAAATTGAGATGATCGAACCTAAAGAACATTTTGATGCTTTAGATGAAATAGAAAAAGGTACAATGGATATCGCAATTACAGAACCTATCCATTTAGTAGAAGATAAAGCATCCAACCAAAATGTTGTAGGCTTCGCAAGATTCTTACACACCAACGGCGGTATAATGTATAAAAAAGATAAAGGTATTAAAACACCAAAAGATTTAATTGGCAAACGTCTCCAGTACCCAGGAGCTCCAGGTCTTGGGGGTATTGCTATTGCAAAAACAATGATTGAAGCTGATGGTGCTCAATATATAGATGGAGATATTAAACCTGTAAATAACAGTTTTTATCATACAGATGCATTATTAAATGATAAAGCAGATGCCGCAACACTTATCTTTGAAAATTTTGAAATTTTAGAAGCCAAAAGTAAAGGATTAAATGTCGATTATTTCGCATTAAAAGATTACAATGTTCCTGACTTTTGCCAATTAATTTTTATCACTACCCCTGATAAGTTACACTTTGAAGAAGAAAAGATCAAAACATTTATTAAAGTTATACAAAAAGCAATTCAATATATTAAAACTAATCTTGAAGATGCAATTCATATCTACTCTTCATATACAAATACAGATGTAAGCGATAATTTAAATAAATCTACAATACAAGCCACAGCAAAATGTTTCACTAACGATTTATCAATGAGTTCTGATTTCTACAATGATTTACAATTATGGTTAAAAGAAACAGGTAAGATTAAACAAACAATCGAACCTAAAGAATATTTCACAAATCAATTACTATTTAGTAGATATGCTAACTAAATTCAAGTTTATATTCAGAGTCTCTACAATTTTTAAATTGTAAGAGGCTCTTTTACTTCTAAAATATTGCCATTCTCTTCAATATCTAAATATATTTCTTCATTTTTTGCATTGCCGCCACCTAGTCTTTGCAATAACTGAACTACTTCATTTTTCCTTAATTGAGAAAGAACATGTTTAGAAACATAAAGGTTCTGTTGCAAAGTAAAAAAATATAGCTAA
>NZ_KV796865.1:0-442 GCF_001809305.1 Staphylococcus sp. HMSC072H03
TCATTTCATGACAAATTAAATGAGACAATACTAAAAGCTCTAAAACACCAACAAATGAAACACAGACAATCACATCTAACACAAGAACAACTCATCGAAAAACTAGCACAAAATCAAATTGATATAGAAACATTTAAACGGTTATCTGCTGGCTTTGAAAGAGAAGAACGTTACTCTAATTATTCATCCAATCAAATTGCTGAAACAATCCGTCATGTAGTCAAAGATAAATTGACATTAGAAATCATAGCACCTTTGATTGATGACATTACAATAACTCAAACTAAACAATTACAAGGAATCTACTTTAAAAACAGTCCACTCAATATCGTTGAACAATCGCATTTAATAACTCCTGAAAGGAATGAAGTCATATGACACAACTCAAAAAGAAACGTATTGGATTATACGCACGTGTATCAACTGAAATGCAAACGGATGG
>NZ_KV796866.1:0-5288 GCF_001809305.1 Staphylococcus sp. HMSC072H03
TGTTAAGGGTTCCGAGGCTCAACGTCAATAAAACAATTGGAATAAAAAACTGATATAATTATTTTAATTAACTGGGGAGATTTTTTGAAATATAAAGTTATTAGAGAGGAAAAACAAAGAAACCCTATTATCGTTACAAAGTACAATAGAGGTTATCTTGTGTTAGATAGTGCACATAGGTATACAGCTTTGAAAAAGATAGGTTGTCAATATGTAATGTGTCAAGTTGTAGAAAAAGATGATTATACAATAGAAATATGGAATCATCAAATTTCCCATAACGACTTTTTAAAAATAAGTCCTAATGTGTGACAGTCTGTATCGTGCGATTGATACAGATAGCACCATTTTCCTTTGATTTTGATATATGTCTCATTAATACGCCGTTTACAATAGGCTTTTTTAGGCTTTTTCATCAAAATAATTCCCCCACTAAAGTTGAGTTTTAAGGTTCAACTTTAGGGGGGGAATTCAAAAAATATACAGCAATTATATTTTTATTTTATTACTTTTATAAAATAATACAATGCTGAAAGATGTAATTAAAGAAAGGATGCTAAAAATTAACATTCCAGATTTAAATTGAGTAATAATTAAACCACCAATTACTGGAGCTAATAATGAACCGATGTTTTGTAAACCTAACAAAGAGTAATAAGCTCCTTTATTATACTTATCGGTAATTTCGTCTATTCTAATATCTATAGTAGTAAATACTAACATTTCCCCCATAGTGAATACAATCATAGCAAAAGCAAGTAATACAATATTTTCTGTTAAGCCAAAAGTAAATAATCCTAAAGTTAAAGTAATTGCTCCTAATATAATGCATGATTTATGAGAATATCGCTTGTTTAATAAATAAATAAAGTATTGACAAGTTAAAGCTATCACACCATTTATAGACAGTAAGTAACCATAAATAGAAGTAGCTTTAGAGTGCGATTTTATGGCAAAGAATTGAGGTATAGAACTTAGAATTTGAGAATAACCAAATACAAAGAATATACTTCCTAAAAGCAATAATACATAAGCTTTATTTCTTTTGATAATACCAAAAGAGGTAAGATAGTTTAATTTAGGATTTTCGCTTCTTTTTTCTTCTATAGAAGAAAAAAGAAAAAAGATAAAATTAATAAAGTAGATAAAAGAAATAAAGATGCATACATTTTTTAAAGAAGATACTTCTTGAATTTGTATAGAAATAAAAGGTCCTAATGCAGCAGCTATGTTTATGAGATAGTACCTTATATTAAATACTAATCGTTTTCTTGATGTTTCAGAGTATAAAGTTAATAAGGTTTTATATGTAGGAGAGAGTAAACTACTTGCTATAGTATTAATTATAGTAAAGAATAAAAAACCATAATAACTATGTATGTATGGAAATATTACAAAGCTGATAAAAGCTGTAAAAATACTACATAGTATAATTTTCTTCTTATTTACTGTACTTAACATCGGAGCTAATATAAAACTGATGATTAATGCTGTACACCCGGAAGAAGATAAAATAATCCCTATCTCTAAACTAGAATATGAAAATTCCTGAATTAAATAAATAGATAAAAAAGGTATTATGAGGAAATGTGAAAATCGTTCGAAAAAAGTGACTATTAGAAGTAGATAAATGATTTTAGAAAATTGAAACAAAGTCAACACCCTATCCTTTTATAAAATCAACCCCGTAATTATTTAAAATATTATACATGGTATCTTTAACTTTATCATAAAAATCTGTACCTATAGCAAATAAATGAATCATAAACACATATAACTTGTAAAATTCTATTCGCTTTTCATATCCAACACACAACGGATATATATTATTATATTCTTGATAAAAATCTAATGGAAATTTTTCTAATGCTAGAGTATATCCAATATCAAATTCTCTATCTCCATATAAACAGACTGGATCACATAGAATAGGATCTCCATTTTTTTGAAAAAGAATATTTCCTTTCCAAAGATCACCATGAAGTAATGATGGTGACGATTGGTGATAATATAAGCTCTTCAACATAATTTTTCGTATATCTTCATATAATAAAAGATCCGAAATTGAAAATAAACGTTTCTTGTATATTTCAGAACATAGCTTATCCATCCTACTTTTAATAAATAAATCCCCCCAAGAAGAAGTCCATTTATTAGTGAATTCAATCGTTCCTCCATTGAAATTATGACTAAAGCCAAATAGATTTAGTGAATTTATATTTTTATGCATGTTTGCAACTATTTTACCTAGTTTTCTATAGCTTTCAGGATAAGCATGGCCATTTTCAATGAACTCTAACAGTAAAAAAGAATTATTGTCTAATTCTCCTTTATTAATAATTTGAGGAACAGGAATATTTTTATCAGTTAATTCTTTTAAACTGGATAACTCATAATCAAAAAAATTTGATTTAGTATTAGGTTGTAGCTTTAAAAAATATTTTTTGTTGGAAGCATCAACTGAAAAAGATAGATTCACATATCCCCCTGCAATAGGAAATATTTTTTGAATATTTTTAATTGGTAATTTAGAATAATCAAAATTATACATAGTTTATCACCTTTTGCTTGGCTTTGATAACTCATGGCCACTCTACTAAAATAGAGTGGCCATGTTTGTTTAATATAATAAGGAAATTTTTATTTCTTTATTATTAAAATGAATAGTATTTTCATATTCATCTATAACATTTAAGTGTATATTTTTAATCAGCAAATTTTCTTTAAACATATTTTTATTGGTTTTTATTGATTCTAATAATTCCCCAGTTACACCGATATAAATATCAATACGTTGATTTATTGGTAAATTTTTCTTTTTTCTTAATTGTTGAATTAATCTAATGAGCTCTCTAGCATGTCCTTCGCGAATTAATTCAGGAGATAAATTTTTATCTAATAATATAACGCAGTCATTATCTTCACTGAGTTGATAACTATCCTTAGGTAAGGTTTTAATTATAAAATCATCCTTAGTTAACTCAGCATCAGAAGATAAACTTTTGAAGTTATTAGACTCAATTAAACTTTTTTTATCATACTCTGATAGGGAGTCTATCAATGTTTGAATATTTTTCGTTTTGTTCCCTAGTTTTGGTCCCACAGAAGAAAAATTCAATTTAAGCTCATAGGTAATATAGTCATTAATATTATCAGTTAATTCAATGTTTTTTATATTTAATTCGTCTTTTATTATTGAATAGTAATTAGGTAAAAAACTTAAGTTTAATTGACTATTAGGTTTAATCACCATTTTCGATAAAGGTTGCTTAATTTTTAAATCTGCATTTTTGCGAGCCTGTCTAGATAATTCTACAATTTTTATAACGGTATGCATTTCATCTTCCAATGCTTGATTAATAAAACTTTCTTTATATTGTGGATAATCTTGTAAATGCACACTTTTTCCAGTCAAATTATAATGGATTTTTTCAGATATAAATGGAACAAATGGAGCCACTAGTCTTGATAAAGTTGTTAAAATTTCATAAAGCGTATTGTACGCATCTTTTTTATCGTTAGAAATTCCTTGTTCCCAAAATCGTCCTCTCGATCTCCGAATATACCAATTACTTATTGTATTGGTATATTCGTTAATTAATCTGGCTGCGGAAGTGAAATCGTAATTATTTACATAAATATTACTTTCTTTTATTAAGGTGTTTAAGCGAGAAAGAGCCCAATTATCTAATGTATTTCTACTTTTTGTAATTTCATTATTAGGATTATAGTGATCTATTTTATTATACATATTATAAAATTTATAAATATTATCAAGCGTATCTATAAATTTCGATTTGGTCTGAGCTACTATATTTTCTGAGAATCTTTTGTTATTCCATGGAGCACTATCCGAAATTAAGGCCCATCTTAAAGAATCGGCTCCGTACTTATTAATTAATTCAGTTGGATTAATAACGTTTCCTTTACTTTTAGACATTTTCTTACCATTACTGTCTAGAATATGTCCTAAAGATAAAGCACGTTTATAAGAAGATTTTCCTTTTAGAATAGTAGAAATTACTAGTAAACTGTAAAACCAGCCTCTCGTTTGATCAACTCCTTCTGCAATAAAATCAGCTGGAAAGTGTTGATTAAAAATTTTCTGGTTATCAAAAGGATAATGATGCTGAGCAAACGGCATAGAGCCGCTATCAAACCAAACATCGATTACTTCTTCTACTCGAGACATTTTCCCATTACACTTAGGGCAACTAAGAGTGATATTATCAACATAAGGTCTATGCAACTCAATATCTTCATCAATTTTATTGATGGAATTATTTTGTAAATCCTTAATACTACTTGGTGCGTATTCGTGATTACAATCATTGCAAATCCATACATTTAATGGTGTTCCCCAATATCTATTTCTACCAATGTTCCAATCAACCATATTTTCTAAGAAATTTCCCATTCTCCCTTCCTTAATATGAGAAGGAAACCACTCTATATTATTATTATTGTTAATAATTTCATTCTTAAAATTAGTTGTTTTAATAAACCAACCTTCCATCGCATAATATATCAAAGGATTACCACATCTCCAACAATGAGGATAATTATGCTCATATTTTTGTTTTTTATATAAAAGTTGTTTTTTGGATAATAATTTTATGATTTCTATATCACTATTTTTAGCTTTATTACCAACTAATTCAGGGAACCTATCATTATATACTCCTTCTCTTGTTATAACATTTAAGAAATCCAAATCACGCTCTAAAACCAATTGGTAGTCATCTTCCCCATGAGCTGGTGCTATATGAACAATACCAGTTCCTTCTGAGTTAGTAACAAATTCTCCATCAACAACGTAATATGCATTAACTAAACCGTCGCTTTCAAAAGGAGGAATGTATTTTAAATTAATTAAATTACTTCCTGAAAAGGTATCAATAATTTCGTATTTTTCAGTTATTATAGAATTAATTAGATCTGTAGCTAAGATATAATACTCATTTTCTACCCGAATTTTTGAATAATTAAGATCTTTATTTATAGCTAATGCTACATTTGCAGGCAAAGTCCAGGGAGTGGTAGTCCAACTTAAGAAATAAGTATCTTTACTATTTGTAAGTTGAAATTTAACAACAGCTGATAAATCTTTAACGTTTTTATAGCCTTGCGCTACTTCATGAGAACTTAAAGCGGTTTGATCATGTGTACAATAAGGAGTCACCTTATGTCCCTTATATAATAGTCCTTTTTTATGGAATGTAGATAATATATTCCATACACTTTCAATATAATTATTCTCAAGAGTTATATAGGGGGAGTCCATGTCA
>NZ_KV796867.1:0-147043 GCF_001809305.1 Staphylococcus sp. HMSC072H03
GATAATTATAGAGCGAAAAAAGCAGAAGCAGAACAAGTCAGCAGAGACGCACAAAAAGTGATTGAAAATGACGATGCAACATCTGGGGAAATTGCGCAAGCAATAGCTAAAGTAAATGAAGCTACAGTTGCATTAAAACAAGCTAAACATGATTTAATTCCAGACAAAACTTTATTGAATAATGCTAAAAACAATTTAGAAACAAGCATTAATCAGGTGCCTGAAACTAAAAATATGACTAGTGATTCTGTTGAAAATTATAGAAATAAATTAAGTCAAGCAAAAGATACATTAGCTAATGCACAAAAAGTTATTGATAACCCAACTTCAACAGTTGATGAAATTCATAAAACTATCGAAAATGTGAAACGTGCTAAAGATGAACTTGAACAAGCTAAACATGACTTAATATTAGATTATGATGCTGTCATTAAAAAAATTAAACAACAAACTGATTTAACAGAATCACAGAAGGATAAATTAATAGAAAAGACAAAAGCTTCTACAACTTCTGATGAATTAGAAAATATTAAACATAATACTAATTTATTAAATGATGCGATGAAACAATTAAAAGAAAACATCGCTGAAAAAGATAAAATCAAAGCAAGTATTAATTATACTGATGGAGATAAAGATAAAAAAGATACCTATGATGATGCTTTAAAAGAAGCTGAAAAACTAATTAATGATGCAAAAAATCCTATTATTGATCCTAGCGTGATAAATCAACTTAAAGATAAGATAATTGATGCTAAAAATAATTTAAATGGTGCAGAAAAATTACAAAATGCTAGAAATAATGTTAAACACATATTGGAAAACTTAGAACATTTGAACAATGCACAAAAAGATGCGTTTAACAATATGGTAGATAATGAAAATTCACGTGATAATTTAGATATAATTATTAATAAAGCTAAAGAAGTGGATAAAGCTATGAAACATTTAATTGATGAAATAGCTGATAATTTAGATATCAAGCATTCTGTTAATTATTCAGAAGCTTCACCAGATAAAAAATCCGCTTACGATGAACTTATTAAAAAAGCTGAAGACTTAATAAATAAAGGTATTGGTACAAATGCATCACTTGAAGAAATTAATAAATTAATTCAAGATATTAAAAAAGCAAAATATGATTTAGATGGAAAACATCAAGTTGAATTAGCTAAACAAAAAGCTTTAGTAGAGTTAGAAAATGAAGTTAACCGATTGAAAGATGAAATTGACAACAATCCTAATCTTTCTAAAGAAGATAAAGAAAAACTTAAATCTAAATTAGAGCGTCTTCTTGAAGGTGCAAAAGGTCAGATTAATAATGCAACTACATTAACAGACCTTATTAAGATTAAAGATAATATTCAAAAAGAAATCGATAAATTAAAAGCATTAATTGATGCTAAAATTTTGGCTAAACAAGAAATTATTGATTTCGCTAATAAAAAACGCCAAGAAATTCTAAATAATTCTAACTTAACTAGTGCCCAGAAACAAAAAGCGTTAGCTGAAATAGATAAAGCTTTACAAAAAGTACTTAAAAACATTGATAACGCAAATGATATCAATGAAATTAACCATAAACTTAAAGAAGGCAAAGATAATATAGCGAAAATTGTTGCAAAAGAAATTACTAATGCGTTAATAAATAATAAAATTAAAGAAATTAAAGCACGCAAAGATTTAACAGATGAACAAAAAGCTAAATTAATTGATTATCTTGAAAAACTTAGACATGATACATTAAAAGAAATTGATAAATCACACATTGATGATATCGGTTCAATTATCCAAAAATTAATAAACAAATTGAATATGTTTGATATTGACAAAATTGAAAATATCTTAAGTCATAACAACAAAGATAATAATCAAAATCAATCAAATGTTAACACTGACGGTATTAAATCTAATAACAGTCATTTATCTAAATTACATAGATTACCTGATACTGGTTCAGAAGGTACATCTATTCAATTAGAAATTGAATTAATGACACTATTAGTTGGTCTAGGATTAGTATTAAAGAATCGTAGAAAAAAACAAAAAAATAACAAGAATAAAAGATAAAAAAGATATAACTTATTATCTTTAAAAATAAAGAGCAGGAAACCGATATAAACTGGGTTTCTTGCTCTTTTTTATTAAATAAATATTAACTATGCTTCAAAATCTATAATAATCCTTCCAGCGTTCTCATGATTAAGTACTGTCTCAATAGAATGTTTTAAATCTTTAAAAGCAATTGTATTTTTAATTTCATGTAATTTATCAGATTTTAAATCAGTTGCTAATCTTCTCCATACACGTTGACGTAATTTCATTGGTGTCATAACTGAATCAAGTCCAACGACGCTTACACCGCGAAGAATAAATGGAAATACTGAAGTTTCAAAGTGGTTACCTCCAGTCATACCAATTAATGCAACACCACCACCATTTGTTAGATGCTTTGCTATATAAGGTGTTCCAGGACCACCGCAAGGATCAATAGCAGCTTGCCAAGTTCTTTTTCCTAATATTTCATTACTATCTTCAGAAATACGATCGATAACTTCTCTTGCTCCTAATTCTTTTAATTTATTTGTAGCTTTTTTATTTCCAGTACTTGCTACAACTTTATAACCAAGTTCATTTAACATCATTACAGCTAAAGACCCAACACCACCAGAAGCGCCACGTACAAGTACTTTATCGCCTTCAAGTGTCATAAAGTTTGCTTTTTCTAATTTTTCTATTGCTAAACCAGCTGTGTAACCAGCAGTCCCATAAATCATCGCTTCTTCAAGTGTTAGATTTTCAGGACATTTAACAATCCAATCTGATTTAACACGGGCATACTCACTAAATCCACCGTAATGATTGACGCCTAAATCATAGCCAGTAATAATAACTTCTTCACCTTTTTCGATTGTAGGGTCATCAGATTCTACAACTGTACCTGCCAAATCAATTCCAGGAACCATTGGATATGATTTAAGTACACCGCTATCTTTAACAGTGGCTAAGGCATCTTTATAATTAATACCAGAATATTGAACTTTTATTAAAACTTCACCTTCAGGTAAATCATTGATTGATAAATCCTTGAAATCACTTGTGACGGTGCCATCATTATCTTTTTCAACCATAAACGCTTTGAAATTTACACTCATAAAATCGTACTCCTTAAAAATAAAAAATTAGATGTTAATTGCATATCCTAAATAACCATACCACATTTTAAATGAGTCATTAAGTTAAAAAGTTTATATAAATTAAATATAAAATAGTCTGTATTTTGATAAAAAAATAATTATATTGACAGTAAAACAGCATAAATATATAATTTTATTTATAATGATTATCAATATATATTTTAATTTATAATAAAATAATTTAATATAGTGTTTAAAATGTGTTTGATAAGGAATAAGGTATTATCTAGTTTTGTGAAAAAATAAGTACAATAAAAGAGGGGAAATATGAAAGAAGAAATTGAAGAAATTAAACAAGATAATGTAAGTGAGTTAAGAAAAATTGCAGAAAAAACATTTTATGATACTTTTAAAGGTAGTTATACTGATGAAAACTTTAAAAAATTTTTTGAAGAAAACTATAATGAAACGAAGTTATTATCAGAAATCGAACATCATCAATCATTTCACTATTTCTATAAGGTCGATGATGAGATTGCTGGTTATTTAAAATTAAATATTAATGAAACACAAACTGAACCAAAAGGTAATCAATATTTAGAAATTCAGCGCATTTATTTTGATAAGGATTACCAAGGTGGAGGGAGAGGAAGTCAATTTATTCAATTAGCGATTGATAAAGCAAGGGAGTATAATAAATCAAAAATATGGTTAGGTGTTTGGGAAAATAATCCTTCTGCCATTAGCTTTTATAAAAAGCAAGGCTTTGAAATTACAGGACAACATGATTTTATTAATGGTAATGTAATAGACACGGATTTAATTATGGAAAAAGAAATTTAAAATAACACAATAAAGCACTAAGCGTACAGAAAAGTTCTGTACGCTTAGTGCTTTATTATTTATCTAAAATATCTCTCATAAGTTGAGTTAATTTTTTTAGAGATTGATTATTACGATTTATAAGTGCATGTTGATGAATGGTAGGAATCCTATCATGAATTAAATGATTTAGTAACAATTCTTCGTCTGTGTACCAAACTTTTGCTAGACTATTCAGCACATCAATATAGACGCCACGTTCTTCTTTATATTCTTCGTGGTTAGGAGTATATAAACAAACTTTTTTATCAATAGTTAGGGCATCAAAAATGATAGAAGAATAATCAGTAAGTACAATGTCTGATACTAAGATTAAGTCTTGTGTTTCGATATCCATAGGAGCCTCAATGACACCTTCTGGAATAGCATCATCACCTTCAATATGCCCCTTATATATCACATAGTATTTTTCTAGTAACTCTGGTGTCATCGTTAAAGGCGTAAATGATTCTGTATTTTTATGCCATGTTGGCGCATATAATAAAACAGGTTTTGTATGATTGAGTTTTAATTTTTCACGTATTTTTCTTTGCTGATTTTGATTATCTTTATAGTTTAGTAAATAACTTACTCTTGGATAACCAAAAGGAAGAAATTGAACCGTTTCATTAGGAAAAGCAGTCTCAAATAAACCTTCTGAAGCTTTTGAATCTAATAAGACATATGATTGGTGTTTCCATTTATTATATTTTCTTGCTCTGTAATTATAAATAGTTTGATTTTGATAAGGTTCTTTACTATCTAAAAATAATTCTTTAATAGGTGTACCATGCCATAATTGAATGACTGTACCATTAGGTTGGTAAGCTTCAGGCATATAACTTTCAATGACTACAATTTTTGCAGTTTCAATAAGTTCTTTATTATGTTCTGCATCAATGGGAAGGAAATACGGTCCACGTCTATCGTCAGTAATGTAATAAGCTTCTGTTGTTGGATTTCGTTTTACAAAATAATTAAAAAGGTATTTAGAGTTACCCCTATAGCCATAATCGAATCCTAAAAATACGACATGATTTTTCAATTTGGATGTATCTTTAGTATAGATATAACTTAATTTTTTATGATTTTGAATAGCACGTTGATGAATTTTATTGTACATCCATTTAGGTAATTTAAATTTTGTTGTTACAAGCCAGCTATCAGCAAAACGAAGAGTTTCGTCAGCTAATGGATGCTTATATTTAGGAAATGGAATCGAATGGTCGTGGATATAAGCTAATTTATTTAAATCAAAGTGATTGGCAATTTTAATTTCTCGTGTATCTAATGAATTCCAAAATGAACTAGATGTCTGTAATTCTTCAATAAAATCAAAAACAACATGTCCATCTATATCGATCTCATTTTTTAAAATAGTGATGACTGCTAGATCCATAATAGATTGAATTTGATATTTTGAAAGGTAAATCAGCGCAGTATCAATATTATAAATGATATTTGGATAATGATTAATATTATTCATCCAAGCGAGAAAACTTAATTTATCATTCCCAAAATAACGACAATCATTAAGGTAAACACCATGGATTGTGTAATCAACCGCAATAGAATGTTCACCTAATGGGACAGCATTAAGCATGTCTTGATTAATTTTTATTTCGTTAGAATAGGGGATAAAATGTGAATACCCTGCAGATTTAGCTTTATTAAGTTGTATATCTAGATGTGCCATATTAGATATATTTATTTGTTTAATCATTATGCATTATCCTTTAACTCCTAAATTTCATATTTTTATTTTACCATGCACTTTTAAAAAATTCATATTTACATGAATGATCATATAAAATCATATATTAATGAAAATTCAAATAGATTTTACTACTATTGTTGACATAAATTATTTTTACAGTATTGTCAATTGTGATAAGAAATGTTATATTATTTTTGTGAAAATATTCACAAAAATAAAAAGTGTAATATTCTAATTTTAACTTGAATACAATATGTTAATTTTTGTGAATACCTGTTAAAATTATAAAAGTGAATTTTTAGTTGTTTAGCTAGATAATTCATCAATATAATAAAATATTAAGGAAAGAAGCGTTTAAACTATGTTAGTACATTCTTTTAACCCTTTTGGTAACTTAGCGTTATCTAGTTTAATTGCAGCAATTCCAATCATTTTATTCTTGTTATGTTTAACTGTGTTTAAAATGAAAGGGATTTATGCAGCAATCACTACTTTAGTAGTTACTTTACTTATTGCATTGCCATTCTTTAAATTACCTGGTGGTATTGCTACAGGTGGTGTAATAGAAGGATTCTATCAAGGTATTATCCCAATTGGTTATATCGTTATTATGGCCGTTTTATTATATAAAACGACTCAAGAATCTGGTCAATTTAGTACAATTCAAGATAGCATTATGAGCATTTCACAAGACCAACGTATTCAATTATTATTAATTGGTTTTGCTTTTAATGGCTTCTTAGAAGGTGCTGCAGGTTTCGGTGTGCCAATTGCAATTTGTGCATTATTACTTGCACAACTAGGTTTTAAACCTTTACAAGCAGCTATGTTATGTTTAATTGCCAACGCTGCTTCAGGTGCATTCGGTGCAATTGGTATTCCAGTTGGTATTGTGAATACACTTCATTTACCAGGACATGTTGAAGCAATGAGCGTGTCTCAAGTGTCTACACTTACTTTAGCAATTATTAACTTTATTATTCCATTCTTATTAATCTTTATTATTGATGGTTTTAAAGGTATTAAGGAAACATTACCACAAATTTTAGTAGCTTCAATTACTTATACAGTATTACAAGGCTTAATTACAGTATTTGTTGGTCCAGAATTAGCTGACATCATTCCACCATTAGTGACTATGGGTGTGTTAGCAGTATTCTCTAAAAAATTCCAACCTAAAAATATTTTTAGAATACAAAAAGATGTTAAACCAGAAGCAGTTACTCCACATAGTGGTAAAGAAATTTTATATGCATGGAGCCCATTCATTATCTTAACTGTAATTGTAATGATTTGGAGTGCAACATTCTTTAAAAACTTATTTGCACCAAATGGTCCTTTATCAGCATTGGTATTTAACTTTAATTTACCAGGAACATACAGTGATGTAGCACATAAACCTATTACATTAAGTTTTAATTTTATTGGTCAAACTGGTACAGCCATTTTACTTACAATTATTATTACAGTTTTAATGTCTAAAAAAGTTAATTTCGGTGATGCAGGACGTTTGTTCGTAGAAGCATTCAAAGAACTATGGTTACCAATTTTAACTATTTGTTTCATTTTAGCAATTTCTAAAATCACTACATATGGTGGTTTAAGTGCTGCAATGGGTCAAGGTATCGCAAAAGCAGGCGGCGTGTTCCCAATTTTATCTCCAATCTTAGGATGGATTGGTGTGTTCATGACTGGTTCTGTTGTAAATAACAACTCATTATTCGCACCAATTCAAGCTTCAGTTGCCCAACAAATTGGTACAAGTGCACCGTTACTTGTTGGAGCGAATACTGTTGGTGGTGTGGCTGCAAAACTTATATCTCCACAATCAATTGCGATTGCAACAGCAGCTGTAAAACAAGTGGGTAAAGAATCAGAATTACTTAAAATGACATTAAAATACAGTGTTGCTTTATTGATATTTATCTGTATTTGGACATTTATTTTATCAATGTTTATGTAGTTATAATAAAAAGGATTGCAATTCGGAGAATTGCAATCCTTTTTTTATTTGAAAATAGAATAAAAAGCATTATAGATTTTATCTGGAGAATAGCTTTCAAGAGTTTGATGGCTTGCTTCAATCATATTTTCTGAATGCTCTTTCTTTTGAATAGCAAGATCAATATATTTTGCTAATGATTGTGCATTCGCATAGTCTGCTAAATAACCATTTTTATTATGTTGAATCAGTTGTGAAGGTCCAAGTGTATCTTTAAAACTAATAACAATATTGTCTTGAGCCATTGCTTCTAATATGACCATTCCAAACCCTTCATTTCGTGAAGGAACGACAGTCATTCGACTTTGCGCTAATTTTTCATTAAGGTGTTGAGTAGCTGGATATATAGTTATTAAGTCATTAAGCTGGTGATGATTAATAGTTTCTTGTAAATGTTGATGTTCTTGACCTTCACCATAAATCTCAATTTTATATTTTTTCTGTCTAAGCGTATCTTTAATGAGTTGGACACTTTCGATTAAAATATCATAACCTTTTTCATATTCTAGACGTCCGGCACTTAAAATAACATTTTTTTTAGGTAGATTTAATTTTTTAGTGCGAATAATATTAGGAACGACATATACAGGCGTTTTAATGAATGATTCATAATGGTCTTTATCCGTATGAGTTAAAGTGGTTAGTGCGTCTAGATGTTGATAAGCATCTAATATTTCTTGTCGATACGCTTTGGGATAGGCATTTAAATTCATATGCTCCATACCTATTGTCATTGCATGTCCATGATAATATTTAGAAATAAATATATTAAAACTTGCTCTTGTACCTATGAGTACATCGGTATCTATATCATTAATTGCGCGTATCAATTTATGTTCAATATACTTCGAGAATTGATTTAAACCAGGCTCATGTTTTGAAAGGTAGATAGGCTTTAATAAAGGAGTGTATTTATTAAGCCGATTCATGAAGATAGAAATCACATTTTGTGGTTTTAGTCTATAATCAACTAAGTGTTTTATTTTAATAGAAGAATTAAGTTTGAAGTAAGGCTTATCTTTAGCTCTAAAAATAGAGATAATTTTAACGTTATGACCTTTGTCCGCTAAGGTATTTGCTAATTCAGTCATTGCTTTAACTGTGCCACCTAAAGCATATATATTATGCATTAAAAAAGTAAATGATTTCATGATTGTACCTCGTTATTAATAATATTATAAAAATTATAGCATGTAATAAACCAACTGTATAAATATTGTGGGCTTTATAATAAAATTAAAATATTTTTGAAAACAGAGATGACATAATGTAATAATTCGTGTAAATACTTTTTTCAAAGAGAAATTATGTATATAATTACTATAGTAATTAAAATTTTGTTTACGTTTTTAACGTCAAATTAATATTTATTTTTTATCAATTAAAGAAAGCGTTTTAAATTGAAAATGGTCGTATTTATTTCGACTGAAGATGTAATTATAAAAGGGGGACTGGGTTGTTATGAGTATAGAACATAGCAAAACAGATGTCATCTTAATCGGTGGCGGAATCATGAGCGCAACATTAGGAACATTACTAAAAGACTTATCTCCAGAAAAAGAAATTAAAATTTTCGAAAAATTGGAACAATCAGGTGAGGAGAGTTCTAATGTATGGAATAATGCTGGAACAGGACATTCAGCTCTATGTGAATTGAATTATACAAAAGAAAATAAAGATGGCAGTATTGATGTAACAAAAGCAATTAAAATTAATGAACAGTTCCAAGTATCTAAACAATTTTGGGCTTATCTAGTCAGAACTGGTCAACTAGAACATCCAGGTAATTTTATTCAATCTGTGCCACATATGAGCTTTGTTAAAGGTATTTTAAACGTAGACTTTTTGAAAAAACGTGTAAAAGCTTTAAAAGAAAATATTTTATTTCAAAAAATGGAAATCACAGAAGATCGGGATCAAATTGATGAATGGGTGCCGTTAATGGTAGAAGGTAGAACATCACCCGTTCCTATTGCATTATCTCGTGATGAAACTGGTACAGATGTAAACTTTGGAGCACTCACTAAAAAATTAATTTCTAATTTAAAAGAACGTAATGTAGACGTTACGTATCATCAAGAAGTTCAAAATATTGAACGATTGAACAATGGTTATTGGAAAGTGACTGTCAAAGATTTGAACTCTAATACAATTCATACGTTTGAATCTGAGTTTGTGTTCATCGGTGCTGGAGGAGCAAGTCTTCCACTTCTACAAAAAACTGGAATTAAGCAGTCTAAACATGTAGGTGGTTTCCCAGTAAGTGGTCTTTTCTTACGTTGTAAAAACGAAGACGTTATTGAACGTCACTATGCAAAAGTATATGGTAAAGCAGATGTTGGAGCACCGCCGATGTCTGTACCACATTTAGATACACGATTTGTAAATGGAGAACGCTCTCTATTATTTGGACCGTTTGCAGGTTTCTCACCTAAATTTTTGAAAACAGGATCAAATTTAGATTTAATTCGCTCTGTTAAACCGAATAATATTGTGACGATGTTAACAGCAGGAGTTAAAGAGTTCAATTTAACTAAATACTTAGTTTCTCAATTAATGCTTAGTCATAAAGATCGAATGAATGATTTAAGAATCTTTTTACCGAATGCTAGAGACAAAGATTGGGAAGTTGTTATTGCTGGACAACGTGTTCAAGTGATTAAAGATACAGAAGATAGTAAAGGGAACTTACAATTTGGTACAGAGGTCATTACTTCTGATGATGGATCACTTGCAGCATTATTAGGTGCTTCTCCAGGAGCTTCAACAGCTGTCGATATCATGTTAGATGTATTAAAACGCTGTTACAAAAATGAATTTGATGCTTGGATTCCAAAAATTAAAGAGATGATTCCATCGTATGGACTTAAACTTAATGAGCATGAAGAAGTTTATAACGCAGTAAATAAAGAAGTAAGAAAATATTTAAATGTGAAATAATCAAAAAAACAGGTAGTGTCCTTTTTAACACTGCCTGTTTTTGTCTAATAAGTTAAAATAGGGTATGTGGAAATAGAATTTTAAATGTCGTGCCACTTTCAGAATTACTAGATACACATATTTTACCGTGATGTAAATCAATGATGGACTTAGTAATTGCTAGTCCTAAACCATTACTATTATCACTAGCATTGAGTTTATAAAAACGATCAAATAGATGTGGTATCGCTTGTTTAGAAATAGTTTGTCCTTCATTTGTTACCGCAAAAATAATATGATTATTTTCTTGATTCAAAGTAATATCGATAATGCCATTTATATCTGAATATTTAATAGCATTTTGAATTAGATTCGAAAATGCTTGATGTAAAAGGCGACGATTTCCCTGGAAATATATGTTATGCATATCAGATAATAACATCAATGATTTATCATCAATCGTGTATTGTTCATGTCGAATGATATCAGTAATGAGTGAAGATAATTCTAATTTATCGTCAACAGATAAGTGATTCGCATTATCTAATTCAGATAGTAATAGTAGTTCTTTTATTAAGTTACTAAGACGTGTAATTTCTAAATGAATATCATTGATTAAACTATGACGTTCATCTTCTGAATGCGCAGATTGTAATTCAGTTAATAGTCTTTCAATATGTGTAAGAGGTGTTTTAATTTCATGTGAAACATTTTGAACAAAATGCTGACGCATGTCATCTAATTGTTTTAATGACTGACGCATGGTATCAAAGCGAAACTGTAAAGTTCCAATTTCATCATGACGTGTACGAGAAATGGGTGTTTCAAAATTCCCATTCATTAATTGTTCTGTCGCCAATTTTAACTTTTTAATAGGTTTAATGATCGAGTATGTTGAAGCAATAACAAGCGAAATAGATATCAGCAATAAGAAAATAAGTAATACAAATAAAAATATTCTAAACTCGCCGAATGTTTTACCTATATCTGGCCGCATAAATACTGCTATAGGTTCATGGTCTTCATAAAATCTTATGCCCACCGTGTTATCTGTTTCGTTATCAAAGAAACCTGTCACAAATAATTCAAAAGGTTTGTTTTTTATACCGTGATAATCATGACCACGCATAACTTGGTTAATAGATGATGAGGACAGTGTATCTTTTCTAAAAGGTTCACCATAAAATGTTTTTTGTCCTTGTTTATCGACGGTAACGATTTGATAATTCATTTGTCCTAAATGTTGAAAATAAGACTTTACGTATTTTGAAGGAAGTTGATGTTCGTATGTACGAGCTTCTTTTAACGTACGCATAATTTTAGTGTCATTATTTTCTTTGAGATTGAAATGATAATATATATTTGCTATGAAAAAACTAACTAATGCACTAAAAATAATCACAGTAATAGTATAAATCGCAATGCGACTATATAATGTTTTAAACATCTTTATTCACCTTGTATCCCTGGCCTCTTACTGTTTGAATTTCAATAGTTGCCTCTAATTTTTTTAACCGTGTTCTTAAACGCTTAATATGAACGTCTACTGTTCTTTCATCGCCTGTATAATCGAAACCCCAAATTTTTTCAATAATAGACTCTCTTGTGTAAATTTGTCTTGGATGAGTGCATAATAAAAATAGGAGTTGGAATTCTTTAGTAGGAAGATTCATTTTTTTAGATGCTACACTTACCTCCATAAATTCATCATTTAAAATGACATTTCCTATTTCAATCTTATTTTGTGTATTAATTTGATAACGACGCAAAACGGCACGAATTCTAAATAATAATTCTTTAATTTCAAATGGCTTAGTTACATAGTCATCTGTGCCACTGACAAATGCGCGTTCTTTATCACTTAATGCATCTCGTGCTGTTAGCATAATAACTGGTAATTGATAGTGATCTTTTAATAATTGACATAATTCAAATCCATCCATACCTGTCATCATAATATCTACAACTGCGATATCCACGCGATGATGATTAAGATATTTTAATGCTTGTTCTCCACTCGAATGTGTCACGGTTTTTATATGATCCGCTTCTAAATGTTTAGAAACGTAATGCAAGAGTTTTGGATCATCATCTACAATTAAACATTTTATCATTTACTTTTCGCTCCTTTTCTAATTATTATACGAATCTTTAAAATCTAAGACAATTTTCTTTGTTGTTCATATTCAGTTCATATTTACTCTCTATACTGTTTAATAAAGATAAATAGGGAGGAAAAAGAAATGAATTTAGCTTGGAAAGAAATAAAATTTTATAAGTTTCGATATATATTAATTATGCTAATCATCTTCTTACTAGGGAGTATGGTATTATTTATTAATGGTTTAGCTCAAGGTTTAGCGAGAGAAAATGTGTCATTTTTAAATAATCAAAATGCACAAACATATATTATTGAAAAAATGAAAGAACCTAAAATTGAAACATCACAACTTGATTCAAATCAACAAAATAAGATAGAAGATATTATAAATCAACAAGCAACACATCTTGGACCACAAACATTAAAATTAAAACAACAAGATCAAGATATTCTTACGTTCTCTACTTCTAAAGAAGATCGTCCCTCTTTAAAAGAAGGTCGCTATCCTAATCATTCACATGAAGTTGCAATAAATGATAAATTAACGGGACAAGATGTAAAAAAAGGAGATATGATTAAGTTTAAAGGTCATAAAGAAGCTTATAAAGTAAGTGGTATTATTGAAGATACAATGTATTCTCATAGTTCAATGGTTATGATGAATCATTCAGATTTTAAAACGCTTAATAAAAATTATTCTACATTCTATCCAGTTAAAGAATTAAGTAAAAAAGATAAAAATAGAATTAATGATATTTCTAATGTAACAACTGTTAGTGAAAAAACATTGACTGATAACATTGCAAGTTACCAAACAGAACAAATGCCATTGAATTTAATGATAATTAGTTTGTTTGTGATTACAGCAATTGTATTAAGTGCATTCTTTTATGTTATGACCATTCAAAAAATCTCACAAATAGGCATATTAAAAGCAGTAGGTATTAAAACGAGACATTTATTAAGCTCATTAATTATAGAGATTATTTTAACTACCATGGTTGGTGTTATTTTAGCCACAGTACTTATTTTAATATTAAGTTTAATTATGCCAGTGACTATGCCATTTTATTTAGGTTACGGTACAATTTTATTAATGATTGTTATTTTTCTTATTGTAGGATGTATCGGTGCCTTACTATCATTTATCAAAGTAGTAAAAGTGGATCCAATTGATGCTATTGGAGGTATGGAATAATGACATTAAAACTCGAACATATTAGTAAAACATTTGGAGAAGGTTTAGCGAAGACAAAAGTATTAAAGGATATTAATTTAGACGTTCAACCAGGAGAGTTTATTATTTTAAATGGTGCATCAGGTTCAGGTAAATCGACACTATTAAATATATTAGGTGGGTTGTTAACACCTACTGATGGTAAGATATTATATGAAGGTCATGATTTGTATTCAAATTATAAAAATAGTACAGAATTAAGACTTAATGATATTGGTTTTATTTTTCAATCGTCACATCTTGTGCCTTATCTAACGGTTGAAGAACAACTCACTGTTATTGCTAAGGAAGCGGGAGTAAATAAAAAAGAAGCCGTTTCAAATGCTAAATATTTATTAACAGAAATTGGTCTCAAAGATCGTTTGGATGCATTTCCACATATGTTATCAGGAGGAGAAAAGCAACGTGTAGCAATTATGCGTGCCTTTACAAATAATCCTAAAATTATTCTTGCAGATGAACCAACAGCAAGTTTAGATGCAAGTCGTGCTACGAAAGTAGTAGAGATGATTAAGGAACGTATAAAATCTGAAGAGATGGTAGGTATTATGATTACACATGACGAGCGATTATTTGACTATGCTGATCGCGTTGTAAAATTAGAAGACGGCAAAATACTTAATTAAAAAGTGAATAGTATTCATACTATGGAAAAGTCTGGATCATATAAGAAAATGATCCAGACTTTTTGTATATTAAAGTAATATCCAAATTGATGCTATAAATACTCCGACTAAATACAAAGTCAAAAGTAATTTATATTGATATATAAGTGCAAGAAAATCTCGTAAGAGCGCTTTATCTAGAAAATGATAAGGCGTTGAACTTCCTAATCCTATTATGTTTATATTTAACTTTTGTGCAAAACGTAAGGCTCTTAAAATATGAAATTGACTCGTCACACATAAAATACTAGGGACATTTTCAAACGATGTATTAATGAAAGATTTAGAATATAAAAAGTTCTCATATGTACTGCTTGATTGTGATTCCATCAATATTGAAGAAGATGACACACCACATTTAATGAGATAATTCTTCATTGCTAAGGCCTCTGAAATTGGTTCGTCAGGACCTTGACCACCACTTACCAATATGTTGCAATTATGCGACTGTACTTTATAGATTTTTAAAGCTCTATCCAGTCTAGAGGCTAGCATAGGAGTGATTGTTTCAGTGAATATACCTGCGCCAAGTATAAGAATCACATCATATTGTTTATGGGTTTTAGCACGTCCAAATGCAGAAGAAAAAATTAAATATATAATGAAAGTGTAACAAGCACTAAATAAAATTAAAGCAATCCATAAAAACATGCCATTTAAAATAGATAATGGTATTGTACTAAGATATATAAATATACCAATAAATAAGACACCATTTATTAATCTACGAAACATTTTGTTTAAGAAACGGGTTCCTTTTTTTATTTTAAATAGATGAGAATGTTTGACAAGCAAACCGATGGTAGAAATGATAATTAATATAAACAATCCAGTTGGTAGAGTCATGGTCATGATATTAATGAGATTAATGGTGAAACATAATATCACGCTTGTAATAAAAAAAGAAAGGGAGATAAAATGTCTTATATTAAACAAAACACTTAGGATAATAATTAAAACAATAAATAATAAAATGATTGCTAGCATATTTAATAACCTCATATCTATTTATATATTTAAATGTAATGAAAGGGTCACAATTTAGCAACTATTATATTTTTCTATTTGTTTTCAACGTGGAAAATTATTGATATTATTTAACAGAGTATAAAAATTAACTACATAATATATGAAATTATTTAAGTAAGGAGATTTGTAATGAATAGAATCTCAAAAAATCATATTGAATTTATGAAACATTTCATAGACGATACAAATACATTAACGTCTAAACTTTTAAAAGATCAACAAGTAAAATATGGTGTTTCTACTGAGCAATCGAATGTACTACGATTACTTAGTCATCATCAAGCTTTATCTATAACAGAAATTACTGAAAAACAAGGGGTTAATAAAGCGGCAGTAAGTCGTCGTATAAAAAAATTAATAGAAAGTGACTTTGTTGCATTACAGAAGCCTAACGATAAAATAGATCAACGTTTAAAGTATATTGTTTTAACAGAGAAAGGGCGCCAATATACGGAAGAAAATAACGAAATTATAAGTCAAATTGTGAATGATATGGTTAAAGACTTATCTAGTAGTGATATAGAAAAAGCTCTGAGTGTGCTTTATATTATAGATGAACGTGTGAAGCAGTTTAATGCTAAGGTAAAATAAACGTTAATCGGAAGTTATCTCCACAAGAAAAAAGGGTTATAATATTTGTGTGAAAAATATAAATGACATTGCATCTTATGAGAGGAAGTTGATGAGAAAATGAAACAATGTCCTTATTGTGGACAAGAATTAAATAAAAGTGATAAGCAATGTTCTAATTGTGGAAATATGATACCAAAAGAAAAAAATAAAGCAACATCGTCCTCTCAATCAGAACAATCTAATTTAAAATTTAAAAAGTTTATTCCGTGGGTCATTATAGCTTTCATTGTTGTTTTAATTGGTATTGTTTTCATACTATTAAGAAATTTCAATTCCCCCGAAGCTCAAACTAAAATTCTTGTAAACGCAATTGATAACAACGATGCTCAAAAAGTAGCTACGTTAATTAGTACTAAAGATGTTCCTGTAGATGATGAAGAAGCAAGTGTTTATATTCAATATATTAAAGATGAAGTTGGAATGATGAAATTTATTCACGATGTCAAACACACAACAGATAAATTAAATAAAAGTAATCATGATTCTGCCTATATACAAACAAAAACAGATAAAAATGTATTAAAAATTAGTAAAAATGGAACGCGTTTTTTAATCTTTAATAATATGAGTTATAGACCACCTACAAAAACGGTTATTGTTAAGCCGAAAATAGATACAAAATATAAATTTAAAGCTGGTGGAAAACGTAGAGGCATTCATGCAAAGGCGAATCAAGCAACTTCTATTGGCAAATACATTCCAGGTGTTTATGCTATCGATGCTGAAAAAGACACGGAATATGGTCATTTTACAGGTCAAATGAAATTTGATTTTAGATATGCTAAAGGAAATACTGTGGATGTTAATGAGAACTTTAACGAAGCTGCACTTAAAGTTAAATTAAAGGGTAAAAGTGACTTAGATAAAAACACATTAAAAGTAACTATTAATGATAAAGAAATGAAATATGATGCATCAAAAATATATGGTCCATATCCTCAAAATAAAGACATTAGTGTTTCAGCTACAGGTATGGTTAAAGACAAAACATTTACGTCTACAAGTAAAACAATAAAAGCAAAAGATTTAGGAAACATTAATAGTGCCATACTGGACTTTGATGAAGATAAAATTTCTGATTATGTTTCAAAGAAAACTGAAGAAGAAAGTATACTTAGAGTTACGTTAGAACCATTTTTTAATCAATATGCTTATGCTCTAAATAATGCTATTAATCAACAAAATTTTGATATAATAAGTCCATTTCTAAAAAATAAGTCTGATGCATATATAGATATAAAAAATCATTTAAGTGATTCAAAGCATTTTGAGTTCTCACAGTTGTTAAGTGCAACTCAAAGTGGAGATATTATTAAAGCTAAAGTACAACAAATTAATCAACGCGGAGAAATAGAATATGTCACTTATGAAATAGAAGAAAATAAAGATAATGGAATATTACAAATTATAAACATTAAATAGATACTAAGGAGAATATTTAAATGGAACAAAGACATAACCAAGATAAGCATTCCTTGTTATTTATTATTATTCTAGGTATGTTGACTGCTATAGGACCTTTAGCGATTGATATGTTCTTACCCGGTTTACCTGAATTGAAAAATGATTTCAACACTACGACAGCTCATGCTCAATTAACACTATCGTTTTTTATGATTGGTCTTGGAATTGGTAATTTATTTGTAGGACCGATTTCCGATAGTTTGGGGCGTAAAAAACCTTTAATTATCGTTATGACCATTTTTACTCTTGCAAGTCTCGGAATCATATTTGTTCATAACATATGGCTTATGATTATCTTAAGACTTTTACAAGGTATTACTGGGGGAGGCGCGGCAGTTATTTCAAGAGCCATTGCAAGTGATTTATATAAAGGTAATGAATTAACTAAATTCCTATCTTTATTAATGCTAGTTAATGGTGTTGCTCCGGTTATTGCGCCTGCGCTTGGAGGTATCATTTTAAGTGTAGCAGTTTGGAGAGTCATATTTGTTATATTAACTATCTTCGGTATATTAATGGTAATGGGGAGTCTAACAAAAATACCAGAATCGTTAAGTTTAGAGTATAGAGATAGCAGTGGTATCAAAGTGATATTTCAGAATTTTAAAAGCTTATTAGGTACACCACGATTTGTGCTACCCATGCTCATACAAGGTGTTTCATTTATTTTATTATTTAGTTATATTTCTGCTTCACCGTTTTTAGTTCAAAAAATTTATGGTGTCTCTCCACTGCATTTTAGTTGGATGTTTGCTGGAATAGGAATAACATTAATCGTCTCTAGTCAATTAACAGGAAAATTAGTAGATTATATTCATACGCAAACACTTTTAAGGTTATTGACATGTATCCAAGTTATTGGTGTATGTATTGTTTCGTTAACGCTCATCCAACATGGATCATTCATTTTTTTAGTGATTGGTTTTATAACATTAGTAGCTCCAGTTACAGGTGTAGCTACTTTAGGGTTTTCTATTGCGATGGAGGAAAGTACCACTGGTAATGGTAGTGCTTCAAGTTTATTAGGACTTGTACAATTTTTATTTGGAGGTATTGTTACACCTTTGGTAAATGTAAAAGGAGAATATAACAGTATGCCTTATCTAACAATCATTATTAGTGCAATTGTAATCCTTGTTATTTTACACCTTATTAATTTTAAAGTGTTTAAAACAAAAAGATAAATAAAAAGGAGCAAAACAGAGTTTAATTTGATTCTGTCTTGCTCCCTTCTTTATTATCTCTGTAACTTAATTGTATTGGATAATAAAGAATTTGCTACTTCTTTAGGACTTTCTTGGCAACCACTTCTTAGCCAATAAAGAATTACTCCAATTTGACCGCTAACGGTATAAGAAATAAAAAGTTCTCTATTTTGAATTAAAGTTTCATTTTCAACTAAAATCTTAGCGTAATATTTCTTTGTAATATCTAAGTAGTCCATAGTTAAACTTTTATTTGGATTTGAGATGAAAATAGCGTGGAAAAAAGATTTCTTTCTATATATATATTTGAGAATAATATGGAAGAACTTAAATACTTTTTCAGGCTCTTTTTTTATATTGTGAAAATTATTAGAAAGTGCTTTTAATAATTTTTCATACTTATTTAAATGGTAACTTTGGATTGTAGACAATAAGTCGTATTTATCCTGAAAATTATCATAAAAGGTTGAACGATTAATTTTACATTTTGCACATATCATTTTAATTGAAATTTGTTCGAAAGGATAATCTTCTAGCAAATCGATCATACTTATTATAATTTTATATTTCGCTTTTAATTTCATGTATGTCACCTAAATTAAAAAGAATAACCGACAATTTTTTAAGTTTTGTTGGTGTTTTTTTTATTGATATGTCTTTATAATATATAAAGTGATTTTTAAAAGCAAATAGGAGGAAAGTTCAATGAAGAAAATGGTGTTAATCAATATCATTACTATCGTTGCTTTAGTTATTATCGGAGTAGTTGGATTTTATTTCTATCATAATGCAACTAGCTATGTAACAACTGATAATGCTAAAGTTGACGGTAATCAAATTAAAATTGCGAGTCCAGCATCTGGACAAATTAAATCTTTTGACGCAAAACAAGGCGATAAATTGAAAAAAGGTGACACAGTGGCAGAAGTAACTGCTCAAGGTCAAGATGGTCAAACTCAAGATCAAAAAATTAAAATGCCACAAGATGGTACAATTGCTAAAACTGATGGAATGGAAGGCTCTATCGCTCAAGCAGGTTCACCAATTGCTTATGCATATAATTTAGATGATTTATACATTACAGCTAATATCGATGAAAATGATTTAAGCAGCATTGAAAAAGGCGATAAAGTTGATGTAACAATCGACGGTCAAGATTCTAAAATCGATGGTAAAATTAAAGAAATCGGAAAAGCAACTGCAAATAGTTTCTCATTAATGCCATCATCAAACAGTGACGGTAACTATACTAAAGTTTCACAAGTGATTCCTGTGAAAATTTCTTTAGATTCACAACCATCTAAAAATGTTGTTCCTGGAATGAACGCTGAAGTTAAAATCCATAAAGACTAAGGAGGTCATAAAATGACAGTGACCTTCATTATTGGATATATCGTTTCAGCGGTCATTTTAGTTGGTTTAATTAATTTATTCGTGTTGAAATCACGTCATAAATCTAAATTAAATCAATCAAAGGGACAACAAGTAAATGAAGAATCTAAGAGTCAAAATAATCCATCTAAATTTAAAATGAGTGACTTAGAACAAAATAACGATGCAAAGAATGCATCCTCTTCTCAAATCAGTGAAGAGAAAAAACGTTACTTTAATAATGATCAATCTCATTATAAGGAAGATAACGATATCAATAATGATAAAAGAAAAAATCATTTTGAAGAAGAACAAGAACAACAAGATTCATCTTCAGAACAAATTCATCCTGAGCAAAAACAAACGTCACATTCCTTACACTACTCAGATGATGAACAACGCAATACGCATTCTGAAGATACAGTAAATCATAATGATAGAGATGTTAATAATCAACATCTTTCCAAAGATTCTATTTATGAACCTATTAATCCTGATTCACAAGAAGGACGTGTGAACGAACGTATAAAAGACCAAACACAAGATTTTGTCTTCGGTGCAGGGATTACAAGAGGTAAAATTTTAGCTGCTATGTTGTTTGGTATGTTTATCGCAATTTTAAACCAAACATTACTTAATGTAGCTTTACCTAGAATTAATACAGAGTTCAATATTTCTGCTTCAACTGGGCAATGGTTGATGACAGGATTCATGTTAGTAAATGGTATTTTAATACCAATAAGTGCGTTTTTATTTAATAAGTATTCATATCGTAAGCTATTTTTAATAGCGCTTTTATTATTTACAATCGGCTCATTAGTTTGTGGTATTTCAACTAACTTCCCAATTATGATGGGAGGACGTGTTTTACAAGCAATTGGTGCAGGTATATTAATGCCATTAGGATCTAATGTAATTGTTACTATTTTCCCACCTGAAAAACGTGGTGTGGCAATGGGAACAATGGGTATTGCAATGATTCTTGCTCCAGCGATTGGACCAACATTATCTGGTTACATCGTCCAAAATTATCATTGGAATGTTATGTTCTATATGATGTTTATCTTAGGATTACTTGCTTTCTTATTTGGATTAGTATGGTTCAAAATCTATCAAAAAACAATCAATCCAAAAGCAGATTATCGTGGTATCGTATATAGTACAATTGGATTTGGTGCTTTATTATATGGCTTTAGTGAAGCTGGTAATAAAGGATGGGGTTCAACTGAAATCATTATAATGTTTATAATTGGTGTTGTGTTCATCATCTTATTTGCTATTCGTGAATTAACAATGAAAGCACCAATGCTTAATTTAGAAGTGCTAAAATCACCAACATACACGCTTACTACTATTATAAACATGGTAGTAATGATGAGTTTATTTGGAGGTATGATTTTATTACCATTATATCTTCAAAATTTACGTGGTTTCTCAGCATTAGATTCTGGTTTACTATTATTACCAGGTTCATTATTAATGGGTGTATTAGGACCTGTTGCTGGTAAATTACTTGATACTATTGGTCTTAAACCACTTGCTTTATTCGGTATTGCAGTGATGACTTACGGAACGTATGAATTAACAAAACTGAATATGGATACTTCTTATCTTCATATTATGAGTATTTATGTAATACGTTCACTAGGTATGGCATTTGTTATGATGCCGTTAATGACTGCAGCTATCAATGCCTTACCACCTCGCTTAATTTCTCATGGTAATGCGTTCTTAAATACGATGAGACAATTAGCTGGTTCAATTGGTACTGCGATTCTCGTTACTGTAATGACAACTCAATCTACAAATCATCTGAATGCATTTTCAACTGAATTAGATAAAACTAATCCAGTCATTCAAGATCATGTACGTGAAATGGCAGCACAATATGGGGGTCAACAAGGCGCATTACAAGTTATCTTGACTTATGTAAATAAATTAGCCTCAATCGAAGGGATCAATGATGCGTTTTGGATTGCTACAGCATTAAGTGTCTTAGCATTCGTTTTAAGTTTATTCTTAAAAGGTAAAAAAGGTGCTGAAGCTGAACATGACAGATTGATGAGTAAAGAAAGTAATAAATTTTAATAAATAAAAAAGGTATTGGACATATAAAACGTTCAATACCTTTTTTTATTTTATTAAATATAAAATGAGATGACATTTCTATTTGATTCTAGGATGACGATTTCTAAAGAAAAAGCTTATAAATAATAACGCTAAACTACTTGAAAGTAAGATCAGTGCATTGTGAATAGCATCTGCTTCAGTAATAATTTGATTTGGTGGTAAATCTAAGAAAAAGTGATGCAAGTTCTGAGAGATTTGCTTTCCTAACATTTGAATTGTATAACTAAAGGAAAAAGCAATCATTAACGCAACAGCGATAATGATGAAATTAATCACTTTTAAAATCGTTCTATTAAATACAATGGTTAAAATTGAAATAATCATGCTGCCAATACATAAAACGAAAAATATATTAAAGGCTAGAATAAATTTATCGATTACACCTTGTAAGTTAGCGACTTCACTAATATTAATATTGAGTGGTCCAATCTGAGTAGTTGTATTTTGAAAGTTTTTAATCTCAGAGAAATCAATCGCTTGATTTGCAAGAACAAAATTTAGAATAGGCTGTTTATACATGCTATAACAAGTAATCCCTACAAGTATAAGAATGATGATATGTATAATTAAACTTATCCACGAATTTTTCTTTTTACCATAATAAGCTTGTTGGTTAACACGGACATATGGGGGGCGATTTGTTTGATATCTATTAGGATTTTGATTTTGCATTATTATTACTCCTTTGCCGTCATTCATTTGTTTTCTATAGTTGACTCATTTATACTGAATTTAATATGCAATAGGCAATTATATGAACTAGATTGCTCATTTTTAATCATATAAATAGTATTATATCGTTTTTTTAAGCTTTCTGTAATAAAGTTTGATTAATTTTATAAATTTATAAGGTAGGTAAAAATTTTATGAAAACACGCATGGTAAATAGAATTGTTAATAAATATTTACTACATAATCGCTCAATTCAGTTTAAGAGTGAAGACGAGTTTAACTCGTTTATGGAGCGTAGAAAAGATATTAATAGAGCGAAACATAAGCAACCTCCAACTTTAAATGTGAAAGCAAATCTTGATAAATTATCTTTAGGAGATATGCAAGTGTTTAGATTTAATTTTCGTCACGAAACTAAAAAGAAAATTTTGTATATTCATGGTGGGTATAACACGTTACAACCTTCTCCATTCCATTGGAGATTAATGGATAAACTTGCACTCAACACTTTATATGAGGTCGTTTTACCGATATATCCTAAAGCACCAGAGTTTCATCTTAAAGATACATTTAAAGCAATTAATAATGTATATGAATCGTTATTAAGTGAAGTTAATAATGAAAACATTGTTATTATGGGTGATGGAACTGGTGGAGCACTTGCACTTAGTTATGTACAACAATTAGTAGAAAATGACAAACCTTTACCATACAAAATATGTTTAATTTCTCCGATGCTTGATGCAACAATGACAAATCCTCAAATTACTGAATATTTGGTTGAAAAAGATCGCTTTGTTAATATTCAAGGGCTTCAAAACATAATGAATGTGTGGAGTGATAAAGAACCATTATCAAATCCTTTAATTTCGCCGATATATGGAATAAAACAAGGATTGCCACCAATTATAATGTTTGGTGGTGGTAAGGAAATTTATTATCCAGATATGCAACGTTTGGCATATGAATTGGAAACGCATCATCAATCTATACAATTTTTTGAGTATCCAAAAATGTTTCATGACTTTGCGTTATTCCCAATTCATGAATCTCATAAGGTGATTAAACAAATTAATAAGGCAATTCATGAATAATGATAAGGACTAAAGTAGAATCGAGTTAGATTTTACTTTAGTCCTATATTTTTATATTGAATATTTATTGACTTGCGATAATAATTCACTAATTATATCATGTTGGCCTTTACAATGATAATAAGTATCGAGAGATTGTGCCAATCTTAAGTTTTCTTTGGGTTCATAAGTTGTAGTATGTAACTCTATTACATTTAAAAGTTGTTTTTCAACGTCTTGCGAATATCTTTTTAGATTAGCTATTAAATCATTTTCATCCGTAGTCGTTTTAATTTCTCTATCTAATGCTTCTATCGCTTGTTTTTGTCCTTGGTAAAAACTAATATTAAATGTTCGTTGAATGAGCTCTCGACTAGGTCCATTCATAAATAGTGAACGGTTTTCATTTAATTCAATTAAATGTATTTTAAGTGTATCACTAAGGTCAAATAGTGTGTTTTCTAAGATTTCAGAAATAGTGTCTGTCATTATGCCTCTCCTTTCTTTGGAATGCCAATTTGATGTCCTAATGATTTAGGCCAGCGCTTATCATATTGAGAATCATAGTATATTTGGATATTAGATTTATAGTGTGCGGGGAAAGAAGCAAGTCGGCGTGTTGAACGATTAATACCCATCATCATTATTTCGCTTGTTGCAGCTAAAGTTTCATCATTTTTAAATAATTCTAAAAAGAAGTGAACACGTTTTTCATCATAATTATAAATACGAACACGAACTGAAAATGATTCTTCGAAGTGTAATTCCTTTAAATAGGTTGTATGTTCTTCGACTGTAAATGTTGTATAATTAAGCGCTTCTCTTTCTTTCAATGATAAACCATTATAATGATTAAATTCACTAATAACTTCACTGAAAACTGAATTATATTCTGCATCGTGCATATGTTGGTTAAAATCAACTTGAGAAGATACTACACTTTTATGAATAATAAATGGATAGTTCATAATATTTTATCCCTTCTTTAAAATTTTATAAAAATACTTTACTAACATAAAATAACACATACACAATATTTAATTCATGGTAGAATGATAACCGTATGGTTAAATAGGAGGAAACAGAAAGATGACCATGATAATTCGATATCAAACTAAGGACGAACCACTAACTCAAGTTGAACAAATCAGTGATGTACCTAATAATGCTACTATTGTGTGGTTGGATTTTGAAGATGCAACATCCAAAGAAAATGATTTTTTGATTGAAAACTATAATTTTAACTATTTAGAATTAGAAGATGCCATTAAAGGGGTACCACGAGTTAAATATAAATCTTATGATGATTACCAATACATGGTATTTCATAGTATGCATAAAGATAATTTTACTCCTATAGCATTGAACGTATTTCTAGACGGAAAAACATTAATTACTTATCATCAACATCATTTTGAATCATTAATGGAAGTTGTCAAGATGAATGCGCGTAAACATGATCCAGATTTAGATTGTGCTGATATCGTTATACATATCCTTGATATGATGGTAGATAAATATTTTGATTTTGTTTATACCATTGAAGATGAGGTATACAACTTTGAAGATGCACATGTAGATGATACACATAGTAAAAAAGTAATGGATAATGTCTTTCAATTACGTTCTAATCTTATAAAAATAAAACGTGTATTATTCCCAATGCAGGAACTTGTGAATACAATTAAGACTGAAGGTAACTTAATTGTAGATTATAAACATTCAATGTATATTCAACATATTGATGATCATATTATTAAACAAAATAATATTATTAGAACCTCTCAAGAAATGACAAATGAAATTCGAGAAAATTTTGAATCTTATTCTTCTTTTAGAATGAATAGTATTATGCAAGTATTGACACTCGTGTCAGTTATATTTTCTCCTTTAACATTTATAGTAGGCGTATATGGAATGAACTTTGAATATATGCCAGAGTTAAAATGGCATTATGGTTATTTTATTTGTTTAACTATAATGTTACTCATTTCAATTGCATTAATTCTCTTCTTTAAAAAGAAAAAGTGGTTTTAATATAGAACATAGTTTAAGGAAAGTAGGTTGTTACATGAGTGATATCCAAAGAGAGCAAAGAAAAAATGAACATGTAGAAATTGCAATGGCACAACAAGATGTCCCTCAATCAGATTTTGACCGTATGAGGTTTGTACATCATTCAATTCCAAATATCAATGTGAATCAAGTGGATTTAACGAGTCATACTTCAAATTTTGATATGACATTTCCCTTGTACATTAATGCAATGACAGGTGGAAGTGATTGGACTAAGACAATTAATGAAAAGTTAGCAGTCGTTGCTAGAGAAACAGGCTTAGCTATGGCTGTAGGATCTACACATGCAGCTTTAAGAAATCCTAAGATGGCTGAATCATTTAGTATTGTACGTAAAACAAACCCTGAGGGCATTATATTTAGTAATGTAGGTGCAGATGTACCAGTAGATAAAGCTGTTAAAGCAGTTGAATTATTAGACGCACAAGCTTTACAAGTACATGTGAACGCACCACAAGAATTAGTGATGCCAGAAGGGAATAGAGAGTTTTCGACATGGTTAGAAAATGTGGAAGCAATTGTTCAACGCGTGAGTGTACCTGTTATCATTAAAGAAGTAGGATTTGGCATGAGTAAAGAATTACTACAATCTTTAGTAAATATAGGCGTGACGTATGTAGATGTGAGTGGAAAGGGTGGCACTAATTTTGTCACGATAGAAAATGAGCGTCGTTCAAATAAAGACATGGATTACCTTTCAAATTGGGGCCAATCGACTGTAGAATCACTACTTGAAAGTATAAGTTATCAAGATAAACTAAATGTATTTGCAAGTGGTGGATTACGCACACCTTTAGATGCAATTAAAAGTTTAGCTTTAGGTGCAAAAGCTGTTGGCATGTCACGTCCATTTTTAAATCAAGTTGAACATGCTGGTATCACTAGTACCATTGAATATGTAGAATCATTTATAGACCATATGAAATCTATTATGACAATGTTAGATGCTAAAGATATTAATGATTTAAAACAAAGTAAAATTGTTTTTGATAGTAAGTTAATGTCTTGGATAGAACAAAGACATTTAAAAGTTGAACGTGGATAATATTAATCGCTTTTGAAGAAGGATGACCTTTTCAAAAGCGATTTTTTTATTGAATGAGGTGTTACTTCCATGTTTCTTCTGGTAATAGACAATCAGATTTTCTCATTCTAGAGACATATGGATTTCCTTTAACAGTATATCTTAAGTGTTTTTCTGTCCATTCACCTTTATTTGGGATACCTATACGTGCACTTTCTTCAATCTCTCTAGGAAATTTTCTATTCCTTACATCAATAGATAAACGACATTGATTAATTGTTGAACCATCTATTGCTCTAGGAATATTAAATGCTTTAGTCCACTTTCCTGGCCCATTTGTAAGTTCGAAACCAGATTTATTTCGGTTGATTTTCATAGTTTCGATACCATCTTCAGGTTCAACTGCACGTATTAAGACACCTTCTGGGATACCTTCTTCACGTGTTACTAAATTAATAAGTAAATGCGTATGCATAACATGGCCATATATGGTTCCACCACGTTGATATAAAGAAGTGACTTTAGGCGTTTGTTTCCCACCAAATCCATGTGCTGCTTTATCTTTAAAACCTAAATAAGCTTCTGTTTCGACAATATAGCCACTATAAGTTTGTGTTTGATCTTGATAACTAATTTTAACGCCTAATAAAGATTTAGCCGTTTCAATTGTTGGTTTATTTACAAAGTCCAATATAAATACCTCTTTCTTTAAATGAATCATTTGGATGCTTGTCTAAATTTTTTAATAATTTTATTATAGTGGAAAATGTTAGAGTTAGAAAATATTAAATGCATTGATAGAGAATGAAAAAACATTTAATAGATAGCGTTTACATTTTTAAATTTATATAAAACTTATGGAATATTAATTAAAAAAGTGTAACAATATGTATTGATGATAAAGTCAAAGTTTAAAAGTAATAGATGAAATTTAAAGCAGTTTGCTACAATGAAACTAACTTTTCAAAAGTTGGTGAATAAAGAAATGATATATTCAATATTTATTTTTGTATTATCAGGTCTCTGTGAAATTGGTGGAGGCTATCTAATTTGGTTGTGGTTAAGGGAAGGACAATCAAGTTGGTTAGGGTGGATTGGTGGACTAGTGCTTGTCTTATATGGTGTGATTGCTACATTTCAAGTGTTTCCAACCTTTGGACGTGTCTATGCGGCATATGGCGGAGTGTTTATTATAATGAGTATCATATGGTCATTTGTATTTGATAAACAAATTCCAGATAAGTATGATGTCTTAGGTGCTGTTGTATGCATTATTGGCGTATTAATAATGATTTTACCAAATAGAGCCTGATCAAGCGTGTTGAGAGGGAGACGTAAGTAATGATAGTTGAAGTAGAGAAACAAAATCATGGTATAGATTTAATTAAAATAGATAATGACGATACGTATATTGTATTTACAAACTATGGAGCACGAATTGTGTGTTGGAAATATCATGATAATAATATTGTGTTAGGTAATAAAGTAGAAGCGGATGAATTTTACCCTGAAAATCCATATAAATTTGGAGCTACTATTGGACGATATGCAGGACGTATTGAAAATGCTTCTTTTAATTTGAACAATAAATATTATCAATTGGAAGCAAATGAAATGACTAATCAACTTCACGGCGGTAGTAATGGTTTAGACAGACGGTTGTTTGATTATGAAATACAAAATAATATAACAAATATTAAAGTTATATTTAAACTTCAGATACAATCAAAAGAGGATGGTTATCCTGGAGATATGATGATTAAGGTTATACATACATATGATGTTGAACATCGCTGGACGATTGAATATGAAGCAACATCAAATGAAGATACATTATTCAATCCTACAAATCATGTGTACTTTAATCTAAATAGAGATAATAATGTCATTGATAATCACTCTATAATAAGTGAACAATTAAAAATGTATCCTATTGATCAGAACCATCTTATTTCCAGTCAACAGCCTATTGATTTATTAGAACGATTTAATCATCGACCTATTCAATTTCAAGATATTTTTAATTCTGAAGATAAACAAATTAAAGAACAAATATATTTTAATAAAGGTCTCGATCACCCATTTGATATTGGTCATCATCGTCTTATCGTTGAAAATAACGAGTTTGCGTTAGATGTAGAAACAACAATGACTAATATAGTAATTTTTACTTTTAATGATACATCAGAATGGAAGAGTGATTTTAATATTTATAAACCTCATTCAGGTGTAGCGCTAGAAACACAATACTTACCTAATGATATTAATAATGAAGGCAATAAAGCTAAGTCAATTCTAAAAGCTAATGTTCCATTTTATGCGAAGACAATATATCATATTTCAGAAAAATAACTTTATTTTTATTCAGAAACATACCACTATGACATTAAGTGATAGTGGTATGTTTCTATTTATTCATTGCTTTTTCTTTTAATAATTTCTATTTATTCATTGCTTTTTCTTTTAATAATTTCAATTTTTCAATACGTTTAGGAGATAAGTAAGGATTATTAATAGCTTTATTTAAACGATCTATATTTTCACGGTCATTATAATAAATATCATTCAAATTTTGAACAGATAAGCGTGTAGGAGATTCAGCAGTTTTAAGGAGTAATAAATGATCTTGTTGCTGCACATAACCTTCTTTTAAAACACGCATATAAAATCCTGTTTTACCTGAGGATGACATCCGCTTAACTAAATGTTTAATACCATACTTTCTTTGAATCTTCCAGCAAGGTTCACGTATTTCAGAAACTTCTACAATTGCCTCTCCTAATTGATATTGATTTCCAAAATACACATCATTTTCATCAAGGTCAACGAGAGTTAAATTTTCACCAAACATTGCATAATCAGGTAGTATATTAATATCATCTTTATACATTGCATAATTTTTCTTACTAAAACAACAAACAGCTTTGTGTGGACCACCATGGTCCTTATAAGCTTGTTCATCCTCACTGAACCCTGTATAAGATAACCACATTTTTCCAGAAAACATTGTTTTATTTAAAGCAGAATGCATTGGACGTTTTTGATCATAGTTTAAAGTTTCAATTTTACCAGTTGAAATAGCATATACGGGAATCATGTTATGGTCTCCTTTTTTATCATATCTGTTATTTTACTATATTTTTAAAAAGTATAAAAATATCTTTTGATAAATTAAATGAATGTAAAATAGACCTAGGTATTTTAAAAAGGCTAGTGTAAAATAATAAATGAGTATATGAAAAGGAGTTATAGTACCGATGAAGGATGCGAAAGAACTCAAATTAATGACGACAGATGATGCAGTAGCTCAAATCCAAGATAATATGATTCTTGGAATTGGAACAGGAAGTACAATTGAACTATTGATTCCTAAGATTGCAGAGCGTATTCAACAAGATCATTTAAATGTTACAGGTGTATGTACATCTAATAAAAGTGAATTTCTTGCTAAACAATATAATATTAATGTGGTTGATATTAATGATATTACTTATATAGATTTAGCTATTGATGGTGCAGATGAAATTGATTCAGATTTAAACCTTATTAAGGGAGGCGGTGGTGCCTTATTCAGAGAGAAAGTCATTGATGAAATGGCAAGACAATTTATAGTTTTAGCAGACGAAAGTAAAATGGTAAATTACTTAGGTGAAACTTTCAAATTACCTATTGAAGTTGATAAATTTAACTGGTTACTGATATCTAAAAAAATTGAAACATATAATGATATCTCAGTCGAACGAAGAATGAATGAGGATATACCATTTATTACAGATAATGGGAATTATATTTTAGACTGTGAATTAAAAAGTAAGATAGATCCTTATCAATTACATGAATTTTTAATTCATCTCACAGGTGTGCTAGAAACAGGTTATTTTTTAGATATGACAACACAAGCGATTATTGGCACTCAAGAAGGAATTAAAGTAATTAATAAGAAGTAAAAAAGAGAGGAACATGTTTAAGTTCCTCTCTTTTCTTTTTATTTATTAGATTTATGGATATCATTGATTTCTTCTTTTACATTATCCACTACAGATGAGCGTCTATCTTCTGTATATTTAGAAGATGATTTTAAATGATGATCACCGTCTTGGACTTCAGATTCATTAGTCTGTGTATGAGTCACATTATTTTCTTGTAACGATTGATGTGACGTTTCTTTTTTATCCAATTCACTATTAGATATCTTATTTGAATCATCTGTGTCATCATTTACATGGTCTAAATAATTATTAGGTTCTACTTCATCTAATGATTGGTTTGTTGTTTTATATAAGATAAAGCGAATGACTAAACTTAAAAGAATGAAAATAATACCAACAATTGTAGTACTTAAAGCAATGACTTTCATAGAGAATAAGTCGCCAGTTTCTTCGCTAAATAAGAATACTTGAGCAAATGTCATTGCAGCATGGAATAACATTGCAATATAAATCGTACGACCTTTAGTTGCTCTAATTAATTCACCGACAATCATTGAAAACATAAATGTATATAAGAAGTGATAACCTGCATATTGCATTCCATATGTCGTGTTAATAGTCCAAATAGAATACATTAAACCTACAATGATTGAAGCAAAAAATGTATTGACTTTACTTTCAACAATATTTTGTAAATATGAACGGAATCCAAATTCAGCAAAGAAAGCCATGAAAATATGACCAATCATAATTGTAAATACAGATACTGATAAATCATTGGCTTGTAATAAAATAAAACTATCAGCAAATCTATTGAAACTCATCATTCCAATAATAAAAATAATGAGCGGCAAAATTAACGCAAGTATTATACGTTCAATAACTCTAATATCAATAGAGAAATTCAAACCAGCTAGTTGAGTACGCTTATTTTTAAATGCAATAATACAAATTATTGCAGCAATAAATGGCGCTAAATTATTAATACTAAACACAAAACGTTTAATACCAATAGATGCTTGAAAGTCTCGCAGGATTAAAGACAATGCCATTGTAACAACGAAAAATACAAAAATTGTTAAAGCCCATTGAAATCCTGAAATACGTTTCGTCTTCATGTATGTAACCTCCATTAGGGTAACCATATATATTCTTTTCTTAATATTATACATATTACAAGGGGATAAATAAATTGTCCATTTTAAATATCATTAAAATGTAATAGTATTGAATTATTTTTAAATTTTTGAAACTAATATTTAATGTCTGAATCATAAATTAAAGGGTAAATAATTTAATAAAAATGGGTATTGATTGTATAAAATATGTTATATGATTAAGATAACCTTAAATAATTAGGAGGCATCTAATATTATGTACAGTGAAAGCAATCCAAAACTATGGAAAGGAAGAGTAGATAGTCAAAATGATCCTAAGCAGTTTAAGCATTTTCAGACCGTCACATTTGCTAATTTAGAAAAAATAGAAAATCGTTTTGATAAAGTTGGTGTAGGTTTGTTAGGCTATGCCGTTGATAAAGGGATTGAACTGAATGAAGGAAGAATTGGTGCTAAAAAAGGACCAGACGAAATAAAAAAAGCGTTTGCCCAATTACCTGATTTAAGTGAATGTGAATCTCTTGTTGATTATGGAAATGTAGAATATACAAAAGGTTCTCTAAGTGAAGTTCAAGAAGAAATGGGACATTTGGCTGCTCGAGTTATTCAACAGCATCACCAATCTTTTTTTATTGGTGGAGGACATGATATCGCATACGCACAATACCTAGCAACGAGACACACTTATCCTGATGCTTCTATTGGCATTATTAATATCGATTCACATTTTGAGACGCGTGCTGATGTACAATCTAATTCTGGTACAATGTTCAGACAAATTTTAGAAAAAGATGATAATGTTGATTACTTAGTTTTAGGCTTATCTCAAGGTAGAAATACACGTTCTCTATATGAATATGCTGAAGAAAAAGGAATTATCTATGTATATGCAGATGAAATTTTAAATGATTTGTCTCCAACCATTAAAGATAAGATTGAACGTTTTATTCATCAGCATGAAACGATTATGTTTACAATTAGTATGGACGCCATCGATAGTGCATTTGCACCTGGAGTAAGTGAACCTACTGTCCTCGGATTGAATCCTCATTCTGTATTTAATATAGGTAAACGCGTTATATTAAGTGGAAAGACATCTTCTATTAGTATTGCTGAAGTCAATCCAAATTATGATATTGATCATCGTACTGCTCAACTTGCAGCGAATTTTATTCACCATTTTATAGAGTAGTTATTTTAAAAATTGAAATGAACTTTTAGATAAGAGTAGTCCACCATTCTAAGTAATGGATATCTACTCTTATTTAGTTATAAGAAAAGTTTGATAATTATGATACTATAGACTATACAACATTTTATTGGACTTAGAGAAAGGGAAGTGACATTGATGACAAGTTTTAACGACGTTGTAAAATGGAGACGCATGTTTCATCAATATCCTGAGTTATCAAAATACGAATATAAAACGACGCAACGTATAAAAGATATATTAACTTCATACAATATTAAAATGATTGACATTCCAATGGAAACGGGCCTAGTAGCAGAAATAGGACAAGGAGAAAAATGTATTGCTGTTCGTACTGATATTGATGCGTTACCTATTCAGGAGCAAGTTAGTCAAGACTTTACTTCTACTAATGATGGAGTGATGCATGCTTGTGGACATGATATTCACATGGCTAGTATCTTAGCTATTGCTACCAAGTTAAAAGAAGAAGAAGAACAATTAAATGGAAGAGTAAGGTTTTTATTTCAACCAGCTGAAGAGCTTGGGTATGGTGCTAAAGCCATGGCTAAAACCAATGCATTAGATGATGTACAAGCGATTGTTGGATTTCACAATTATCCAACATTAGATATTGGAGAATTTGCAATTAAATCTGGTCCTATTACGTCTGCTGTAGATCGTTTTGAATTTAAAATTCATGGCAAGGGAGCTCATGCTGCCAAGCCAGAGCAAGGCAATGACCCTGTAATGGCGTTAGGGCAATTAATTACAAGTTTGCAAACAATTATTAGTCGTAATTTATCTGCCTTTGATAGTGCTGTCATTACAATAGGAGAAGTGTCTTCAGGTAATACTTGGAATGTTATTGCAGATAATGCTTATGTTCAAGGCACGGTACGTTCATTCAAACCTGAAGTACAAGATTATATTGAACAACGTATGCATGATATTGCTAAAGGATTAGAACAATTATTTAATATAGAGATTGAATTAATTTATACACGTTTACCAGGCGCAGTTATTAATGACGTAGAGCTTACAAAACATGCTAAAGAAGCGGCAAAAAAAGTAGGATACACAGTAATTGATTTAGAACATCCATATACAATTGGAGAAGATTTTTCTGGTTTATTAGAGCATCATCCAGGTGTGTTTGCATTTATTGGATCGAATAGCGAATATGATTTACATCATCCAAAATACAATCCAGATGAACGTATTTTAGAAAAAACACCTGATTATTTTATAGAACTGATTTATCAATTATTAGCATAATATTTATTAGAAAATTTTAGAATTATGATTTAATTACTACTTAACGTGGTAAACCAATGTTGAGTAATTAAATAGGAGATGATTTTAATGGGTGCACAAGATCCAAGAATTAAATTTAAAGATTCTGATTATAAAAAACAAGAACAAGAAACACCAGGTTATCAATATAAAATGTCACCTAAACCAGATTGTGGTGAAGAATCATATGAAGGTCATGGTCGTTTACAAGATTATAAAATGTTGGTAACTGGTGGCGATTCAGGTATTGGACGTGCAGCAGCAATTGCTTATGCTAAAGAAGGCGCTGATGTAGTTCTTAACTACTTACCAAGTGAAGAACAAGATGCACAAGAAGTTAAAGAAGTCATCGAAAAAACTGGAAGAAAAGCAGTACTTATCCCTGGAGATGTGAGAAATGAGCAGTTTAACTATGATTTAGTAGAACAAGCTTATAATGAATTAGGTGGCTTAGACAACATTACTCTTGTTGCGGGTCATCAACAGTATCATGATGATATTCATGGATTTACAACTGAACAATTTGCTGAAACATTTGAAACAAATGTGTATCCAATTTTTTGGACTGCTCAAGCAGCAACTAAATATTTAAAACCAGGTGCTTCAATTACAACGACATCTTCAGTACAAGGGTATAAACCAGCTGCAATTTTACATGATTATGCCGCTTCTAAAGCAGCAATTATTTCATTAACAAAAAGTCTTTCTGAAGAATTTGGAGATAAAGGTATTAGAGTGAATAGTGTAGCGCCAGGACCATTTTGGTCACCTTTACAAATCAGTGGTGGACAACCTCAATCAGCAATACCAGAATTTGGCCAAGCTACTCCACTAGGCCGTGCAGGTCAACCTGTTGAATGTGTGGGACCATATGTATTATTTGCTTCAGAAGATGGTAGTTATTTAACTGGTCAAGTTCATAGCGTTACTGGTGGTATTCAAATCGACTAATTTAGTTAAACGTTAAGTATACTGGCGAGAGATTTTTAGAAATCTCTCGCTTTTTATTTTATAAAGGAGAATTAAAAATGAAAGGGATTAATCCAAATCAATTATCAGATATTCAAAATTATAAATTATTAAGTGGTTCAGTTATACCTAGACCTATTGCGTTTGTAACATCGGAAGATGAAAAAGGTAATTTAAACGGTGCACCATTTAGCTTTTTCAATGTAGTGAATAATAAGCCACCTATGATAGCAATTGCAGCACAAAGAAGTAATGGTAAGCGTAAAGATACTGCTATAAATATTGAAAAAACAAAAGAATTTGTTGTGCATATTACAGATGAATTCAATATTGAAGATATCAATGAGACGGCTGCACCTTTAAAATACGAAGACAATGAATTAGAACGCACATCATTGACTCTTATCAGTTCATCTATTATACAGACGCCTGCTGTGAAAGAAGCTAATATTCGTTTTGAATGTAAATTAGATCAAATGATTCAATTAGGTACTAAAAATGATGGTGCGGATTTAATTATAGGAGAAGTTGTTATGTATCATATAAATGAAGATGTCTATTTTGAGGATAGTAAAATTGATTTTAATCAGCTTAAACCCGTAGCACGTTTAGCGGGAAATAATTATTCTAAACTCGGAGACACATTTACAATTAAACGTCCAGAATCATAATAATATGAATTTTACATGTAATTGTATTGACGATGATATATGAATCTTGTACCTTTAAATATAAATTCAATTAGTATTAAGGAAAGTAGGTTAAATATGGAAGAAGGGAATAAAGGGCATGCATGGGCACTACTACCTCTTGTGCTATTTATTGCATTATTTTTAGGAATAGGAATCGCTACTGGAGATTTTAGTAATATGCCTTTAAATGTTGCGATAACGATTACTGTGATTGTAGCATTAATGATGAATAGAAAAGAAAAATTTTCAAAAAAGATTGAAATATTTACTCAAGGGGCAGGGCATTCAAATATTGTCCTAATGGTTTTCATCTTTATCTTAGCAGGTGCATTTTCAACTACTGCTGAAAAAATGGGTGGTGTCACGTCTACAGTTAATTTAGGACTATCACTCATACCACAAAATTTTATTATTGTAGGATTGTTTATAATTTGTATGTTTGTCTCTATCTCTATGGGAACCTCAGTTGGAACTATTGCAGCACTTGCACCTGTAGGATTTGGATTTTCTCAAGCAACTGATATTTCAGCTATGTTAGCGATGGGAACAGTAGTAGGCGGTGCGATGTTTGGTGATAATTTATCAATGATATCAGATACCACAATAGCAGCAGTACGTACTCAAAAAACAAAAATGAGTGATAAGTTTAAAGTTAATTTTTGGATTGTTTTACCAGGTGCAATTCTAACAATTATCATTTTATTTTTCTTAACAAATGGTGTACATGTTGATCATTCTAAGCAATATGATTATAACTTAGTGAAAGTCATTCCTTATATTTTAGTGCTTGTTTTAGCCGTCATTGGTGTGAATGTTATCTTAGTTTTAATTAGTGGTACTATCCTTTCTGGAATCATTGGTCTTATTGATGGTTCTTTCAATTGGAAAGGTTTATTAACTGCTATATCAAAAGGAATTATTGGAATGGAAGATATTGCAATTATAGCTTTACTTATTGGTGGGCTTGTTGGTCTTATTCAACATAATGGCGGTGTAGAGTGGTTGCTTAATTTTGTGAAATCGAAAGTGAAATCGAAACGTGGTGCTGAATTTGGTATCGCTAGTCTTGTGAGTGTAGCGGATATCGCTACAGCAAATAACACAATTTCAATTATTATGTCAGGCCCATTAGCTAAAAATATTGCTGACGAGTATGAAGTAGATCCTCGTAAATCAGCAAGCCTTCTTGATATTTTTGCTGGATGTTTTCAAGGTCTGTTACCCTATAGCCCTCAACTTATTGCAGCAGCGGGTGTCGCTGGAATATCTCCTTTTAGTATGATGCCATATTGTATTTATTCAATTTTATTAGGCATTTGTGGAATTCTAGCAATTGTATTTAGATTTCCACGTCTTAAGACGAAATAAATGATATATAACAAGTTAAAATCATCTAAATTTATATTTTTTTTAATTTCTGATAGTTGAAATTTTGGTAGTATTTATAAATGCGTTAAAATATAACTAAGAGTGAAAGTAGGTGAGATGAGTGGCAAAATATAATGTAGAAAATGAACAAGTTGAGATTCATATTGAGCGTTTATTTAAATATTCTCCAGAATTGGTTTATAGTGCTTGGACAGATATAAACTTATTAAAGCAATGGTTTATGACCTCCCAACGAACAAATAAATTATTTGATGCAGATATTCATGAAGGTGGACAATATCGAATAGTAGATGCTCGTAATGGTAAACAAAATGTAATTCAAGGTAAATATGAAGAATTAGTATCCGATGAATACATCAAAATGACTATTGGAATGCCAGAATTAAGCGATAGTCAAGATGTTATTGAAGTAGAATTTGAAGAGCGTGAATCAGGCGGTACGCAAATGTTCTTTTACTATCAATCTATAGTAGAAAAAGAACGTCGTTTAACGGCTTTAGAATATAAACATAAAAAGAAAGAATATCATGATTCTACTGCACATGGTTTAGAATTAATGTTTGATCGAATGAATGAAGTTTTAGATCAATATGTAGAGGACAATGATATGTTACTTTAATTAAAATGAAAAGACCTATTGAGTAAAAGTCAGTTATTACTTAATAGGTCTTTTTATTTATTGTAATTCACCGTTTTCTTTTCGCTCATTATATTTTCTTAGTAGCGTTTCAAAAAAGATATGATAATTAATAAAGCTAGAATAATCTATATCATTGTATAAATAAAATGTATGGCTAGAAACATAAACATTATAATTTGCCTTTTGTGCTAATGTATTGTCTTTCATGGTTGTAACAGAAATAAAATAACGTTGGCGCAATTGAAGTAAATTAGTAATCTCAGTTAATTGGTGAGTTTCTCCAGATAAAGAAATCACAAAAAATAAGTCATCTTCATTAGAGTAGTTAAGTACCATTTTAATCTCATGTTCATCATGCAATACAATTACATTTTTATGCATAGTTAATAAGATACGTTGTGCTTCTTCAGCTACATTTTTCTGAGCTCGTCCAGTACCATATAAGTATACATTGGTAGCTTTATCAATTTTTTCAGTAATAAGGTTAAAATTTACCCTTTCTAGGTAAGTAAATGTTGTTTCAATTTCTTGTTTAAATTGTTTGATTGAATCGGTAGGAACTTCATATAAAGATTGACTTTCAAATTTTAAATAAGATTTAAAATCACTATAGCCATCAAAGCCTAATTTACGTGTGAAACGATGAATAGTTGCGTTTGATGCATGTGTATATTGTGATAGTTCTTGTATTTTTAAAGTTTTACATTGTTCTATATGTGTATTAACAAAATGAGCTATATGAAGATCATTGTCATTTAATTTATCAAAGTTAGCATTAACTCTCTCATCTAATAACATATAAACACCTCAAGTTATAATATTGAAAATTTTTTCATCTATAGAAAATATAAACTGATTATACAAAAATATTTCAAAATGAGTCAATATCATTGTATATATGAAAGCGTTTACTATAATAGAATTAAGATATTAAGAAAGCGCTTAAAAAAGTGCAATATCATATGATTAACTATGATATTTAGATTTGGGGGTCAGCATATGAACGCAATAAAACGTTTTGGGAGCGCAATGATAGTTCCAGTATTAATGTTTGCATTCTTCGGGATTATATTGGGGTTTGCAACACTATTTAAAAACCCAACAATAATGGGTGGTTTGGCAGACAGTCACACATTTTGGTTTAAATTTTGGTCAGTCATTGAATCTGGTGGTTGGGTTATCTTTAATCACATGGAAATTGTATTTGTAGTAGGTTTACCAATTTCACTTGCTAAAAAAGCACCAGGTCACGCAGCATTAGCAGCTTTAATGGGTTACTTAATGTTTAATACATTTATCAATGCCATTTTAACGCAATGGCCACATACGTTTGGTGCAAACTTACAAAAAGGTGTTGAAAATGTTACAGGTTTAAAAGCAATTGCAGGTATTCCAACATTAGATACTAATATTTTAGGTGGTATCATTATTTCAGCTATTGTAACTTGGATACATAATAGATATTACAGTAAGAAATTACCTGAAATGCTTGGTGTTTTCCAAGGTTTAACATTTGTAGTCACTATTTCATTCTTTGTTATGTTACCTGTAGCAGCCATTACATGTGTAGTGTGGCCAACGATTCAAAGCGGAATTGAATCATTACAACACTTCATTATTGCTTCTGGTTATATAGGCGTATGGTTATACCATTTCTTAGAACGTGTATTAATACCTACTGGACTTCACCATTTTGTTTATGCACCAATTGAAGTAGGTCCAGTTGTAGCAAAAGATGGTTTAAAAGCAGAATGGTTTAGACATTTAAATCAATTTGCCGAAAGTAGCAAACCATTAAAAGATCAATTCCATTATGGTTTCATGCTTCAAGGTAATGGTAAAGTATTTGGCGCAATTGGTATTGCTTTAGCAATGTATTCTACAACACCTAAAGAAAATCGTAAAAAAGTAGCTGCATTATTGATACCTGCTACATTAACTGCTGTTGTAGTTGGTATTACAGAACCATTAGAATTTACATTTTTATTTATTGCACCATTCTTATTTGTTATTCATGCATTATTAGCTGCAACAATGGATACAATCATGTATGGTTTTGGAGTAGTTGGTAATATGGGTGGAGGACTACTTGACTTTATTGCAACAAACTGGATTCCACTTGGACAAAATCACTGGATGACTTATGTAGCTCAAGTTATTATTGGTTTAATTTTCTCAGCAATTTACTTCTTTGTATTTAGATATCTTATTTTAAAATTTGATATTCCATTACCAGGACGTCGTGCTGAAGAAGAAGTGAAACTATTTTCTAAAAAAGATTATAAAGAGAAAAAAGGAGAAGATAGTACAGACACTTCAGGTTTTGAGCCTAGTAATGAATATGAAGAAAAAGCATATTATTATTTAGAAGGTTTAGGTGGAAAAGAAAATATTAAAGATGTGACAAATTGTACAACACGTTTACGCTTAACTGTTAATGACGAATCAAAAGTAGAAGATACTGCATATTTTACACATCAACAAATGTCACATGGACTTGTAAAAAGTGGTAAGAATGTACAAGTAGTTGTAGGGATGACCGTACCACAAGTACGAGAAGCATTTGAACACTTAGTATTTGATGAAAATGATAAAAAATAAGATACCAAAAGGGTCGAAACATTTTGTTTCGACCCTTTAACTACTCTAAGAAATACGTGCATTATGTAATGTACGAGCTTTATATGTGGCTGATAAAATATCAATATTTCGACAAGCAATAAACTGAATGAGTTTCGAGAATATTTCTGGTTTACAACATACGCTAGCATAATTATTGTTTAATGTATAAGTTAAATCATATTGATTAGAGAAATATGTCATTATATCAATAACTTTATCTTTGATAAAAGCATCTTGTAATCCATCTATACATAAATTAAAGCGTTTAGAAGAAGAATAATGTTGTCCAGAATCCAATAAGGTGTGTGTATTTCTAGAAGAAAGAATTTGGTAAATAGAAATTTGATAAAAACTTAAAAAACTAATGAAATAGGGTAATTGTTGTTTAGGCAAGCTGATTTCAAGGGCTGGAGTATTGTTATATTTAATAATGTTGTATTGAAATGATTCGCAAAATTGAACATTTCTGCAAATTTTCATTAATTGTCTTTTAGTCGATCTTGATTGCAAACCTACAATATTTAGGATGTAAGTTTCAAATTTATCTATCCACATGCAAGAACCTCCCAATTCTTAATATTATGTAGTCTTCATGTCATTATCATTCTTAAAATGAAACACGTCGTTCCCATATACAGTCTGATTGTATCACTCTTTATTATGATTATCACTACGACTTTTGAATGAATTTTAATTTAATATTTTTGTAATATATTCGTAACTCTATTTAAAAGAGAAAAAATAAAAATATACATATTTTTAAATATTCTGAAAATTCATTGTTTTACTTTTTCTCCTATGATACTCTTATTTCATTATTTAAAATAAGAGGGTGACATTATGTTAAGTAAAGTAAGTGAATTTGCAACTAAGACATTTTTATTATGGATGTTTATTGCTGCTATTATAGGTTTTATATTTCCAACTCAACTAGCGACGATGGGTCAATTCGTCCCATGGCTATTAGGAATTGTGATGTTAGGCATGGGAATGACAATTAAACCTAGTGATTTTAAATTAGTTTTTAAAGAGCCGAGGTCTGTTATTATCGGAGTGATCTTACAATTCACTATTATGCCTACCTTGGCCTATACTATTGCTAAAATATTTAATTTACCAGCTGAGTTAGCAATTGGAGTGATTTTAGTTGGATGTTGTCCTGGCGGAACATCAAGTAATGTCATGAGTTATCTAGCTAATGCTAATGTCGCGTTATCTGTAGCGATTACAAGTGTATCTACTTTATTAGCACCATTTGTAACACCGGCTTTAATTTATTTATTTGCTCATGAGTGGTTACATGTATCATTTTTAAGTATGTTATGGTCGGTCATTCAAGTTGTTTTATTACCAATAATCATAGGATTCCTTTTACAACTTGCTTCCAAAAAAGTAACTCGGGAAGCTACTAAAATTTTACCAATTATTTCTGTAGTAGCGATTTCTTTGATTTTAGCGGCTGTTGTTGGAGGGAGTAAATCACAAATTCTTAAAACTGGATTCCTTATTTTTATTGTAGTCATTTTACATAATGTAGTGGGCTATTATTAGGTTATGTTTTAGCGCATGTATTCAAACTTGATAGAAGAGACAAAAAGGCCGTTTCTATTGAAGTTGGAATGCAAAATTCAGGTTTAGCTGTGTCTTTGGCAACTGTACATTTTAGTCCACTAGCAGCAGTGCCAGGAGCTGTATTCAGTTTTGTTCATAATATTTCTGGACCTATTCTTGCCAAATATTGGTCTAAACGTTAATGTAATATGTTAAACTTACCTATAATATTAAGTTTAAAGGAGAAATATCATGTATAAAGCAATAGTATTCGATTTTGATGGTACAATTGTCGATACTGAACAACATTTATTTAATATTATTAATAAGCATTTAATTAGTCATAATGCAACACCAATTACACTCGATTTTTACCGTGAAAATATTGGTGGAGAAGCAAAGGATTTACACGAATATTTGGAACAGACGATTGGAAAAGATAATAAAGAAATTATTTATAAAGAACATCATCAAACAAGTAATCAATTAGAAATTAATCCTACGATTAAACAATTAATGAAATACTTGAAGCAACGTCATATTCCTATGGCAATTGCGACAAGTAGTTATAAAAAGGATATTTTTCCAGTATTTAAGAGTTTAGGTTTAGATGAATATATAAATATTATTGTTGGGAGAGAAAGTGTAGAATATGTAAAACCAGAGCCAGAACTTTATTTGACTGCGGTTCAGCAACTTAATTATTCTCCAACTCATTGTTTAGCTATTGAAGACTCTGTAAATGGTGCTACAGCTGCTTTTCGCGCTGGATTAGATGTTATAGTAAATACAAATGATATGACTCAAAAACAAGATTTCTCAACTATTCCATATATTGGTAAAGATTTAAATGGCGAAGAAATTATAAATCGTTTTTTTGAAAAGGGTCATGTGTGAATGACATGTCGTGGCAATTAATCATCTTCTTTTTAGCTGGACCCATTATTATCGGAATAGGAAATCTTGTTTTAGGTCCAATATTTAATAAACGTATTCCTTTTAGAGTTCGTATACGTTCATTCATGATAGGATCAATGATATATCTTATACTTGCTTTTATAGCGTATTTCTTTTTGTTACAAGGCAAATTATAAAGTGATTGACCAATATAAGAATAAAAAAGGAACCTTTTTCTAAGGTTCCTTTTTTATTAAATAATTATTTTTAGAATAATTGTAAAGACTAATAAAACAATTAAAATCGCATCAATACCTACCATTACGGTAAATCTAGTGCTTTTAGATCCTTGAGATTTAGCTTGTTTCATTGCATTATAATTTGGTATGAGACTTAAAAATAATAAAACAATAATTAATATTATACCAATAGTGACTGACATATATTTATTCTCCTTTTCTTTTTTCAATCCATTCCCATATAAATCCTGCAATAATACCTACACAGATTCCTGTTAAAACACCGAACTTTGGAGAAGATAATAATGTTCCTATAATTAAAAAGATTATAACAGCGATAGATAAAGTAATACTAAATTTTATTTTACGTTGATCAGAATTAAAGATTGAAAATACAATTAAGTATAGTAAGAAAAATACTAAAGTTGCTAAAAGCGTTCGTAGTATAAGCAAACTTACCATGTGTTGTTGTTCACTAAAAAAGTTCAGTAAAAAGAACACAATAGCAAAAATAATAGATACCTTCATATCCTTTTTTAATAAATGCTGCATAAGGTTAAACTCCTTTAAGTCTATATAAGCAGTATAGCATACTGCTAAAGTATCAATTAAATATATTAATTTAGTAATATGATTCTCAACTAAAAATAACCCAATAACACAAATATTAGATTATTCATTTTTGCAAAAAGTAAAAAAATTTAAGTAAATTGACGAAACCGCTTTCGACAGAATTTAAAAAATATATTTTATTTTCTGAAAATTATAGTATAATAACTTCAATAAGGTAAAGGATATGTCGACTAAGAAAACGTAATAAATATTTTCTAAAGGTTAAAAGTATCGCACCTTAGTCCAAATAGAGATGGGGTATTTTTATGGATAATAATGAATTACATAGGGGACTGAGTGCACGTCAAATTAGAATGATTGCGCTGGGTGGGACAATCGGTGTAGGTTTATTTATGGGGGCAACAAGTACAATTAAATGGACTGGACCATCAGTTATTTTTGCGTATTTAATCGCAGGGATATTCTTATTTTTAATAATGAGAGCAATGGGAGAAATGATTTATTTAAATCCAACAACAGGTTCATTTGCAACATTTGCTAGTGAATACATACATCCAGCTGCTGGCTATATGACAGCGTGGAGTAATATATTCCAATGGATTGTCGTTGGGATGAGTGAAGTCATTGCCGTAGGTGAGTATATGAATTATTGGTTCCCTCATTTACCACAATGGATACCAGGCGTGATTGCAGTAGTATTATTATTAATAGCAAACTTAGCTTCAGTTAAAGCGTTTGGAGAATTTGAGTTTTGGTTTGCAATGATAAAAGTGGTAACAATTGTATTAATGATTATTGCTGGATTAGGATTGATTTTCTTTGGAATTGGTAATGGAGGACACCCTATCGGTATTTCTAACTTATGGAAACATGGTGGATTTATGCCAAATGGATTAGTTGGTTTCTTCTTTGCACTTTCAATCGTTATTGGTTCTTATCAAGGGGTTGAGCTAATTGGTATTACTGCAGGTGAAACAAAGAATCCTCAAAAGAATATTAAAAGTGCTGTAAATGGTGTTATATGGCGTATATTAATTTTTTACATAGGTGCTATTTTTGTTATTGTTTCAATATACCCTTGGAATCAATTAGAAAGTATTGGTAGTCCTTTTGTAGCTACATTCTCTAAAATTGGTATTACATTTGCCGCAGGTTTAATCAACTTTGTTGTATTAACTGCTGCATTATCAGGATGTAACTCTGGTATTTTTAGTGCAAGTCGTATGATATATACACTTGCTCAAAAAGGGCAAATGCCTAAAATCTTTACACGTGTAATGAAAAATGGTGTGCCATTTTATCCTGTATTAACTATTGCAATTGGTATTTTAATTGGAGCATTATTAAATGTTATTTTACCTTTATTTATAAAAGGCGCTGATAGTATTTTCGTGTATGTTTATAGTGCATCTATTTTACCAGGTATGATTCCATGGTTTATGATTTTAATCAGTCATATTCGTTTCAGAAAATTACATCCAGAACAGGTTGAAAATCATCCATTTAAAATGCCAGGAGGCACAATTTCTAGTGTTATGACAATTATCTTTTTACTCATTGTTTTAATTGGTATGTTATTTAATAAAGACACAGTTATTTCAGTGGTTATAGGTATTATTGTCTTAGCAGGGGTTACAGTGTATTACTTTATTCGCGGTCATCACAAAAATGATGCTATAAAAAGAGTAAAATAACGATAAAAATATATAATAAAAAATCTGAGACGTGCATAAACGTCTCAGATTTTTTAACGTTTGGATAGTAAATCCCTAAATTAAACATAGACTAATATCAAGTTTTTTTAATTGTAGACCGAGACCCCAACATAAAGTCATTCAAAAAGAACGTCGACGCCCAACATAAGTTGGGAATGAAGTGGAACAATGAGTTTTATCCCACTCCTTTTTTATTAATGTTTAAATTCAATTTTTGATAAATACTTGTGGTAATTATCTAATGAAATCTTTGACTGTGTCATATAGTCTAAAGAAGCGTGATAATTACGTGCTATAAAGCGGTAAAATATAATATCAATCGTATATAATTGTGCAAATAATGCAGTTGTCGCACTCATACACAGTTCGTTTTTATAATCTTCATTATACGTTAAAACTAAATCAGAATCTTTTGCAATTGAATTATTGTTAGAACTTGTAATTGTAATCATTGAAAGGTTAAAATCTTTAACGACTTTTACCATTGCTTGTAGTTCGCTCTGTTCACCACTATGGGTAATAAAAACGACACAATCATTTTTATTATGTGTAGACAACATTGTAGTTAGTAAATGTGTATCTTGAACTAATTGAATATTGAGACCAATACGGGATAATTTCTGATAAAATTCAAGCGCACACACGTATGAACTCCCATAACCATATAGAAAAATGGTATGTGCCTGTTTAAATGTTTCGCAAATAGCGTCAATAGTTTGGTGATCTATAAAATGATTACTTTGTTTTAACGACGCTTTAGTTTGAAAATATAATTTTTGTTTTAAGCTTTCTACTGATTCATTTTCTACTAACTTGATATTATACGGTGTGACTTGTTTAGGAAACCATTGCTTAATTTCATCGCGTATAGCTTTAAAATTTTGATTAATTAATTTTTGACTATAACGATTCATAGTAGACACACTAATATTAAGCTCATCTGCAATCGCTTCATTAGACATTGAAACTAATTTATGTGGAGAATTTAATATGAAACGTGAAAGTTTCTGTTCACTTTTAGAAGACGAAGCGTAGACTTCATCTATCCTACTTAAAATATTTGTCATCCAATCACCTAATTTATTAAAAGTTTTTCTTTCATCATAAATAGATAGATGAAAATGAAAACATCTCTATCTAGGCATGTGAATACATCATATATTACATCTAAATTCCCACAAATATCGATAAATAACTGTAAAGTGATTAAGTTAAGTAAAGGTTTACGTAACAGGATTACCGAAATAATGTGATATTCTCCCACCAATATGACATTATTTCGAGAATTAAAAAACAGTATGCAGTTTTTACTTAATATTAATCAAGCATTATTATACATACTATAAATTACAATGACAATTTACCTACTAAACTTATCGAAAAAATAAGGTTATTGATAATTATTAATTTGATTATAAACTTTATAAATATGATTTTGACGTTCTTGCAAATCGACGATTAAATTTCCATTTTTAAAATTTTGAAGAGGGATTTGTTTTAAATGAGTCATCAATTCATTGTATTGTTCGAAGCAATACGTTTGTGAATCAGAACAATGAGATGAAATACTATTTATTTGATTATGTTTAAAATGCGCACGACAATGATTAATAAAATTATTGTAATCTTTAATTCCCAAAGATAAATGTGCTATGTCCATAAAATAATAATATTTAGCTTTTTCTAGTAAAATTAATAATTGAATTAAAATGTGTTGATCGTATATTAAGGTTTTATAATGCATGGTATACTCATCCTTTAAAAGAGGGTGTTAAGGATATTTGGTATGTAAGCATTTAGTATTTGAGAATGAAAGTGAGAATACACGAAAATTTCTTCAATACTCACTTTATTCATTGTTTTTAGGTTGTAGAAATTCCTTATAGTTATGAATAGTAATATCGTATGTTTGAATTTTTTTTTCAAATGAATAAGAAATATCAACAATATTTAATATTGATAATTCACGAGTTCTACCGAATCCAATTTCATAAACAATAGCAAACCATTGACCGTTACGGCACAGTAAGCCGATGAATATCACATTTTCTGCAGTAATTTCATTATTTTCTGAAAAGTCAACAAGCATAACATGTCTTTCGTTACTATAAATTAAAATATCTGAAAACAAATGTGGTAATGTTAGAGAATGTGTATCTTCTAATTTAATATTATTGGAGATATGTTTCAGTATTTTTAGTATTTGTGTATTAGGTGTTTTTAAACATTGGTTCATAATTGAATGAATGTCTTGAGTGTAAGGTAATGTAGAGTGAGATTGACTTTCTTGCAAAGTTAAAAATAGTGCAATAAGTTCGGATTCATTTAATTTAAGATGAAAATAATGATCAGTATTTTGAATTTCATATCCACCGCGTCTTCCTTTATGAGCGTATATATGAACTCCTTTAGATTCTAAATCATCAATATCTCTAGTAATTGTACGGGTAGAGACATTAAATTGTTTTGCTAAATCAGACGCATTGATTTTATGTCCTTGTTGAATTAATGAAATAATTTGATTTTGTCTTTCCATTTTATTCAATATACTCACCACCTATGAACATTACATATTACATTAATTATAACATAAGACTGAGATTCAAGACATTTTTAGTAATAAGTTGATTGGAAGTGTAATAATAAACTATTTTTATTTAGAAAACGCTTACAATCATTAGATAATTATGCTAATATAGTATTTGTAACAGGGTAGAACGATTTCAAACAAAGGGGTAGGGGCTGTATAACAGATAGCTCAAGGTGAATCGTTCGGGTTACATCGAAACATCTTCAATATTTATTACTTACTTTCCTTTCTATTTTGTCGGCTAGCAAATGACTAGCCGATTTTTTATTTAAAAAAAATAATATGTTATATGATAAGATGAATAAAAACGTTGAGGTGACATCATGCAAAAACAACAACTTCAATTTATAGATAAGCATATTACGGATTGGTTCCAACATTTAGATGGTATTATTCCTAATTTAATTAAAAACATGGTTACAGAAACAAAAGAAAATCGATTCGATTTAGTTACAAATGTAGATAAACAAATACAAAATGATTTCGAGGCCTATCTGGAAAAGTATTTTCCTACACATCAGTTATTAGCTGAAGAAAAAAATAATGAGGGTATTGAACCTTATCAGGGACACCTTTGGATTATGGACCCTATTGATGGAACAGCCAATTTAGTGAAACAACAAGAAGATTATTGTATTATTTTAGCTTACTTTGAAAATGGACAACCTAAATTATCTTATATTTATGACTACGCTCATAAAATAATATATAAAGCAATTGAAGGTAAGGGGGCCTTCATGAATAATGTCAAACTTGAGTCTCCAGAAGTATTATCGCTTAAAGATACTATTGTTTCATTTGGTTCAGAATACGTGAATGAAAAATTAAGTAAAGCTTTGTATCAATCGTCTTTTAGTGTGAGATATATAGGAGCTTGCGGATTAGATTCAGTGCGAGTGATAAAAGGACAATTTGGAGCACATTTTAATACTAATCCTAAACCTTGGGATATCGCAGCACAGTTTTTATTCGCCAGAGAATTAGGATTAGTGATGACACAGATGGATGGACAACATCTTGATTTCGCTAAAGGTGGCCCCTTTATTATTAGTAATAAAGGGTGCTACGAGGAGATATTAGCTATTATTAATGATAAACACTAATCCTTCTCTTCTTAGTTATTTAATATATTTCCTACTAAAGTTGTATAGTAAATTAAATCATTTAATATATAATAATGGAGATATATTTTAATATAAGTAGAATAGGAGGAGGAAGATGCAACGTCCTGATAGAAAAAAACGTTCCTCTAGTAAAATAATGAAATGGATTATTAGTATACTTGTTGTGTTAGCTGTCGTTACTGTAGCCGTTATCGCGACAACGATATTGATAACAGGTAATAAAATTCATAACCCGCTTCATCGTCAACAATCTGAATTGCGTTCTCATAATGTTAATTTAAAAAATGGAGATCCATTTACAATTGCCTTATTTGGTGTTGACTCTAATGCACAACGTAAAAGCACAAATGATGGTGAACGTAGTGATACAATAATGATTTTATCAGTGAATCCAAAGAAAAAAACGACTGAGCTTGTAAGTATTCCACGTGATACTCAAGCAGAAATCGTAGGAAGAGGTACAACTGAAAAAATAAATCATGCTTATGCTTATGGGGGGCCTACCATGGCTGTTAAATCATTAGAAAAACTAATGAATGTGCCAATAGACCACTACGCTACTATTGATATGGATGGATTACACGACATGATTGATTCGGTAGGCGGTGTTAACATAGTAAGTAATGATACATTTACAGTTCAAGGTACAACATTTACTAAAGGGCAATCTACTCATGTTGATGGAGATACAGCCATGGCATTTATTAGAAGTCGTAAAGAAACAGGTGCAGGTGGTGATTTTGGACGTCAAGAACGTCAACAACTAGTTTTACAAGCTATGGCAAATAAAATGGTTAGTTCTTCAGCGATTACACATTTGCCATCATTAATTACTCAAATTCAAAAGAACGTCACAACTGATTTAACATTAGGGGATTTAAATGAAATTAGAAGTCATTATAAAGAGGCTAATGATACAGTTAATCGTCATCAGCTAGAAGGGACAGGTAGTATTCAAAATGATGGATTATGGTATTTTATTCCTAATGAAAGTTCAAAAGTGCAAATGACAGAGGTATTAAATAATAATTTGAAAAAATAAAAAAAATATATAGCAATTAAAAAATCTGAGACTAATTTATAGGTCTCAGATTTTTTATTTAAAGATATAAAAATTTAAAAGTATATTCTTTATTTAAAAGAATAAAGAAAGGTCAATAGATATGATTGAAAGCCTTAACATTATATGATTTTAGTTATACAATAATATTAATTCTGTATTGAATATGGGGAAATAATACAGAATCTTAATGAAATTGGTTGTTTATGGAATATAAATATAAGGTGGGGAAAGCAATGCAAGAACATTTAGTTTTAACCCTAGATGATGTGGATTACCTTGTAGAACCTGGAACAAATTTACTTGAATTTATTAAATCTCGTGATACTTTCGTTCCTTCAATTTGCTATAACGAATCCATGGGTCCAATTCAAACCTGTGATACTTGCATGGTTGAAATTGATGGTAAAGTTGAACGAGCGTGTAGTACAGTAGTTGACCGTCCGATGTCAGTCAATACTCAAAATAAACGAGTGAAAGCTAGCCAAAAAGAAGCATTAGATAGAATTTTAGAAAAACATATGCTGTATTGTACAGTATGTGATTATAATAACGGTGATTGTGAGATTCACAATGCAATGGATGCATGGGGATTACAAGAACAATCATATGAATATAAAACAAAGCCTTATGAGAAAGATTATGGTCCTTTCTATCGTTATGACCCAGACCAATGTATCCTATGTGGTAGATGTGTAGAAGCATGTCAAGATGTGGAAGTTAACGAAACACTTTCTATAGATTGGGATCGTGAGCACCCACGTGTGATTTGGGATAATGATGTTCCAATAAATGAATCGTCTTGTGTATCATGTGGTCAATGTGCGACAGTGTGTCCATGTAATGCAATGATGGAAGTCAATATGGAGGGCAATGCGGGATATTTAACTGATACAGAACCGGGTTCATTAGCATCTATGATTGATTTAACTAAAAAAGCTGAACCAGGTGATGGATTGTTATTTGCTGTGTCGGATTCTGAAGCAGAGATGCGTAAAGAAAGAATTAACAAAACTAAAACAGTATGTACATATTGTGGTGTAGGATGTTCATTTGATGTATGGACAAAAGATAGAGAAATCTTAAAAGTTCAACCATCACACGACTCTCCAGCAAATAAAATCTCTACTTGTGTAAAAGGCAAATTCTCGTGGGGACACATTAATTCGGATCAACGTTTAACTAAACCTTTAGTACGTAAAAATGGTGAATTTCATGAGGTTGAATGGGAAGAAGCCCTCGATGTTATAGAAAAGAACTTTAAGCGCATTAAAAATGAATATGGTGGCGATCACCTAGCATTTATCGCCTCTTCAAAAGGTACAAACGAAGAGTCATACTTAATGCAAAAACTTTCTCGCCAAGTATTTGGTTCAAATAATATTGATAATTGTTCGAGATATTGTCAAGCACCTGCTACAAAAGGATTATTTAGAACGGTAGGACATGGCGGGGACTCAGGTTCTATTGATGACTTGGAAAAAGCAACTATGACGGTACTTATTGGTACAAATACAGCAGAAGCACATCCAGTTATTGCTTCAAGAATTAAACGTGCACAGAAATTGTTTGGACAAAGAATGCATGTCTTTGATATTCGTAAACATGAAATGGCTGAACGTGCAGATGAATTTTATCAACCTAAACCTGGTACAGACTTAGTATGGTTGAGCGCTGTGACAAAATATATTATCGATCATCATTTACATGATATTGAATTTATTAAAGAGTGGGTTGACAATTTTGATGAGTATTATGAATCATTAACTCCATTTTCATTAGAATATACTGAAGAGGTTACAGGAGTTTCAAAAGCGCGATTAATTAGTTTTGCGGAAGAATGCGCAAAAGCAGAATCTGTAGCTATTTGTTGGGCAATGGGTGTCACACAACAAGATATTGGTAGTGATACAAGTACAGCAATTTCAAATCTTCTTCTTGTAACAGGTAACTATAGAAGACCTGGCACAGGGGCTTATCCATTACGTGGCCACAATAATGTTCAAGGTGCAAGTGATATGGGAAGTATGCCGGACCAATTTCCAGGTTATCAAATGATACACAATGATGAAATTAGATCGAAATTTGAGAAAGAGTATGGTGTTACATTGAATCCAACGCCTGGTCGGGATAATCATCAAATGATGGATGGTATTCATGAAGGACAAATTCATTCACTATATTTGTATGGTGAAGATACTGGAATTGTAGATTCAAATATTAACTATGTACAATCTGCATTAGAAAAAGTTGAGTTTTTGGTAGTTCAAGATGAATTTTTAACATTTACAGCAACGTATGCAGATGTTGTGTTACCAGCTAGTCCTTCATTAGAAAAAGATGGCACATATACAAATACAGAGCGTAGAATCCAACGTATTAATCAAGCACTATCACCTTTAGGTGACTCAAAACCTGACTGGGTAATTTTCCAATTGATTGCTAAAAGAATGGGCTTTGATTGGAATTATAGTCATCCTTCAGAAATTATGGACGAAATTGCACGCTTAACACCGTCTTATTCAGGTGTTAGCTATGAAAGATTAGAAGGTTTTAACAGTTTACAATGGCCTGTAGCACCAGATGGTACAGATCAACCTACATTATATCTTGATGGCTTTAATTTCGATAATAAACGTGCAAAATTATTTAAATTAACATTTGATAATTTCTTTAAAGAAGATGAAGTATATGATTTACATGTGAATAATGGTCGCGTTCTAGAACATTTCCATGAAGGAAATATGACATATCAAACAGAAATGATTAAATATAAAATGCCTCACGCATTTGTAGAAATTTCACCTGAATTAGCCAAAGATCGCGATATTCATGAGGGTGCAGAAGTAAAACTTATTTCTGATACAGGAGAAGCTACTTTAGTTGCTACAATTACTGATAGAGTTAAAGGAAAAGAAATATATATTCCTTTAAATAATGATGCTATGAGTAATGGTGATATAGGTGCTATAAATAAATTAACTAATAGTGACGTGGATTATGCTACACACACACCATCTTATAAACGTACACATTGTCGTTTAGAGGTTATAACTAGAAAAGGTAAATCTCCTTTAAATCCAACGAATTTCCGTGTAGATAAACATCGTCATCCGCAATATAGTGTCCAAGTTCAGAAAAAATGGAAACGTAAGGATTATATTTTCCCAGGAAATGTGGTGGATTAATATGGCTGAAAGAATAACTAAAATTAATCGTCTTGAAAAATCAAAAGAACAACTTAAGTTGGAAAGTTTGAATGAAGTTACAAATGCAATTGTTGAAAATAAGGATAGTATTTTAAAAGCTATTCGTATTATTAAAAATTTAGATGATGCAAAACTCTTAGATGCTATTAACGGTGGTATTAAAGGTCGTCAAGTTATTATAAATAAATTCGCTACGGAATTAAATAAAGATATGTATACTGGACTCATTACAAATTTAGCTCCAATGGTATTTATGCTTGGGAATTTAGAAGTTAAAGAACTAAGTCAATTTTTAAATAAACTTAATAGTGGCTTACAAGTAGCTAATCAAGCAAGTCCAAATGCCAAAACGACAATACGAAGCTTAATGAGTGTATTAAAAGATGATGATATGAATCGTAGCTTAACGTACATGATAAATTTACTTAAAGGTATGTCTAGAGAATAAATTGAATATATACGACTCCTTAATATAAGAACGAAATGACTTATGTTGAGGAGTTTTTTTAGAAATGAATTTGTAAAATATAGTATACATCCATTATGATAAAGTAGAGTGTATAAATTAAAGTGTAAGGAGAGAGGACTTATTCATCCAAATATTATTAAAATAATGACTATTATTTCTAATATTTTTGTTGTATTAGGAATTATATTTTTAATTATGATGAAATTAATGTTAGCGATAGCAATGTTTGCCGTTTCATTGGCAATTAGTCTTGTTATTTTTAATGTATTATTTCGAGATCGTACGGGCATGAAAATTATTATTAATATTTCGTTTGCCATCGTCATTATTGCTATTATAGTTGCATACAGTATGTTATCTAAATAAGACAATTAGAGGAATTTCAATTTATGAAATATAGAAATAGTAATCAGTTACGTTTATCTATTATACTTTTTATTATTGTTCTCATCATATTGATTGTATTACTTTGTATCAATCATAAGGATATACTACGTAATGATCGAAGATACAGTTTTCAAGAGGCCCTTCAAAAGCAAACCCAATCGAACCAATTAAATACCATTGATAAAAATAATCAGTTTGTTCTAGTGAATAATAATGAAGTGAAAAGAGCAATGAGTATTTCTAAAAAAGATAATGATTTAAAATATATGGATCTATCTAAAACGGTTCCAATGAATGAAGATGAGGTAAAACATATACTTAAAAATAAAGGTATTTTAACAGATCAGGCTCAAACATTTTTAAAAGCCCAAGATAAGTATCAAGTGAATATTATATATTTAATGAATCATGCAATCATAGAAACAGCAAATGGTCAATCCGAACTGGCTAATGGTATTAAAGAGAATAATCATAAATACTATAATTTTTTTGGAATTGGTGCATTTGATCAAGATGCCATTGCTACTGGTCATAGTTATGCTAAAGAACATAATTGGACAACACCAAGTAAAGCAATTATGGGCGGTGCAGCTTTTATTCGTCATCAATATTTTGAAAACGAACAAATTACGCTTTATCAAATGAGATGGAATCCTAAAAATCCAGGGTCTCATCAATATGCGAGTGATATTGAGTGGGCAGATAAAATTGCAGATAATATGAAAAAAGATTATGAACGTTTGGGTATAAAAAAAGATAAGATACGTAGGAATTACTATATATCTAATAAATAGAGATATTGAGGTGTAATAGAATGAAAGTTGCAGTGATAGGTGCTGGTATCGGAGGTTTAACGGTTGCAGCACTTTTACAAGAACAAGGGCATGATGTCAAAGTCTTTGAGAGAAAGACTGATATTAAAGAAGTAGGTGCAGGTATTGGTATCGGTGATAACGTTTTAAAAAAACTCGGTAATCATGATTTAGCTAAAGGTATCAAAAATGCCGGACAAAATTTAAAATCATTAAATATCTATAGCGATAAAGGTGATTTGCTTACATCTGCTAAGTTGAAAGAAGGAACATTAAATGTGACATTATCTCGTCAGTCATTAATAGAGTTAATATCTTCATATGTAAAACCTAATACTGTATTTACTGATTATGAAGTGACTAAAGTGGATGTTCAATCTGAACTGCCAATGCTTCATTTCTCAAAACATGCAAGTCAGACGTTTGATTTATGTATTGGAGCGGATGGTATTCATTCAATCGTTAGAAAAGCTTTATTCCCAGACTCTAAAGTGATTTATCAAGGTTATACGTGCTTTAGAGGAATGATAGATGAAGCGGACATAATGAATCAATATACAGCAGATGAATATTGGGGAAGACGTGGACGCGTGGGCATTGTGCCTCTAATTAATAATCAAGCCTATTGGTTTATTACAATTAATGCAAATGAAAAAGATCCTAAATATGTATCATTTGAAAAACCACATTTGCAGGCTTATTTTAATCATTATCCTAATCAAGTGAGGGCATTGTTAGATAAACAAAGTGAAACAGGTATTATTAAAAACGATTTATATGATTTAAAACCTTTAACTTCATTTGTACATCGTCGTACAGTCTTATTAGGAGATGCTGCCCATGCAATGACGCCAAACATGGGTCAGGGCGCAGGAGAAGCAATGGAAGATGCTATCGTTTTAGCTAATTGTATCGCTTCTTATGACTTAGAAAAAGCATTACAGCGATATAATAAATTACGTGTAAAACATACTAAAAAAGTAATAAAACGTTCTCGAAAAGTCGGAAATATCGCTCAAAAAGATAATAAACTAGTTGTTGCATTGCGTAATGCTATCATGAAACGTATGCCAAAACGATTTTTTAGTGGTCAAACTAAATTTTTATATAAAACAAAAGACAAATAAGGAGTTATCATAGAATTCACTATGGATTCTATGATAACTCCTTATTTTATTTAACCTTATTTTTTATTAACAACAAATTGCGGTTCTTCACCATTCAATTTTTTAATTGTATCATTAGCTACAATTTTAGACATCATTTCACGAGCTTCGAACGTAGCATTACCAATGTGTGGCGTAATGACTACGTTATCTAAAGATTTCAAGCCTTCAGTAATATCTGGCTCAAATTCATACACATCGAGAGCTGCACCTTCAATATCTTTATGCTTCAATGCATCAACAAGTGCTTGTTCATTAACGATTGGTCCACGCCCTGCATTGACTAAATAAGCAGTAGATTTCATTTTTTTAAATTGTTCTGAATCAATCATGTGGTGTATATCTGGATTGTAAGCAGCATTGATTGTAATAAAATCAGAGTGTTCTAATAATGTATCTAAATCAACGTATTTAGCACCAATTTCACGTTCTTTTTCCTTTTTTTGGTGAGGACCTGTATAAAGGATATCCATATCAAATCCTTTTGCACGTTTAGCTACTGCACTACCAATTTCTCCAAATCCGATAATACCAAGTGTTTTGCCTGAGACTTCACGGCCTCTAAAGAATAATGGCGCCCAACCATCAAATCCTTTTGTACGAGAAAGTTTGTCACCTTCAACAATACGACGAGCAATTGCTAATACTAAGCCGAATGTTAATTCAGCAGTTGCAGCTGTAGATGCTTTTGGTGTATTTGTAACATCAATGTTTTTTTCACGTGCATAATCTACATCTACATTATTAAATCCAGCGCCATAATTGGCAATAATTTTAAGATTTTCACCACTGTCAATTACTTCTTTATCTACATTAGTGGATAAAATACTAATTAAAGCAGAAGCATCTTTGACACCTTTTTTTAATGTTTCTTTATCGATGATACCTTCACCTTCATACATGTCTACTTCAAAATGTTCTTTGAGTAGATTTAAACCAGCTTCTGGAATTTTACCAGCTATATATACTTTTTCCATCCATCTCACTCCTTTGTATTCTTTCAAATTAAGTATAATGGAAGAAAGATAGGGACACAAAGAATTTATATGAATAAAGTTACTGTATTATTTTTAAAGCAATTACGGATATTAAGATTAAACCAATACAAAATATACGAATAAATTTTTTTGATTCATTATAGAAAATCATACCTACAATGGTACCTCCAGCAGTCCCGATCCCTGTCCATATTGCATAGGCAGTTCCCATCGAAATCGTCTGCATAGATAGTTTTAAAGTACTAAAACTAAATATAAAAGTAAGCGCACCTAGTAGAATATATATTTTTTTATGTGTACGATTCAGTTCATTTAAGAAAACAACACCTAAAATCTCAAAGCATCCTGCAACTAAAAGGTATAACCACGCCATTTTATAGACCTCCTTCAGATTGGTCATCAGTAGAAAGCTTTAATCCGATAATACCTATAATTAATAAAATAATAAATAATAATTTCATAAGTGAAATGACGTGATTAATAAATAACATATCAACGATAACTGTTCCTGCAGCGCCTATACCAACAAAGACAGCATAAACAGTACCTACTGGAAGTTGTTTTGTCGCAGAAAGCATTAAATAAAAACTTAAAGCAATAAATAATAAAGTGATGAGCCAAGTAAACGTATTATGAGCGTAATTTAAACACGTAACCCAAACAACTTCTATCAATCCAGATAAAATGACCTTTAACCATTGCATTATATCCATTACTCCTTATAGTATTTTTGATAAGTAAAAATATTTTCTCAAACAATTATGAGTTATGCAATTTTAGAAAATAAAAAAGTAAGAAAGAATTCATTATGAATTCATTTTCTCACTTTTAAATTAATGAAAATATAATCTTAAAGGTTATCTTAAACGGTAATATATTTATATTCAAGTTATATCAATCTTAGATATTTACGATAAATGAATATAATTATAAGCACTTACTTCGCTTGCTGAAATTGTACGTGTATCAGTCACGTATGCGCCACCTGTGTAATTCATTTCTGAAATTGTAATTGATCCATCACTATTTACACTTTCTACATAAGCCACATGTCCTAAACTTCCTGCTGTGATTTGTAAAATTGAACCTGCTTCAGCATGATGATTAACTGTGTATCCAGCTGCTTTTGCAGCATTTGCCCAGTTATTTGCGTTACCCCATGTTGAACCAATAGCACCATTCACTTTGTCATATACATACCATGTACATTGACCAGCGGTATACAAGTTGTTCTTAGTTGAAGATGTTGTCTTAGTTGATGTACTCGTTACACTTGAGGAATTTGCAGTAGATGAACTACTAGATGACGTAGTATGAGATACACTATTTAATTTATTCATTGTAGATGTGGCGCTAGTTACATCTTCTGTAGTATGACTGGCTAAATATAGATTAGAATTTGTATGATTGTTTGAGTAAACAGTATTAGTGAAATGAGAAGGTGTTTGCTTGTTAGTGACGATTTTTTTAGATTTTGCTTGATTATAGTGAATTACGTTATGATTTTGCTTTTGGTGATTCAAATGTTGAGTAGGTTGGTTTTGTGCGTTGTAGTTTGATTGACCAAAATGATATCTTTGATTATTTAGAGTTGAATGATTAATTTGACGTGCTTGATGTGCTATATTAGATTGACTTGTTTGTTGATGATTATAGTCTTGCTTTTGAAGTTGATTCTGATTTTGTTGGTGATTTAAATTTTGTTGTTGTTCACCATTATTATGTTGTTTTTGTTGGTTCACTTGTTGAGTAGCTTGATTTTGAGTTAATTCTGCTGCATCTGCATGATGTATATTTAATCCAAAAGCAGAGACTCCAATTCCTGCTGTCAGTGTTGATAATGTAATTAATTTTTTCATAAATAAAGTCCTCCCAAATACTATTCAACAATAGGATAATTTTAGCGATATGTTGAATATGTTTTAACATTAACTTGTCGCTGTTAACGACAAATCATACTTTATCAGATAAAAATATGTAGTAGGGCATTGTTACTTTACCGTAAATGAAATTCAAAATTCTTGTACAACTATGTAATAAAAATCTGTTTAATATTTCTTAATGAAATATTTCTTGCAAATTGCATATTTGCTATACATTTTCTAATTTTTTTGAAAATATTAATAGAATTTATATTACATCACCTTGTAATAAACTTATTATATATATAGGTATATACTTAAAGGATAAGCGGTTACATTTATGGAGATTTATGTGATATCATACTACTAATAGTGTTTGTAAAAATTTAAATTAGGCTATAGAATAAAATAATACTATTTTGAAGATGCAGTATTTATATCTGCATCTTTATTTATTGATAATAATTTTTTTAGATGACTATTAAAAATTCTAAATAGAGAAATGAGGAATGATAACTATGAAAATTGCAATAGTAGGATCAGGAAATGGTGCGGTTACAGCTGCAGTAGATATGGTCAATCAAGGACATGAAGTCAAATTATATTGTCGAAATTCATCAATTCACAAATTTGATAGAGCGTTAGAAAAAGGTGGATTTGATTTTAATAATGAAGGTCATGAAACGTTTGTACCTTTTACAAATATTAGTGATGATATTGAATATGTATTAAAAGATGCAGAAGTGATACAAGTAGTGATTCCTTCATCTTACATTGAATATTATGCAAAAGTGATGTCTCATTATATAACGGCGGAACAAATTATTTTCTTTAATATCGCAGCAGCTATGGGATCAATTCGATTTATGAATGTATTAGAGGAACGTCATATTAATATTCAACCTAAATATGCAGAAGCTAATACCCTTACTTACGGAACACGTGTAGATTTTGAAGAGGCTCGAGTGGATTTATCTCTTAATGTAAGAAAAGTCTTTTTCTCAACGTACAATAAGAGAGAGTTAAATGAATGTTTTGATAAAGTGAGCCAATTGTATCCACAATTAGTAAAAGAAGAAAGTTTGTGGAAAACGAATCTAGAAAATGGAAATCCTGAAGTTCATCCAGCTCCTACACTATTAAATGTAGGTCGTATAGATTATGCAGATACATTTGCATTATATAAAGAAGGTATCACAAAACACACAGTGCGACTTTTACATGCTGTAGAATTAGAACGTCTAACTTTAGGGCGTAAATTAGGTTTTGAATTATTAACTGCTAAAGAAGCGCGTATTCAACGAGGTTATCTAGAACGTAAAGACGAGGATGAACCGCTAAATCGTTTATTTAATACAAGTCCTGTATTTTCACAAATTCCAGGACCGAACTCTGTAGAAAATCGTTATCTTACTGAAGATATCGCATATGGACTTGTATTATGGTCAAGTTTAGGACGTGAAATTGGTGTAGATACACCGAATATTGATGCGATAATTACGATTGCCTCGACTATTCTCGAACGTGATTTCTTTAATGAAGGGCTAACAGTAGAAGAACTTGGTTTAGATAAATTAGGATTAAAATAAGTATAATGTTTGGTATAGAAAAGAGGTCTTAAGAAAAAAGAAAAAGGAGCAGATATATGAAAAGAAAACCCACATTTCTAGAAGCAATATCTACAATTATTGTCATGGTAATAGTTGTTACAATTGGATTTGTTAAATTCAATATCCCTATTCAAGTATTGTTACTTATCGCTTCAACCTACGCTGCTTTTATTGCTATGCGTGTCGGTTTAAAATGGAAGGACTTAGAAGAAGGAATTACACATCGATTGACAACAGCTATGCCTGCTATTTTCATTATTTTGGCTGTAGGTATCATTGTAGGTAGCTGGATGTACGCAGGCACTGTACCTGCATTAATCTACTATGGGCTTAAGTTTTTGAATCCTAGTTATTTTCTAATTTCAGCATTTATCATTTCGGCTATATGTAGTTTAGCAACCGGAACAGCTTGGGGGTCTGCGTCTACAGCTGGGATTGCCTTAATATCTATTGGAAGTCAACTTGGTATAAATCAAGGAATGGCAGCAGGTGCAATTATTGCAGGTGCAGTATTTGGAGATAAAATGTCACCTTTATCAGATACAACCAATCTTGCTGCACTCGTAACAAAAGTAAACATTTTTTCTCATATTAGAGCAATGATGTGGACAACCATTCCAGCATCAATCATTGGACTTATCGTATGGTTTTTTGCAGGATTAAATTCCCAAGGTAATGTAAATACTAAGCAAATAAAAGTACTTTTAAATGAACTATCTAGTATTTATAATATTAATTTTTTTGTATGGATTCCTTTAATTGTGATTATCATTTGTTTAATATTTAAAATTTCAACTGTTCCATCTATGCTTGTTTCAGCGTTGAGTGCTATTTTGATAGGTAAGTTTAATAATGGATTTAAATTTGTAGATGGTTTTAAAGCAACGTTTGATGGTTTTACATCATCTATGACTGGGCATTCTCATGTTACCGAAAATGCAAAAACATTGATTGAACAAGGTGGAATGATGAGTATGACACAAATCATTGTGACCATTTTTTGTGGTTATGCATTTGCAGGTATTGTAGAGAAATCTGGTTGTTTAGATGTAATGTTACAAACTGTTGCAAAAGGTGTTAAATCTGTTGGTACCCTCGTTCTTATTACTGTGCTATCGTCCCTAATGTTGGTGTTTGCTGCTGGTGTGGCGTCAATTGTTATTATTATGGTTGGGGTACTTATGAAAGACATGTTTGAAGATATGAATTTAGATAGAAGTAATTTATCTCGTACATTAGAAGATTCCAGTACTATGGTCCTACCATTAATTCCTTGGGGAACATCAGGTATTTACTATGCGCAACAATTAGGAGTTTCAGTTGATCAATTCTTTATTTGGGCAGTACCATGTTATTTATGTGCTATATTAGCAATTATTTATGGATTTACTGGCATTGGAATACGTAAAAAAATAAATTAAATGATTAATTTGATGTTTAATTCCCCTATAATATGGAAATAACAAATTAGGATTAAAGTATTGATGAGAAACATAGTAGCGATGTTATTTAAAAAATACATTAATTTTAGATATCCTAAAAAATGAATTAAAAGAGGATTTAATTTTTGTGGCGAGAATTCAATCCATAATAATGAATTTGATTAATATGATAACTTAAAGCGTTCGAAACACTAAATTAAAGTAAAGTTTCGAACGCTTTTTGTATTATGCATAAAAAAAAGATTTAGAATTCATATTGAATTCTAAATCTTTTTTCTTTATCAATTTAATTAATGAATGAAATTATATGAAGCAGCTTCACTTGAAGAAAGTGTACGAGATGTTACTACACCTACACCATGACCATAATTCATTTCAGACACTGTGATTGAACCATTACTATTTACATTTTCAACATATGCTACGTGACCGTAAGCACCAGCAGTAGATTGCATAATTGCGCCTGCAGATGGACGGTTATTTACTGTGTAACCAGCAGATGCTGCAGCATTTGCCCAGTTATTTGCGTTACCCCAAGTCGAACCGATTTTACCACCTACACGGTCATATACATAATATGTACATTGGCCAGAAGTGTAGTAGTTTCTACCTGAGCTAACAGAGTTAGAAATTGAAACACCTGTTGATGAAGGTGCAGTTACAGTAGTTACTTTTACATTATTATTAGAAGTAGAAGCAGCACCTAAACCACCAGTTTGTTGATTACTTGTTGTGTAAGATTGTGTTGGATTACTAGCAACTTGATTTGAGTTATTAGTATTATAGTTGTTATAACTATAAGTTGAATTTGTATTAGAATAATTATTATATGTATTGTAGTTATAATTGTAATTATAGTTAGAATGATTTAAACGATCTGGGCTCCAGTTACCTTTCCAAGTGTAATGGTAGTTACCTTGTTGATCGATAGTGTAAGAGTAGCTATATGAAGTAGGATCATTTGGATTATATCCTTGTTCAGCTGCATGAGCTTCATGTCCTTGTCCGGCGATAGCAATTGCGGCAACTCCTGCAGTAGCGATTGTAGCTGTAGCGATTTTTTTCATTATAAATTTCCTCCTGAGAATTAAATTAATATTATTTTATATTTAATAGTCATTTGTTAACTTAGTCTTTAAATCATTTTACTTAACGACAAGAAATACTTTATCAAAAAAATTACAATTTGTGGGGAATGTTAACGATTTGTAATTTTTCGATAATATAAAAGCTTGTAAATTTAATTCTTAGTAATATTTTTTAATATAAAAAACGCTATTATAACAGTGTTTATAGAAGAATATGAAAAAGACATTCATTTTCTTGTAATCTTTTTGTAAAATAATAGAAAAATAATTTATAACAAAATAATTTAGCCTATTGAATTATTACTTGATTAAATAAATACTAAAAAATTATTTTATATGTCATCCTTATATATAAATAAAGTAAGTTTATATTGAAAAACAATAAAATCATACTATAAGATAATAAAGTGATAAAATAAGTCAAAATATTGCTACTGCTAATACCGAAATAAAACATAAAATTGTATATGAAGATAGATCTCCGATACGCATACATAAGTATCGAGGCGATAATTCAATAGAATTAAGTGGTGAATAAAGGGGAGAAATGTCATCGCTTATATCTAGTCTTTATATTACAAACGAGAGGAAAGACGTATGATAGATAATTTTTCGGTAAAGCTTTTAAAAAATACGAGAATATTAAAACAAAAAGAATCCAATATCAAACTTATATATTGGTTAAAGGGTTCTGGAAAAATAAATTTAGACTTAGATACATATAATATGAAAAAAAGAGATCTCGTATTTATTATGTTAAATGATTTATATTCGATAGAAGGCGAAACGAACTCTGTTATTGCAATAATTGAAATTTCATTCACAGATTATTTAAGATTTGCAGACGATTATATCAGACAAAAAGGATATAAATTTTCTTCTATTGAACGAAAACAATTAGAATCATTTATTATTAATCTTCTTGAATTTGAAAGTCGAAAACCTCGACTTCCACACATAAGGGATAAATTAGTTAAACATTTATGTGTAGAATTAGGTTATATTCAAAGAAAACATCGTCAAAACTATAAACTAAACAATCCACTTGTAGATGAAGTTCATGAATATATTATCGAACATCATCATGAAAAGATTAATAAACAAGCATTAGCGAATTCACTTGATATGTCTAACAAAGAGTTAAGTCAAGTGATTAAATTTCATACACCTTATCATAATATTGCTCAATATATTAATGATATTCGTTTGAAATTATGTTTACTTGATATTTTAGATAGTAGTGAATTTATTCAAGATATTGCTTATAAACATGGATTTAATCATTTTCCGAGATTTATTGCATTATTTAGTAAGAAATATGGGATGACTCCAGGTCAAGCACGAAAAAAACAATTTGCTCCAATATATAAGGCTACCGAAACGGTTGAAATATCTTTAGATTATGAAGCACAGTTACTTATAGCTGAGGTCAAAAGTAACTATCATACCTAAAATAGGATTAAGTCCATTAATAAGTAAAAAGATAAAGTATTTAGACCTTTACTCATACTTAATATGAAGTAAGTATATGTATGATATAAAGATAAACTGGTAACACTTTAAAATTGTATCGCAATACTAAAGTCTGTCTTCTAGAATTGTTGTATAAATTGCGAGGTGGCAACTATCATGACGAAAAATGATATGGATGTACTATTATTTTATCTTTTATTTTATAAAGCAGTCGATGAACTTTTAAAATATTCTAAAAACCTAAGTATTGAACACCTAAATGTACTATATGCTATTATTGATTATCATAAAACGAACCATCAAGGTATGGATATTGAAACATTAATGAAAAAAACGTATTTATCTAAACGAACTTTATTCCATCTTGTTAGTCATTTATACCACGAAAATTGGATTTTTAAATCTTATGATGCAAATGATCAACGAAGATTAAGAATCTTACCTGTAGAAGTGTATGAAAGAAAAATGAATCATTTATTATTAGAAATTGGAGAATTACTTGAAAATAACTATCTTAAAGCATCAATCAAGAATATGAATTATTGTAAGTTAACATATCTAATTACTATTTATAAAGTTTTAAATAAGATTGAAAAAAGTATTAAGCACTATCAGTTAAGTTTAAATGATTTACTTGTTTTAGGCATTATTTGGTCGAATCAAAATGACATCTCGTTAAAATCGATAAACTATTTTTCGCGTTGTCAGTCTATAAATATAAATTTAGTAATTAAACGATTACAACAAAGAGGTTATATTTTGAAAGAAAGAGATGTTATAGATGAACGTAGAGTGTGTATAAAGTTAAATATGTCAAAAAAGGAAGAGATTCATTATATCTTGAGACATTGTAGTAAAATGATAAAAAAGGAATTAATATTATAATTTGTTCTAAAAATAACTAGTGATGTAAGAAAGTCTTGTCTCTTACATTACTAGTTATTTTAGGTGTATAACACATGAAATAATTATGTATAATTTAATTTGGCAAATGAGATTTTAATATATAATATCATTTTAATTTCATAAAAATATTGAAATATTATACTTAAATGTTATAAAATAATTTTTATAGCATAAGAAATGTTTAGTGTTGTAGTAGTTAGTATACATGAACCTTGTAGCAACTAGATGTACATCAGAGGAGTGGTTTAGAATATGGGACAAATTAAAGACATCAATGATTTAGTTAACGCAACATTTCAAGTGAAAAAGTTTTTTAAAGACACTAAGAAAAAATATAATCTGAATTATGAAGAAATTTATATTTTAAATTATATTGTTAAAAGTAAAAAAGATGAAATTACTTCAAAAGAAATTGCAACGTATTCAGAATTCAAACCTTATTACTTAACTAAAGCATTACAAAAATTAAAAGATTTACAATTATTATCAAAAAAACGTAGTATACAAGATGAAAGAACAGTTATTGTTTATGTAACAAAAGAGCAACGCGAGAGAATTAATGCTTTAATTGCTGAATTAGAGAAATATATACAATAGAATGATGATGGGGTAAATGAGTGAGACAGAATTTCTGTCCACTCTTTTTTAATTCTAATATACTATGTTAATGAGATACTTTATATTATTAAAACCGAGTGTTAAACTATGATTAAATATATCAAATATCGAATAGGTGATAGTCATGTTAGATTCATTTTTAATAAGTAGTGATATTCAAAGAAAATGGATTAAAAAATTTAAAACAATTGAAGATACATTTAAACAAAGAGCAGCAGAAGAAGATATTGACTCTAAATTCCCATTTGACAATATAAAATGGCTTGTAGAGGAAGGTTATAGTGTGTTAACTTTACCTAAATCATATGGTGGAGAAGGTGCAACAATAGAAGATATGGTCGTTTTACAATCATATCTTGGAGCTATAGATGGCGCTACAGCACTGTCTATAGGCTGGCATCTAAGCGTTGTAGGACAATTATATCAACAGCATATGTGGAGTCAAACTATGCTTGATCAATTTGCAATAGAAGTAAAAAATGGCGCGCTTGTAAATAGAGCAGTAAGTGAAGCGGATACTGGCAGTCCTACTCGTGGTGGGAGACCTGCTACGCATGCAATAAAAACTAAAGACGGTTATAAATTAAATGGTGTGAAAACGTTTACTTCTATGAGTAAAGCATTGACATATTATATTGTTGCAGCATTTGTAGAAGATATTCAAGAAGTAGGCTTCTTTTTAATTCCTAGAGAGACTAAAGGTTTAGAAATTGCAGATAATTGGAATATGTTAGGAATGCGTGCAACGGAAAGTCATGATTTAGTATTAAATGATGTTATAGTTCCGTTTGAAAACTTTGTAGAAACGAAACATAAACCTCAGCCCAATGGATGGATTTTACATATACCAAGTGTATATTTAGGTATTGCCCAAGCAGCGAGAGACTATGCTATTGAGTTTGCCAAAACGCATTCCCCTAATAGTATTGAGGGAACAATTGCTACGCTACCTACTGTACAACAAAATATTGGGAAAATGGAATCACTCTTATTATCTGCACGTCATTTTTTATGGAGTACAGCTAGAGGTTACAATCAATATAATGAAACACTTAATATTTGGAATGAAACATCTGCAAGTAAAATTTTAGTCATGAATCAAGGATTAGAAGTAGTGGATCTTGCTATGCGAATCGTAGGGGCAAAAAGTTTAGAAATGGATCGTCCATTACAACGCTATTATCGTAATATGCGTGCTGGCCTACATAATCCTCCTATGGAAGATGCAGCATATACGAATATTGCAAAATCTATACTTGATTTAATGTAGAATGAATTTTTTATTTATAATATGTTTAAAGAAAGCTATGATTACGTATAATGTAGTCATAGCTTTTTTTACATATTTTTTGGAGGGATTTAATGACTAAAATATATTTTAATCATGATGGCGGCGTTGATGATTTAATATCGCTATTCTTATTACTACAAATGGATAATATTGAATTAGTAGGTGTAAGTACAATCGGTGCAGATTGTTATTTAGAACCTTCTCTAAGTGCTTCATGTAAAATTATAAATCGTTTTTCAAATTTATCTATTGATGTAGCTCCTTCATATGAAAGAGGAGTTAACCCTTTTCCGAAAGACTGGAGAATGCATGCCTTTTTTATGGATGCGCTGCCTATTTTAAATGAGGAATGGATTGATAAACGTTCTATAACGAGTACATTTGAAGCTTATGAGGATATTATTAATGTATTAAATAATAGTAAAGAAAAGGTGACTTTATTGTTTACTGGTCCGTTAACTGATTTAGCCAAAGCAATCAAATATGATAAAGCAATAGTAAACAATATTGAAAAGTTAGTTTGGATGGGAGGAACATTTTTAGAAAAGGGAAATGTAGAAGAACCCGAACATGATGGCACAGCTGAATGGAATGCTTTTTGGGATCCTGAAGCTGTTAAAACAATATTTGATACGTCTATCAAGATAGAAATGGTAGCGTTAGAAAGCACTAATCAAGTACCATTGACACCAGCTATTCGTCAAATGTGGGCAAATCAACGTCAGTTTATAGGAGTTGATTTTTTAGGCATCAGTTATGCAGCTGTACCTCCTCTTACTCATTTTGTCACCAACTCTACTTACTTTTTATGGGATGTATTGACGACTGCTCAAATTGGTAAAGAAAACTTAACAGATTCTATAGAACTTAAAATAGATGTATGTACAAAAGGACCAAGCCAAGGACGCACATATGAGAGCGATGATGGACGTATGGTGCATGTCGTTAATCATGTCAATCATGATGAATTCTTCAACTATATTACGTCTTTAGCTAAAAAAGTATCTCATTAACTTTAAATGTAAACTTTTTATATAAAATAGTTTACATAAGTGGTATAATTTTCTTCATAAAAGGAGGAAATCAAATGAGTACAAAAAATTTAGTATATACAGCGTTAATGACAGCGGTTATTTGTATTTTAGGCCTAGTACCCGGAATACCGTTACCATTTATGCCTGTACCAATTGTATTACAAAATATAGGTATCTTTTTAGCAGGAGTTATATTAGGACGTAAATACGGCGCACTCAGTGTTATTATCTTCTTATTATTAGCAGCCACAGGTTTGCCATTATTATCAGGTGGACGCGGTGGAATAGGTGTGTTTGCAGGTCCTTCAGCAGGATTTTTATTCTTATATCCAGTAGTGGCGTATCTTATAGGTTTAGTAAGAGATCGTTTTAAAAATCATATTAATTTCTTGACATTATTTATTGGTATACTTGTATTTGGTGTTTTATTATTAGATATTGTAGGAACAATCATTATGGGATTCATTATACATATGCCTATAAGTAAAGCATTTTTATTATCATTTACATTTATTCCAGGAGATATTATTAAAGCGATTATTGCGAGTTTAATCGGCACAACATTACTTAACCATTCACGTTTTAAGAATTTGATATAATAGTACAAAATATACATAGTTGGGTGATGGTTACTATGACATACATAACAATGAAGCAGATTAAAGAAAATGGAAAAATATACTTAGAAGATGAGTTGAATATTATATATTTAACACCTTCTGATCCAATGACATATCACATGAATAAGTGGCAGTACAAAACGTTACCTTCAATTAATCAGTGGTATTCAGATATGGAGAAACAACGAATTTTGCATAAAAAACAACATTCTTCTCATTTATCTTTTACATTTCCAGAAAACCAATTACTGCATTCTACATGGTTAGAAGCGATACGCAATGAAGGATTTCAATTAGGACTACTTGAATTGTACGCGATAGATAGTGTTACATTAAAACAATTTGAGAGCAATATTCAGGTAGATATTGAACCTGTAACTTCATTTAACATGGAAGATTATTTAAGTGTTTACAATAAATTTTCAAAACCGTATGGCGAAGCGTTTGTTAAAGAAAATGAAGAACGAACGAGAGAGGCAATATTAAATCAAATAGATGATGTCACTCGTATAGTTGCATATTATCTTCATAAACCTGTGGGGATTTTGGATGTTATAGTTACAGATGAAACCGTTGAAATTGATGGGTTCGGCGTTTTAGAAGACTATCGTCATAAGGGAATAGGTACTACGATGCAGTCCTATGTAGGTCATTTAGCTGGTTCTCGACTCGTCATATTAGTGGCAGATGGTGATGATACAGCAAAAGACATGTATATAAAACAAGGCTATATTTTTCAAAGCTTTCAATATCAGATAGTCAAAGAAGATGCAATATAAATAAAAGTAGGGAGTGAAAAATGAATTTATAATAAATTCTATTTCACTCCTTTTACACGTTCTGGATGACTATAAATATTAAAAGAATTACCTCTAATAAAACCAATAGCAGTAATATTTAAGTCATGTGCCAGTGTTACTGCTAATGTGGTAGGTGCAGATTTTGATAATATAACACCAACACCGATTTTAGCTGCTTTTAGTAAAATTTCAGATGATATACGTCCACTAAAAATAAGCATTTTATTTCTAACAGGAATTTGATGAGTAAGACAAAAACCGTAAAGTTTATCTAAGGCATTATGTCTACCTATATCTTGACGATGTTCAAAAAATGCCTCACCATCACTAATCGCTGCATTATGCAAGCCACCTGTTTGTTTAAATAAAGTACTTGCACTTTGTAAACCTGTCATCATATTTAAAATTTGTCTTGGAGTGAGAATGATATTAGACATCGATGTTTTAGCAATTGCCGCATCATTTTGAAAATAAAATTCTCGACTTTTTCCACAACATGAAGCAACCATGCGCTTTGTAGAATACTCAAAACGATCACTTAATGACTTAGTTAATTCTACATGAGCAAACCCTTTACTATCATCAATTTGTAAATGTTTAATTTCTTCTTTTTTATAAATGGCTCCTTCAGATGCTAAAAATCCTATGACTAACTCTTCTAAATGTGTCGGACTGCAGATTACTGTAGCAAATTCTTTTCCATTCACCATAATCGTTAATGGAAATTCGGTTACATAGCTGTCTTCAGTTTCGATGAGTTGCTCATCTTCATACCTAATAATTGGTTGATTTTGAACGGCATCTTTATCCATGAATGTCTCCCCTTTGGTTATAACTACTTTATACTGTATCATTATATTCACAAAAAGTATTTCAATATTGAATGATTATATAAAACTTTATATTTTAAAATTTAGAAATAAATATAAAACATGGTAAAACTTTTCAAAAGATATAAAAAGCGTATAATATTTGATTGAATAGGGGGCATAAAAATAAATGACTGTAAAACGATTATTAGCGGTGTTAGGGACTTTCATTATCATTATGGCAGGTTGTTCAAATTCAAAAGATAATGAGAATAGCAAGCAATCTTCAAAGTCAAATAATAGTGATAATCCTAAAACTGAATTGAAAGTTTCAGCAGCAGCAAGTTTAAGTGATGTAAGTAAAGCATTAAAGAAAGAGTTTGAAAAAACACATAAAAATGTAAATGTAACATTTAATTATGGTGGATCAGGAGCCTTAAGACAACAAATTGAAAAAGGTGCACCAACTGATGTCTTTATGTCTGCAAATACGAAAGATGTAGATATGTTGAAAAAACATAATCAAGCTCATAATACATATAAATACGCACATAATCAGTTGGTATTGATTGGTGATAAAAACAGTGATCAAGCTTCAGTAAAAGATTTAAAAGACAACGAAAAATTAGCTATTGGTGAAGTGAAAACTGTACCAGCAGGTAAATATGCGAAACAATATTTAGATGATCAACATTTATATAGTGATGTAAAAGATAAAATTGTATATGCCAAAGACGTTAAACAAGTATTAAATTACGTTGAAAAAGGTAATGCTCAAATGGGATTTGTATATGAGACCGATTTATATACGAATAATGAAAGAACAGATAAAGTAAATGAGATTAAAAAAGCGGATTTGAAAAAATCTATCACTTATGAAGCGGGAGCAACATCAGATAATAAATTTGCTAAAGAATGGATGGAATTTTTAAAATCTAAAAAAGCGAAAAATATTTTAAAAGAATATCACTTTAAAGTATAGGGGGATGACATATGCCTGATTTAACACCTCTATGGATTTCTATTAAAGTAGGATTTATCAGTACGATAATTGTCTCTATATTAGGAATTTTTATTTGTAGAACGTTATATAAAAGAAAAGGGCATGCAACTCAATTTCTTGAAAGCTTAATATTATTACCTATTGTTTTACCACCAACAGTACTAGGGTTTATACTTATTATTGTTTTTTCACCTAGAACATTTGTGGGACAATTCTTTCAAAATATACTTCATTTACCCGTAGTATTTACAATGACAGGTGCAGTAATTGCATCTGTCATTGTTAGTTTTCCACTGATGTATCAACATACTATTCAAGGATTTCGAAGTATTAACCCTAAAATGTTAAATACTGCACGAACAATGGGAGCAAGTGAATGTAAAATCTTCTATCGTTTAATTCTACCATTATCTAAACGTTCAATTATTGCGGGTATTATGATGAGTTTTGCGAGAGCTATTGGAGAATTTGGTGCAACATTGATGGTTGCAGGATATATTCCAAATACAACCAATACCCTGCCACTTGAAATCTATTTTTTAGTAGAGCAAGGAAAAGAAAATCAGGCATGGTTATGGGTACTTGTACTCGTTGCTTTTTCTATTACAGTCATTAGTATGTTGAATTTTGCGAATCGTGATAAAGCTCAGGAGGTAGACTAGATGTTACAAGTTAAATTACAACATCAGTTAAAACAAACATTGATTCATATTAACATTGAAGATACAAAAGCTAAAATATATGCAATACAAGGTCCCTCCGGCATTGGAAAAACGACAATATTAAATATTATTGCGGGATTAAGACAACCAGATGAGGCTTATATTAATGTTAATAATCAGTTATTAGTAGATACTGAAAACCATATTAATGTAAAGATTCAACAACGCCAAATTGGCTATTTATTTCAAGATTATCAACTTTTTCCTAACATGACGGTTCTTCAGAATATTACATTTATGACTAAACAGTCTAAACATATTGATGAGCTTATTCAACGTTTAAATATTAGCCATTTAATAAATCAATTTCCGCCGACACTGTCTGGTGGGGAAGCCCAACGTGTAGCACTCGCGCGAACTTTAAGCACGAAACCCAATTTAATTTTACTTGATGAACCTTTTTCAAGTTTAGATGATATTTCTAGAGATGAAGGCATCCATCTAGTTAAGCAAATTCATGAGGAATGGTGTATACCTATTATTTTTGTAACGCACTCTAATTATGAAGCAGAAGTATTAGCAGATGAAATTATTCAAATTAAATAAATAGGAGTAGGATATCGAAGTTTAGAACGTTTTAGATTTCTGTCCTACTCCTATTTCGTTATAATAAAAAGAAGAGAGAATGTTGAGAGAGGTTTCAAATAATGACTCAAGAACGTTATTCAAGACAAATTTTATTTAAAGATATTGGAGAACATGGACAACAAACCATTAATCAGAAACATGTATTGATTGTTGGAATGGGCGCTTTGGGTACCCATGTAGCTGAAGGACTTGTTCGTGCTGGTATTCAAGAGTTGACTATTGTGGATAGAGACTATATTGAATATAGTAATTTACAAAGACAGACATTGTTTACAGAAAGTGATGCAGATCGTATGTTGCCAAAAGTGGTTGCTGCACAAGATCACTTAAGACATATTCGTTCTGATATAAAAATGAATATTTATATTGAACATGTAGATGCCCAATTTTTAGAGCAATATGCAACGAGTGTAGATTTGATTATTGATGCAACGGATAATTTTGAAACAAGACAATTAATCAATGATTTTTCCTATAGATATCGCATTCCTTGGATTTATGGTGGAGTAGTTCAAAGTACCTATGTAGAAACTGCATTTATTCCAGGTCAAACCCCTTGCTTTAATTGTTTAATGCCTCAGTTACCAGTTATAAATCTGACATGTGATACTGTCGGTGTGATTCAGCCAGCCGTAACGATGACCACAAGTTTTCAATTACGGGATGCTTTAAAGATATTGATTGGTAAACAGATTCCCACAAAGCTGACATATGGAGATATTTGGGAGAATACACATTGTTCTTTTGGTTATAGTAAAATGCGTCGTGATGATTGCCCAACTTGTGGTAAGAATGCTAGCTTTCCATATTTATATGCTCATTCGACTTCATATGCAACTTTGTGTGGTAGAGATACAGTTCAATATGAAAATAAAGACATTACAAAAAAAGTATTAGTTGATTTTCTTACAGCACTCGATATTCGTTACCATGAAAACCAATATATGTTAGTATTTGAATTTAAAAAACATAGAATTGTATATTTTGAGGGTGGGCGAATGTTGATTCATGGTACAACTAAGAAATCTGAAGCAATACATTTAATCAATCAACTATTTGGATAAGGAGAGAATGATGATGCATCAGCATGATAACAAAGAAGTTAAAAAAACAATTCAATGTGCAGTGTTAACAATTTCTGATACACGAAATAAAGAAACAGATAAAGGCGGTCAATTAGTTCAAAAGTGTTTGAAAGAACTGAATATAGAAGTGACAGAAGAACACTATCATATCATTAAAGATGACAAGGAAGACATCCAATCTCAAATTGACGAATGGTTAGCATCAGATATTGATGTCATTATAACGACTGGAGGCACTGGTATAGCACAACGTGATGTGACTATAGAAGCTGTAAAACCACTTTTAGATAAAGAAATTGAAGGATTCGGCGAACTTTTTAGATATTTAAGTTATACGGAAGATGTAGGAACAAAAGCGCTTCTCTCAAGAGCATTAGCGGGAACAGTTATGAGTAAATTAATCTTTACGTTGCCGGGATCAACTGGGGCAGTAAAGTTAGCAATGACTAAACTCATTATTCCGGAATTAAATCATATGGTTTATGAACTCCATAAATAAAATAGTCATAAAAAGCATTGTAAATCATAGGTTTCCCTAATTGAAAATGCTGCTTATGACTATCATAATAGAAGAAAATCATAAAGATTAATCTAATTGACGGTGATAATCTCCAGATTTACCTCCAGATTTTGATTCAAGGTATGTGTCACCAATGATCATTCCTTTATCAGCTGCTTTTGTCATATCGTATACTGTGAGAGCTGTAACTGAAGCAGCTGTTAAAGCTTCCATTTCAACACCAGTCTTACCTGTAGTAGAAACCGTAGCAGTAATGCTTAATTGATAGTGGCGTGGTGTGTTTGCTTGATTCCAAGAGAATTCAATATCTATTCCAGTTAAGGGCAATGGATGACACATAGGAATAATAGTCGATGTATTTTTAGCAGCCATTATACCTGCAATTTGAGCAGTATTAAGTACATTACCCTTTTTATTTGTATTGTCTATAATTTGACGGTAAATCGTCTCATTCACTGTGATGCTTGAATGCGCTTTAGCGATACGTTTTGTAATACTTTTATTAGAAACATCAACCATTTTTGCATTACCTTGATGATTGATATGTGTAAAATTTGACATAAATAGCCTCCTATAGAAATATCTAAAAAATCATAACATATAAATAAAGTTATAAACATTTATTTTTAATGAGTACATCATTATCTTACTGAGTTTATAAAATAGTATAGCATGAATTTATCGTGTAATTGGAGTTGATAAAATGGTAGTTGAAAAAAGAAAACCAATACCTATTAAAGAAGCAATTGAACGTATTGTAAAACAAGATATATATACTCAACAAAATAATATATCATTAGAGGACAGTTTAGGATATGTCTTAGCAGAAGACATTGTAGCAACTTATGATATACCACGTTTCAATAAATCGCCGTATGATGGTTTTGCTATAAGAAGTGAAGATTCGGCTGGTGTCTTTTCAAAAAATCGTAAAACGTTTAAAGTGATAGATCATATTGGTGCAGGCACAGTATCTCATAAAACAGTTGGAGAAAATGAAGCAGTTCGTATTATGACAGGCGCTCAAATTCCTGAGGGTGCAGATGCAGTAGTGATGTTTGAACAAACTGTGGAAAATGGAGATACATTTACGATTAGAAAACCTTTTGAAGAGAATGAAAATGTGTCGCTAAAAGGAGAAGAAACTAAAACAGGAGATATCGTTTTAAAAAAAGGACAAGTCATTAATCCTGGAGCTATTGCAGTACTAGCGACCTATGGTTATACAGAAGTGCCTGTATTTTTAAAACCAAGTATTGCAGTTATTGCTACTGGAAGCGAATTATTGAATGTAGACGAAGAATTACAACCAGGAAAAATTAGAAATTCTAATGGTCCGATGATACAAGCGTTAGCTGATAAAATGAGATTAACGATAGAGCCTTATAGTATACAACAAGATGACTTAGAAAGTAGTATTCAAGTCATCACTAAAGCAATGAAAGATCATGATATTGTCATTACTACTGGAGGCGTTTCGGTAGGAGATTATGACTTTTTACCAAAGATATACAAAGCAATTCAAGCAGAAGTGTTATTTAATAAAATTGCGATGCGTCCTGGAAGTGTGACAACTGTGGCAGTTGCAAATAAGACGTATTTATTTGGTTTATCAGGGAATCCATCGGCTTGTTTTACTGGTTTTGAATTATTTGTTAAACCAGCAGTGCAACATATGATGCAAGCCAAAGCAGTTTACCCTCAAGTTGTGAAAGCAACATTAATGGAAGATTTTGCGAAAGCCAATCCATTTACAAGATTTATTCGAGCAACTGCATCTTTTACTCATAATTGTGCGACTGTGGTTCCATCCGGATTTAATAAATCGGGTGCTGTGGTAGCAATAGCACATAGTAATGCAATGATTATGTTGCCAGGGGGTACAAGAGGATTTAAAGCCGGCCATACGGTAGATGTTATTTTAACTGAATCGAATGTTTTCGAAGAGGAACTATCATTATGATTTTACAAATAGTTGGTTTTAAAGATTCGGGTAAAACAACGTTGTTACAACAATCTATTACATTTTTAAAATCTCAAGGCTATCACATTGTGACGATTAAACATCACGGACATGAAAAAGATGATATTACACTTCAATCATCTAATGTGGATCATATGAAACATTTTGAAGCTGGTGCAGATCAGAGTATTGTTCAAGGATCTGCTTATCAACAAACAGTAACACGTAGAAATCAGCCGTCGCTTGAACAACTGATAAAAGAAAGTGTAACTATTAGTTATGACGTTATTTTAGTTGAAGGGTTTAAAAATGAGGATTATGACAAAATAGTGGTATATAAAACCCAAGAAGAATTAGAAGAACTGAGACTTCTTACACATGTTCAATATTTTTATAATTATAATAATGAGAATGCTTTAAAAAACTATGAGCAATGGTTACTAAAATGGATGAAACGAAAGGATGAACATAAAAATGAAACAATTTGAAATCGTGACGAATCCAATTGAGCCCGAACAATATAGAACATTTACTTTAAATGAACATCAAGGAGCTGTTGTTGTATTTACAGGTCATGTTCGCGAATGGACTAAAGGGGTGAAAACAGAATATCTTGAGTATGAAGCTTATGTTCCAATGGCTCAAAAAAAACTAGAACAAATTGGAGAAGAAATTACACAGCGTTGGCCAGGAACGATAACAACGATTGTACATCGTATTGGTCCCCTACAAATCTCTGATATTGCAGTATTGATTGCTGTCTCTTCGCCACATCGTAAAGATGCCTATCGTGCAAATGAGTATGCGATTGAAAGAATTAAAGAAGTTGTGCCAATTTGGAAAAAAGAAATTTGGGAAGACGGTGCAGAATGGCAAGGACATCAAAGAGGAGATTATAGTCAAGCAACTAAAGGAGAGGCTTAAATGAGAGTATTATATTTTGCAGAAATAAAAGAAATATTAGAAATGAATTCAGAAGACATTGATTTAATAGAAGATATTACAGTAGAAACGTTTAAAGAATTATTATTTGAACGTCACCCATCCATTCGTGATAAAAAATTTCAAGTAGCTGTAAATGAAGAATTTGTTCAACTTAATGATATTGTAAAGCAAGATGATGTTGTTGCGTTAATACCTCCAGTTAGTGGTGGTTAAATATGAAAGCAATTATTCTAGCTGGGGGACACTCTAAACGTTTTGGTAGTCCTAAAGCATTTGCTTGTATTCACGGGGAAATGTTCTATAAACGAATTATTAACACATTAACAGAAACGAATTTATTTGACGATATTATTATAAGTACAAACAAACAACTTAAGAATGAATTTGAGTATAAACATATTATGGTAGATGAAGAAACACATGCAGATAAAGGCCCGTTATCAGGAATCTACACAGTTATGAAACATTATAATAATGAAGAATTATTTTTTGTGGTCTCTGTAGATACTCCTATGATTACTAAAGAAGCAATAAGTCAACTATATCAATTTACAATTTCACAGCGTATGGAACATCAAGCCGATATTATAGCTTATTCAGACGATGATAAACCTATACCGACCATTGCTTTTTATAGTCGAGGAGTCATTTCGAATATTGAAAAAGCACTCAATTCTAATGATTATAGTTTACAGCATGTATATAAAAATGTGATAACATGTTTTCTAGATACTAAAGAGGTTCAGCCTTTAAAAAATTGGTCTAAAAATATTAATTATCAAGATGATTTGAATACTTTACTTCATCAGATTAATGATTAAAGGGGGACACGTTAATGACGATCCAAATTAAAGATAAATTAGGACGTCCTATAAGAGATCTACGAATTTCTGTAACAGATCGTTGTAATTTCAGATGTGATTATTGTATGCCAAAAGAAATATTTGGTGATGATTTTGTTTTTTTACCTAAAGAGGAATTACTTACATTTGATGAAATTACAACAATTGCCAAAGTTTATGCTGAATTAGGCGTGAAAAAATTAAGAATTACTGGTGGAGAACCTTTATTACGACGTGATTTATATAAATTAATTGAAAAACTTAATCATATTGAAGGTATTGAAGATATTGGTATGACCACTAATGGTTTACTTTTAAAAAAACATGGTCAAAAGTTGTATGATGCAGGATTGCGTAGAATTAATGTAAGTTTAGATGCAATTGATGATGAAGTATTTCAAGCAATCAATAACCGTAACATTAAAGCTTCTACCATCTTGCAACAAATTGATTATGCAATATCTATTGGATTTCATGTAAAAGTAAATGTAGTGATACAAAAAGGAATTAATGATGATCAAATCCTACCTATGATTGAATATTTTAAAGATAAACATATTCAAATAAGATTCATTGAATTTATGGATGTAGGTAATGATAATGGTTGGAATTTTAGTAAAGTTGTTACGAAAGAAGAAATGCTATCTACTATTGAAGAAGAGTTTGATATAGAACTTCTTCCACCTAAATATTTTGGTGAAGTTGCCACATATTATAGACATAAAGATAATGGTGCACAGTTTGGTCTAATCACAAGTGTTTCAGCTTCATTTTGTTCTACTTGTACAAGAGCAAGATTATCATCTGATGGGAAATTTTATGGATGTTTATTTAGTGTGATTGATGGTTTTGATATTAAATCATTATTGCGTAGTGGTGCTACACATCAAAAATTAAAAGACACGCTCATTTCATTATGGCAAGCACGTGATGATCGTTATTCAGATGAACGAACAGAACAAACAGTAAGAAATCGACAACGAAAGAAAATTAATATGAATTATATTGGTGGTTAATCTATACAGAAGCAAGTGATAATCATATGTGATATCACTTACTTCTGTATTTTAATTTGATAGTATTTTTAATTAATTTTAATAATTTCAAAGTAATTTATATTAATCACTAAACAGATATAAATTAATATTTGTAATAGATTAAATTGTGCATATGTTATATAATTAAATTAAGCAATTTTATTATATTATGTATTTATACAACTTAGAATCAACTTTGGAGGCATGTACTATGAATAATAAAGTGACTCGCTTTATTGAAGCGGAAAGAGAACTTAGTCAATTGAAGCATTGGTTGAAAATGACGTATAAAATTTCTATTGAGGAATTTGTTGTTTTATTTAAAGTGTATGAAGGTAAAAAAATTAGCGGAAAAGAGTTACGCGATACATTACATTTTGAAATGTTATGGGATACAAGTAAAATTGACGTCATCATCCGCAAAATTTACAAGAAAGAATTAATTTCTAAATTACGTTCTGAAACAGATGAACGACAAGTATTTTATTTCTTTAATGCGTCGCAACAAAAAGTATTAGATAAAATGAAAAATGAAATTGAAGCTATTAGTATTGCAAATTAATTAAATAAAAAGAGCACCTCTAATATTCTATAACGAATCATAGGGGTGCTTCTTTTTATATATTAAATGAAAGATTAATACGTATTACCATTCACTTTTCTACCATGAACAATTAAATAAAGTACCGTACATAAAGCGGCTACAATAGCCATAATGAAATAAACTTGAGTATACGTGATTGAACCTGTAAATAATCCAAGCAACGATGGACCAAAACCAATACCAATATCTAATCCAATAAAGTAAGTTGAAGTTGCAATTCCATATTTACTTGAAGGTGACACTTTAATTGCAATGGCTTGCATAGAAGAAGAGAGATTTCCATAGCCAATACCTAAGAACACGCCAGCAAGTAATAATACCCAACCATTATAGCTAAATACTAATAAAACAAATGTGATAATTAAGGCAAGAAATGCTGGATAAACCACAACATTTTCATTTTTTGCATCAATCATCCTACCAGCAATAGGTCGAGTGATTAATGAAGCGACCGCATAGAAAATAAAGAAATAACTAGATGCTTCTAACAAATGACGTTGCTCAGCAAAAGATTTTAAGAATGTTAGGATTGAAGCATAGTTCAACCCGATAATCATCATCACAATTGCTACTGGTACAGCTTCTTTAGCAATGAAATTATGAATGTTGAAACCAGAAGCTTGGGCTACTTTTCTATCAATTGCATTTTTAGTAGGATTAAAGTCAATTTTAATAAAGACTGAAACAATTAAACTTGCAATTCCTAGTATAAGACAGATAAGAAATAGTAAATTAATTGAGAATGATTTCAATAATAAAATTCCAAAGAAAGGACCAATGGCTGATCCAAGAACAAGACTTAGTGAAAATAAGCTAATGCCTTCACTTTTACGTTCTACAGGGGTAACATGTGCAGCAATTGTACCTGTAGCTGTCGTTGCGATAGCTGTAGCAATTCCATTTAGGAGTCGTACTAACATCAAGATGGTTATCGATCCTGGGATAAAATAAAGTAACTGAGTAATGATTAGAAAAATTAAACCAGCAATTAAAATCTTTTTAGGACCAAAACGATTGACATACTTTCCCGTTTCAAAACGTCCTATCAATGATCCGATAATAAATAGTCCTACAACAAGTCCAGATAAGCTGTCCGACACATGATAGGATGTTTTAGAATAATCAGCGATGATAACTAATAATAAGTACATACACAAATAAACAAAGAAGTTAATCATAAAATTGATCGTAAAACTTTTAGTAAAAATAGGTTGTTTAGTAGTACTAGTCTGATTCATGAGGATCCCCCTTCAATAATGTGTTATGTAATTTTTTCATAATTGCTATGACGTGATCCAAATCATCATTAGATATATTAGATTGATGGATTAAATCTTCTTGAATAGGTGTAATACAAGCATTAATGTTCTCAAATAATTGCTGTCCTTTTTCAGATAAACTTAATAGCTTTTCACGTTTGTCAGTACCTGGAGTAACCAAAAGTAAATCTTTTTCAAATAGTACTTTAATAATTTTACGCGCAGTTGGTTTTTCAATAAAACGACGTTTAGATATTTGAACTAAAGTCGTTTGGTCATATGTAGCAATATCTTTAAGCACTAACCACTGACCTGTATGTAGACCAAACTGATCTAATATAGATTGAGTACGTTTAATATAAGGACGATAAATACCAATAAAACTATTAAAAAATTCATTTGTGAGCATTTTGAATTATCTCCCTCAAAAATAGTTAGCAAGGCTAACTAATTGATGACGAAAAATATTATACGCCGATTTCATTCATTTTTCAACACTAAATATAAGTTATAGAGTAAAGTGTAGTGAAATTTGTTAAAATACAATTAAGTTTAAATTAGTAAAGGGGATATTGATAAATGAAGTTGAAATTTGATCATATGATTCATTACGTCGATCAATTAAAAGGATTTAAATATCCAGGTGAGTTATTAAAAATTCATTCTGGAGGCAAGCATCATCAATATGGCACTTTCAATCGTTTAACTTATATAAATGGAAATTACATCGAACTCTTAGATGTTGAAGATGTCGAAAAGTTAAAGAAAGAAGCTAAAACTGAAGAGGGTAGAGTCGCTTTTGCAACGAAAATTGTTCAAGATGATTTTAAGCAAGGATTTAAAACAATGGCATTTAGAACGGAAGATATAGAGAGGGTAAAACAATCTTTAAACGAACGTCATATTGATACGATTGGTCCTATACATATGGACAGAGAAGATAAAAAGGGTGAAAAGATAAGATGGAAGTTACTCTATATCGCTGATCCCGACTATATGGTTAGGCCACCTTTTTTTATTGAGTGGAATAAAAATAAAGTCGATCATATGCAAAATTTAGACTCATTTTTTCAGAAACAATTTAAAATTGATAAAATTATTATAGATAGTTCTAAACGCTCTAAAACCTTAACTAAGTGGCAAAGCTGGTTTAATATGGACATTATAGAAGAAAATGAGAACTACACTGACTTAAAATTAGAGGGGGATACTATCGTTTATCGGATTCAAGATGCGGCTCAATCTGGATACAATACCATTGTTTTTAAAGATAATGAAACTACGACTCCTTATTCAATTATTATTAAAGGAGCCAAATATCGTTTCGAACCGAATGAAGGAACTAATTAAATAGATAGGTATAAGTACTATGTGCGATAAAAGCAATATGAATAAAAACTAGTACTAGAGAGATTAAGCTTAATATTAAAGAAAAACGATTTGTTTTTAATAATATAAATAAAATGGTAAGTACAAGTGATAAAGCGACAAACATCACTCTCAGACTAAAAAAATTTATAGTTAAAGGATGAGCCATTGTATAAATTATTGCAATAGCATTACATACAATAAATATAAGTAAAATTATATTTCTCAATTTTAAAAACCTCTTTAATAAAAAATAGTAGTGTTTTTCATTCATTAAGTATAACAAAAAGAATAGCTTTTTGAAGAAAATTCAACTTCTATTATGAGTTTGTCGACACTCTCAAATCTACAATGTATAATGATAAGTAATGCAAAGATAAAGGAGTTTTATATAGCATGGAAAAGATGAATATCACAAATCAGGAACATGACGAATTTGTAAAAACTCATCCGAATGGTGATTTATTGCAACTGACAAAGTGGGCAGAGACAAAGCGCTTAACTGGATGGTATTCAAAACGTGTGGCAGTAGGTGAAAATGGTGAAATTAAAGGTGTAGGACAGTTATTATTTAAAAAGATACCGAAGTTACCATTTACATTATGCTACGTATCACGTGGATTCGTAGCCGATTATAATGATAGAGATGTACTGAGAGCACTTTTAAATGAAACAAAAAAAATCGCTAAAGAAGAAAAAGCGTATGCGATTAAGATTGATCCAGATGTTGAAGTAGAACATGGCACAGAAGCACTTAAAAATTTAAGAATGCTTGGATTTAAACATAAAGGGTTTAAAGAAGGATTATCAAAAGACTATATTCAACCTCGTATGACAATGATTACACCTATTGATAAGACGGATGATGAAATTATTCAAAACTTTGAACGTCGTAATCGTTCTAAAGTTAGATTGGCGCTTAAACGAGGTACTAAAGTTGAACACTCAAATCGTGAAGGGCTTAAAACATTTGCGAAATTAATGCAAATTACGGGTGAACGTGATGGCTTCTTAACACGTGATATTAGCTATTTTGAGAATATTTATGACTCATTACATGAAGATGGGGATGCAGAATTATTCTTAGTGAAATTAGAGCCACAACAAGTGCTTGATGAAACGAATAAAGATCTAGAAGCTCAAGAAGCAGAAAAAGCTAAACTAGAAGCGAAGTCAGAAGCACGTCCAAATGATAAAAAAACAGCTAACAAATTAAATGATGTAAAAAATAAGATTTCTAAGACAACTGAATTAAAAGAAGATTTAGAAAGATTAAATCAAGAACATCCAGAAGGCGTATATTTATCAGGCGCATTACTTATGTTTGCAGGTAAAAAATCATATTACTTATATGGAGCTTCTTCAAATGATTATCGTGATTTCTTACCGAACCATCATATGCAATATGAAATGATGAAATACGCAAGAGATCATGGTGCAACAACGTATGACTTTGGTGGCACAGATAATAATCCATCAAAAGATTCTGAACACTATGGATTATGGGCTTTTAAACGTGTATGGGGCACTTATTTAAGTGAAAAAATTGGTGAGTTTGATTATGTCTTAAATCAGCCGTTATATCAATTAATCGAACAAGTTAAACCAAGACTTACAAAAGCCAAAATTAAACTCTCTCGCAAATTAAAACGTAAATAATTAATTTACAGTATTGTAGATACAGTATTTAATCTGAACGATTCTATAAAGAAACGTTCAGATTTTTTTACCAATATTAATAACTTATTATAGGAGAAGTAATTAAATGATTAAAAAAATGCTTCAATTTTCATTAGGTAATAAGTTTGCTATTTTCTTAATGGTTCTTTTAGTCATTATAGGTGGCATATATTCAAGTGCTAAACTTAAATTAGAATTATTACCTGATGTTGAAAACCCAATTATTTCTGTCCAAACGACGATGCCAGGCGCTACACCTCAAACGACACAAGGTGAAATTAGCTCGAAAATTGATAAACAAGTCAGATCACTCGCTTATGTAAAAAGTGTAGAAACACAATCGATACCTAATGCTTCAATTGTGAAAGTTGAATATAACAACGGAACTGACATGGATAAAGCTGAAGAAGTACTGAAAAAAGAAATAGACAAAATCGATTTTAAAGATGGAGTAAGCGAACCAGAATTAATACGTAATTCTATCGATGCTTTTCCTATCGTAGCTTACTCATTTACAAATAAGAGTAATGACTTAAGAACCACTACAAAGGAAATTAATGAACAATTAATACCTAAACTTCAAACTGTTGATGGTGTTCAAAGTGCACAACTGAATGGACAAACTACACGTCAAGTTACTTTAAAATTTAAACAAAAGGAATTGGATAAAGTAAGGTTATCTGCGGAGGATGTTGAAAATTACATTAAGACAGCGACAAGAGAAACACCACTCGGTTTATTCCAATTTGGAAATAATGAAAAATCCCTTGTTGTGGATGGTCAATTTAAATCAGTCAGTGCATTAAAAGATTTAAACATCCCGCTTTCTATAGCAGGCCAAGGACAATCAAGTGATTCTAACGATAATAGTATTAGTAGTACTGGCCAAGAAGGTAGTCAATCATCTAGTGCAAGTCAATCGCAAACGAATAGCTCTTTAAAAGGAACAAATGGTCAAATGCCAAGCGTGCCACTTAAAGATTTAGCTAACATCACTGTGGGCGATGAACGAGATTCTATTTCAAAAACAAATGGTAAAGACGCAGTGAACGTACAAGTAATGAAAGCACAAGATGCAAATACAGTTCAAGTGGCTAGAGCAACGCAAAAGAAAATAGACGAGTTTGTTAAGAATAATAGTGATATCAAAGCTACAAAAACAATGGACACAGCTAAACCAATTGAAGATTCATTATATACTATGATTGAAAAAGCGGCATTAGGTACCATCGTCGCAATTATTGTTATTTTATTATTCTTAAGAAATATTAAAACAACAGCGATATCTATCGTTTCAATTCCGTTATCTATTTTGATTGCACTTATTGCACTGAAATTAAGTAATGTATCACTTAATATTTTAACTTTAGGTGCATTGACGATTGCGATTGGTCGGGTCATAGATGATTCTATTGTTGTAGTAGAAAATATCTATCGACGATTATCAGATCCAAGTGAACAATTAAAAGGGAACAATTTAGTTATTAGTGCAACGAGAGAGGTATTTAAACCTATTTTATCTTCTACGATTGTTACAATTATAGTTTTCTTACCGCTAGCTTTTGTTTCCGGCTCAGTAGGTGAAATGTTCCGACCATTTGCGTTAGCTATCACATTTAGTTTACTGGCTTCGCTTCTTGTTTCTATTACTGTTGTGCCAGCCCTTGCCTCAACATTCTTTAAAAATGAAATAAACATAAAGGGCAATGTTAATGAAGAAAATAAATTAGGAGGGATTAGTAAGGGATATAAACGAGTACTTGGTTGGTCGCTTAATCATAAATGGCTTGTTCTTATTATTAGTATTGTTATATTAATTGCGAGTATAGGAATTGGTGCAGCTAAATTAGGAACAAGTTATATTTCTACAGGGGAAGATAAGTTTTTAGCGTTAACTTATACACCTAAACCAGGAGAAACTGAAGAAGCAGTACTTAAACATGCTGAAAAAGCTCAAAAATACCTTCAAAGTAAAGATAAAGTTAAAACAGTTCAATTTTCTGTAGGGGGACCTTCTCCAGCAGATCCAACGGGAAGTACGAATAGCATGGCTATTATGGTGGAATATGATTCGGATACGCCGCACTTTGAGGAAGAACCAGATAAAGTGGTTACACATCTTTCTAAAATGAAAAACCCAGGTAAATGGAAAAATCAAGACTTAGGTACAGGAGCTGGAAACAATTCAGTGGACGTAACTGTTAAAGGACCTTCTACTGATGCAATTAGAAGTACAGTAACTAAAGTTGAAAATAAAATGAAATCCATTAAAGGTGTAGCAGATGTCAATTCAGATTTATCACAAACCTATGATCAATATGAAATCAAAGTAGATCAAAATAAAGCAACAGATAAAGGTATTTCAGCTGCACAATTAGCATTGAATTTAAATGAGAACTTACCAGAAAAAACAATTACAACTGTTAAAGAAAATGGTAATAATATAGATGTAAAAGTAAAACAGAATAAACAAACAAATTGGTCTCAAAATAAACTAGAAAACATCGACTTACATGCACCAAGTGGAGAAACTGTTAAATTAAAAGATATTGCACGTCTAAACAAAACAACAACACCAAGTAAACTTGTTCAAGAAGATGGCGATTATGCTACAACAATTTCAGGTAAAATTACCGCTTCTGATGTTGGTGGAACTTCTAGTAAAGTGATGCGTGAAATCAATACAATTGATAAACCTAATAACGTTAAGTTTAATGTTGGTGGTGCAACAGATGATATTAATACAGCTATGAGCCAACTCGCTTTTGCAATGCTTATTGCTATTGTTATTGTGTATCTTGTGTTGGTTATCACATTCAAAGGTGGTTTAGCACCATTTACAATTCTATTCTCATTACCATTTACAGCTATTGGTATAGTATTTGCATTATTGATTACCGGAGAAACCATTTCAGTACCAAGTTTAATTGGTATGTTGATGTTAATTGGTATTGTTGTTACAAACGCAATTGTATTAATTGATAGAGTGATTTCAAATGAACAACAAGGTATGTTAATGAAAGAAGCTTTAATTGAAGCGGGTGGAACCCGAATTAGACCTATTTTGATGACTGCAGTTGCAACAATCGGTGCATTATTACCATTATTATTTGGGCAAAATAGTTCAATTCTAATTTCTAAAGGAATGGCCGCTACAGTCATAGGTGGATTAGTATCATCAACACTACTAACCTTAATCGTAGTGCCAGTTATCTATGAAATACTCTTTACTTTAAAAAACAAACTTACACGTAAATAAAGATAAATTTAGGATAAGTCAAAAAAAGCAATTGAGACGTATGCACATACGTTCAATTGCTTTTTTATTAATACATAGTAAAAGTTAAAATAATATATATTACAAAAATAATAATAGATATAATATTTAAAATTGAAACACCTTTATAATCGTTTTTAAGTGCTTTAAAAGCTGTAACTTCTACATTTCCTACAAGAAGAAGCAATACAACAAATACCCACCAATTTTCACTAGGAAATTGGATCGTAGTGATAGCTACTACAAATAATAATAATATTCCCATAATAATACGTAAAATATGTACGAACATTGATTTCATTTTAAAAATACTGATATAACTCACAATAAGATACAATATGGGTAATAAAATTAAGTATATTTTCACTTGATGACATCCTTTCTATTACGACTAATATCATAGCATTCATGAACTTTAATGCCTAGATATATTGAAAAATTATTTCTGACGTAATTTTGAACGTATATCTGAAATTTCTTTTTCAATTTCTTCTAATTGTTTTACTAAAGGATCAATCTGTTGATTTAGTGATTCTTTTTTCTCTAAATTATTTTGTAAACGAATATAATCGTATTTAAGCTCAGCTAATTGTGATTCTAAGTCCATGTCTAGTCGAACTCCTTATTTATTAATATGATTAGTAATGATTATAGCATGAAACAAGTAACTTCTAAAAATACTGTTAATTGTGTTAGAGTAATTAGTTGTAATGGAATATTAGGGAAGAAGGGATGAATTGTGACTGAGCAATTTATAATCATTATTTTGTTAATTGCATTAGGTTACTTACTTAAACGTATTAACTTTATTAAATCTGCAGATAGTCAAGTATTGTCTACGCTTGTATTGAATGTCACATTACCTTCTTTAGTTATTGTCAATTTAAATAGTGCGAATCTTGATTTATCATTTTCTATTTTACCAATTATGATGCTCATCTATGGCATATTAGCCAAAGTAATTATGGTTGCATTATTTAGAAAATATGATAATCATGTCAAGGGTTCAGTAGGTATGATGGCAGCGTCATTAAACATTGGTTTATTTGCTTATCCACTTGTAGAAACAATTTGGCCTGAAAATGGTATGATTTATTTTGGTATGGCCGATATCGGTGGGGCAATTATTATGTTTGGAGTCACTTACTTTGTAGGTAGTTATTACAGTGAAGGTAGTGATCAATTTAATTTCAAATTTTTAGGGAAAAAGTTAATTTCTTCAGTACCACTCGTTACTTATATTGTAATGTTTATACTTAATATGGCTAATATTCATTTACCAAAAGCTTCAATTGACTTTTTTACCATTATTTCTAAAGCGAACATGCCATTATCAATGATTTTACTTGGAATTATGTTGAGCTTCAGAATTGAAAAACAATTTTTACCAATTGCAGTGAAATATTTAATTGTCCATTACGGACTTGGATGTATTGCTGGTTTATTAGTCCACTTTTTCTTACCAACATCGGATGATATGATTAAAACAACGTTATTAATTACATGGTTACTTCCTGTGGGTGTAGCAATTATTCCATATTCAATTCAGTTTAAATATAAAACATTGCCATTAGTTGGAATGGTTACTAATATTTCTATTGTGATAAGTATTATTATTATATATATTTATCAAGCTATCTTTGTATAAAAACTATATATATGAAAAAAGCAAGCGATTTTTAATCATCGCTTGCTTTTTTACTTTATAGTATGATTACCCTTTTCCACCCATAAATGCAGGATAGTTCATCATACCACCATCAACATATAATGTTGTTCCATGAACATAACTAGCTAAATTAGAAGCTAAGAACAATGCACCGTTTGCTACATCTTTTGCATCACCGATTTCTCTAGCTGGAATCATTTCTAATGTTTCGGCACGTGTTTTTGGATCAGAGAATTTTTCTTTTGTATGCTCAGTCACAACGGCACCTGGAGAGATATTATTAATACGAATACCGTGTTGGGCATATTCCATTGACATTGTTTCCATCATTAACTTAAGACCGCCTTTACTTGCAGCATAGTTAACGTAATTTGGCCAAGGAATGGTATCATGCACGCTTGAAGTATTAATAATAATACCTTTCTTATCTTCTTTTAAAAATTGTTTTACCGCTTCACGTGAACCAATAAATGCACCTGTTAAGTTAATATCAAGAACTTTTTGCCATTCAGCCATAGACATTTCATGACTTGGAGTGGCTTTTTCAAAACCAGCATTATTAATCATGATATCAATTGTTCCAAATTCTTTAACAGCCGTTTCTACTAATCGTTTCACATCTTCTTCGACTGAAACATCGGCTTGCATCGTAATTGAGTCACCGCCAGATTTTTGGATTGTTTCTTGAAGGGCATCAAGTTCTTTCATATGACTTTCTGATCTATAATTTAAGACTACTTTCGCTTTTTCTTTACCAAAAACTTCCGCCATTGCTTTTCCTATGCCACTGCCAGAGCCAGTAATAACAACAACTTTATTTTCTAATTCAGAAAACATTGTATGACCTCCTCAATATACTTATTTTAAGTTTCCTAATATAATTGCTGCGATGATAATCAACGCAATACCTGACCAAATCCCAATCATTTGGCGTCGATCTTTTTTCTCACCTAATAAGAATATACCACCAAGAGTAGAAACTATAACTAATAATTGTGATAATGAGAAACTTGTTGCTACACCAACTTTAGGTTGAGAATAGAACATAAATAAGTTACCTATTCCCCAAACAATCCCTGGAATAATATTAAGTGTGGTAGATTTAATATTTGTTTCATGTCTCATTGAAAGTAAAAATCCACCAATAGCCATACCAACTGATTGGAAGAATAAGGCATCAGTACCATTTACGCCAAATATATTCCCGATTACTACATAACCTACATAACCTAATGTACCTACAACTAGAATCACCATTGCTTTACTAAAATTAGGATCTTTTGTAGAACGCTCATTTTTTCCTTTTAGTGATGTAAGGGCAATCCCTGTTACTAATAAAACCATTGCAATAAGTCCTAAAGTAACTTGTAATCCAGTACTCCATTCACCTAAAAAGATAGCACTAAATAAAGTTGTACCTACTAATTGTAAACCAGTAGAAATAGGCATTGTTTTAGATACGCCGACAAGGTTAACAGATTGTAATTGAGTTCCTTGACCGAATGCCCACATTGCACCAGAAATTAACCCTACAATGATGACAGTAGGGTTATCAAATTGTGCATGACCTGTAAGAAGTAAGATTAAACCAATAACCAATGTACCTAACGTTGTACCTCTAATTTGATTGTATGGACCTCCTCCTACAAATACATTGATTAATACGAGACTTCCCCAAAATAATGCAGGTAATAAGGCGATTAATATGTTAATAATCTGCATTTATTACTCACTCTCCTTTTCAAAAATAAGTGCTTTCCTTTCCATAACACTTGGTGAATATTTTATATTATTTGTGATTGATATAAAACGCAATTGCTCATTTTTTTATAAAATATAAAAGACTAATATTATAAAAATGTATAGCCTAAGTATTTTAGTAAGCTGAATTTAATATAGGGGTTTTACTTTAAATTAATAAGTTGAGATGGAAAGTAACACTATTGCTATACATGTTACAATATTAAACGTATGAAAATAAAAAGTAAGAATGCGAAAGGAAATTTGAATGAAATCATTAATTCTAGCGGAAAAACCCTCAGTAGCGAAAGATATTGCAGAAGCACTAAATATTAAAGAAAAACATAATGGATATATTGCAAATCATCGCTATATAGTGACATGGGCTTTAGGTCATTTAGTAACAAATGCGCAACCAGAACATTATGATAAAACATATAAAGAATGGAAATTAGAAGATTTACCTATATTACCTAAGCAAATGCATACTGTGGTCATAGGGAAGACAAGTAAACAATTTAAAATTGTAAAATCTTTAATATTAAATAAAGATGTGAAAGACATTATTATTGCTACAGATGCTGGGCGTGAAGGAGAACTGGTAGCACGTCTCATCTTAGATAAAGTAAAAAATAAAAAGCCAATTAAACGTTTATGGATTAGTTCGGTGACTAAAAAAGCAATACAACAAGGCTTTAAACATTTAAAAGATGGACGTGAATATAATCACTTGTATCAAGCAGCTCTTGCACGAAGTGAAGCGGACTGGATAGTGGGTATTAATGCTACTAGAGCACTGACAACTAAATATGATGCTCAACTTTCATTAGGAAGAGTACAAACACCAACGATTCAACTGGTTTATCATCGACAACAAGAAATTAATCATTTTAAACCTCAAAAGTATTACACACTTTCTTTAAATGTAAATGACGCTATATTTGATATTCAAACGAATCAAAGGTTTACTAATAAAGAAGAAATACAAAAATTGTCTAAAAAAATAGAAGGACAATCAGGTCAGATTGAAGATGTTTCAATTAATCAAAAAAAATCTTACGCAAAACCTTTATATAATTTAACTGATTTACAACAAGCATCATACCAGCGATTTAAAATGGGACCCAAAGAAACTTTAAATACCTTACAGAGTCTGTATGAACGTCATAAACTATTAACATATCCAAGAACAGATTCTAACTACTTGTCTAACGATATGACAGATACCATACAAGAACGTCTCCAAGCCTTATTAGCAACTGATTATAAATCACATGCTCGTCAGTTATTGACTAAGTCATTTACAACTAAGATGCATATTTTTAATAATCAAAAAGTGTCAGACCATCATGCGATTATCCCAACTGAAATTAGACCCAACTTTGATACATTAACTAACAGAGAAACAAAACTATATTTAATGGTTGCACAACGATTTTTAGAAACATTAATGGATCCTTATCAGTATGAAGCGACACAGGTTATTTTAAAAGTAGGAGAATATCAATTTAAACATGCCAAAAACGTCACACGTAAATTAGGATTTAAAGCACTTAGTAATAATGATTCAACTTTTAATAAGACTATCACTTTTAGCAAGGATGAGACCTATCATGTACAACAAGTCAAAGTAAGCGAACATGAAACAACACCACCTGAATATTTCAATGAAGGTAGCTTACTTAAGGCGATGGAAAACCCACAAAATTATATTCAATTGAATGACAAAAAGTACGCTAATACCCTTCATAAAACGGGAGGAATTGGAACAGTAGCGACGCGTGCAGATATTATTGAAAAACTATTCAATATTAATGCAATAGAATCAAAAGATGGAAAATTAAAAGTGACATCTAAAGGAAAACAAATATTAGAGCTTTCTCCTAAAGCGCTGACTTCTCCTTTAATGACTGCAGAATGGGAAGAAAAATTACTTTCTATTGAGAAAGGTAAATATAACGCTAAACAATTTATTAATGAGATGAAAGATTTTACTAAAGAAATTGTTGGGGAAATCAAACATAGTGATCAAAAATATAAACATGATAATTTAACTTCTACTGAATGTCCCAATTGCGGTAAATTTATGATAAAAGTAAAAACTAAAAACGGACAAATGCTAGTGTGTCAAGATCCTAGCTGTCATACAAAAAAGAATATTCAACGTAAAACGAATGCACGTTGTCCTAACTGTAAAAAGAAAATGACATTGTTTGGAAGAGGAAAAGAAGCGGTCTACCGATGTGTATGCGGTCATACTGAAACCCAAGCACAAATGGATCAACGATTGAAAAATAAAAATAATGGTAAAGTTTCTAAAAAAGATATGAAAAAATATATGAATAATCATGATGAATTGGATAATAATCCTTTTAAAGATGCATTAAAGAACTTAAAAATTTAACTAAAATCGAACTTATAATGAAATAAGTCGATAAAAGTTCGTTTTTAGTATTGTTTTTTTAAGTAAGTAATATTAAACTATTAAAGTATTTCAAAAAAAGGAGTTTAAAGCTGTGAAAAAATACTTCCAATTCGACGAGTATGGTACTAACTACAAAAGAGAAATCATCGGTGGTATCACAACTTTCTTATCAATGGCTTATATATTAGCCGTGAATCCTCAAGTCTTAAGTTTAGCAGGTGTTAAAGGTATATCTGGTGATATGAAAATGGATCAAGGTGCCATTTTTGTAGCGACAGCATTAGCAGCCTTTGTAGGATCTTTATTCATGGGACTGATTGCAAGATATCCGATTGCGCTTGCCCCAGGGATGGGGTTAAATGCGTTCTTTGCATTTACAGTTGTTTTAACAATGGGAATTCCTTGGCAAATCGGTTTAACAGGTGTGCTATTTTCAGGTATATTCTTTGCGATATTAACAGCAACTGGATTGAGGGAAATAATTATTAATGCAATACCCTATGAAATGAAAATGGCGGTTTCGGCAGGTATAGGGCTATTTATTACTTTTGTAGGTTTACAAAGTGCAGGTATTATTGTAAAAAATGATTCAACGCTTGTAACATTAGGTCATTTAACTAAACCATCAGTACTTTTAGCTATATTTGGGATTGCTATAACAATCATTTTATATGCTAGAAAGGTTCCAGGTTCAATCTTTATTGGTATGATTATAACTGCAATTGTAGGGATGATTACGGGTCAAATTCATACACCATCAGGTATTGTAGGTAAAATTCCAAGTATTACACCTACATTTGGAGCAGCTTTTGAAGCATTTAAAGATCCAGGCCAATTATTTACAATCCAATTTCTTATTGTTATTTTAACGTTCTTCTTTATTGATTTCTTTGATACTGCAGGTACTTTAGTAGCAGTAGCAACCCAAGCAGGTATAATGAAAGACAATAAATTACCAAGGGCTGGAAGAGCATTATTTGCAGACTCGCTTGCTACAATTGTTGGAGCTATTTTTGGTACAACAACAACAACCTCTTATATTGAATCTACTTCTGGTGTTGCAGTAGGAGCACGTACAGGTTTTGCAAGTATCATAACTGGTTTTTGTTTCTTATTAGCATTATTCTTTAGTCCGCTAATCGAAGTCGTTACAAGTGCAGTAACAACACCAGCGTTAGTTGTAGTTGGTATTTTAATGGCGGCAAACTTTGCTGAAATTAATTGGAAAAAATTTGAAGTAGCAGTACCAGCATTCATTACAATCATTATGATGCCTTTATCATATTCAATTGCTACAGGTATTGCATGTGGGTTTATCTTCTATCCAATAACAATGTTAATTACTAAAAAACATAAAGAAGTTCATCCTATCATGTATGTATTAATGGTATTATTTATTTTATACTTCGTGTTTGTACACGGTTAGACATAAAAAGACACATTTAATTTTTGAATTAAATGTGTCTTTTTAATATTGAAATTATTAATTATTTTTATCATCTTTTTTGTATTGTGTATAAATAACTTTAGAATCTTTATTAGGAATGTAAGTTGGGGCGTTGAGTACAACAAATATAAAGAATACCATTAAGAAAAATAGTATCCAATGCGTAAACATACCAATAATAGGTAGAAAAGCAACAAATGATCCAATTAATCCAATAAATGGAATCATTGCCATTGGCTTAATTGTGTTTTGAGAATCTACTAATAGAATGATTCCTAAAATAAGATAAAGTAAAGCATTTAATAATAAAGGTTGCCAACCAAACCCAAGAATAACTGAGCCTCCTAAAAAAGGAATACCATAGAAAAATTCACTAGCTATTAAGAAGATACTAATAATTGCTAAAGTAAGTTTCACATTTCTTTTCATTTATATTATATTCACCTCCGATAAAGTTCATGAATTTTAAAATAAATTAGCATTAAAAATGTATAGCTATAATTTCAAAATTCATTACTCTCTATATCTATTATAAAGGTTTATAGAAAAAAGGGAAAAAATTTACTCAAAATGGTTGAACTACATAAAAATTTCCAGTACAATACTTAAGTATGTGTTAGACGTAAATAAAAAAAGTTAAAGAAAAACCTTGATTTATCAGTGTTTTTCTTGTAACATATTTAATGTTGGACTTGAAGAAAGCGATGAAGCGAAAGGTTACTGACACACCCGGCCGCTTTGCCATGGCGTTGTGTGAGATAGTTTTCGTGGAGAAGTCTATCACTTCAATGTAGACGAACAAGGAGGGAAAATTATGGCAAAACAAAAAATCAGAATCAGATTAAAAGCTTATGATCACCGTGTAATTGATCAATCAGCAGAAAAGATTGTTGAAACTGCTAAACGTTCTGGTGCAGATGTATCTGGACCAATTCCGTTACCAACAGAAAAATCTGTTTATACAATTATTCGTGCGGTGCACAAGGATAAAGATTCTCGTGAACAATTCGAACAACGTACACATAAACGTTTAATCGACATTGTTAACCCAACACCAAAAACAGTTGATGCTTTAATGGGCTTAAACTTACCATCTGGTGTAGACATCGAAATTAAATTATAATAGATCAATTTAGGAGGTGGACTTTCGATGACCAAAGGAATCTTAGGAAGAAAAATTGGGATGACACAAGTATTCGGAGAAAACGGTGAATTAATCCCTGTTACAGTAGTAGAAGCAAATCAAAACGTAGTATTACAAAAGAAAACTGAAGAAGTTGATGGCTACAATGCTATCCAAGTAGGTTTTGCAGACAAACAAGCATATAAAAAAGATGCTAAATCAAATAAATATGCAAATAAACCAGCTGAAGGTCACGCTAAAAAAGCTGGCGCAGCACCTAAGCGCTTCATTCGTGAATTCAGAAACGTTAATGTTGATGAATACGAAGTAGGTCAAGAAGTCACAGTAGATACTTTTGAAGCTGGAGACATTATTGATGTTACAGGAACTTCAAAAGGTAAAGGTTTCCAAGGTGCAATTAAACGTCATGGTCAAGGTCGTGGACCAATGGCTCACGGTTCTCATTTCCACAGAGCTCCAGGTTCAGTAGGTATGGCTTCAGATGCTTCAAGAGTATTTAAAGGTCAAAAAATGCCTGGACGTATGGGCGGTAACACAGTTACAGTTCAAAACTTAGAAGTTGTTCAAGTTGATACTGATAACAATGTTATTTTAGTAAAAGGTAATGTACCTGGACCTAAAAAAGGTTTTGTAGAAATTAAATCTTCAATTAAAAAAGGTAATAAATAATAAGTAGCGAAAGGAGGAAAAAGCATAATGGCTAATTATGATGTATTAAAAGTAGACGGATCAAAATCTGGTTCAGTTGAATTAAGCGATTCAGTTTTCGCAATCGAACCAAACAACAGTGTTCTTTTCGAAGCAATCAATTTACAACGTGCTTCTTTACGTCAAGGTACACACGCAGTGAAAAATCGTTCAGCTGTTCGTGGTGGTGGACGTAAACCATGGAGACAAAAAGGTACAGGACGTGCACGTCAAGGTACAATCCGTGCTCCACAATGGCGTGGTGGTGGTATCGTTTTCGGACCAACTCCAAGAAGCTATTCATACAAAATGCCTAAGAAAATGCGTCGTTTAGCATTACGTTCTGCATTATCTTTCAAAGTTCAAGAAAACAACTTTACAATCGTTGATACTTTTGGTTTTGATGCACCAAAAACAAAAGAATTCAAAAATGTTTTAACTACACTTGAACAACCTAAAAAAGTGTTAGTAGTAACAGAAAACGAAGATGTAAATGTTGAATTATCTGCACGTAATATTCCTGGCGTACAAGTAAGTACTGCTCAAGGATTAAACGTATTAGATATCACTAGCGCTGACAGTGTAATCATTACTGAATCAGCTGCGAAAAAAGTTGAGGAGGTGCTCGGATAATGGAAGCTAGAGATGTTCTTAAGCGCCCCGTAATCACTGAAAAATCTTCTGAAGCAATGGCTGAAGATAAATATACTTTTGACGTAGATACTCGTGCTAACAAAACTCAAGTTAAAATTGCAGTTGAAGAAATTTTCGACGTTAAAGTTGAAAGTGTAAATATCATCAACTACAAACCAAAGAAAAAACGTATGGGCCGTTATCAAGGCTATACAAATAAAAGAAGAAAAGCGATTGTAAAACTTAAAGAAGGTTCAATCGACTTATTCAACTAAAATAAAATAATATTACCATTAAGGAGGTAAGCGACAATGGCTCTTAAAAAATATAAGCCAATTACAAATGGTCGTCGTAATATGACTACGTTAGACTTCGCTGAAATCACGAAGACTACACCTGAAAAGTCATTATTACAACCGCTACCGAAAAAAGCGGGTCGTAACAATCAAGGTAAATTAACAGTTCGTCACCATGGTGGAGGACATAAACGTCAATATCGTGTAATTGACTTCAAACGTAATAAAGACGGAATCACTGCTAAAGTTGATTCAATTCAATATGATCCAAACCGTTCAGCTAACATTGCTTTATTAGTATATGCTGATGGTGAAAAACGTTACATTATTGCACCAAAAGGATTACAAGTAGGCCAAACAGTTGAAAGTGGTGCTGAAGCAGATATCAAAGTTGGTAATGCTTTACCATTACAAAATATTCCAGTTGGTACTGTAATTCATAATATCGAATTAAAACCTGGTAAAGGTGGACAAATTGCTCGTTCAGCAGGTGCAAGTTCACAAGTACTTGGTAAAGAAGGTAAATATGTATTAATCAGATTACGTTCTGGTGAGGTACGTATGATTTTATCTACTTGCCGTGCTACAATCGGTCAAGTTGGTAACTTACAACATGAACTTGTTAACGCTGGTAAAGCTGGTCGTTCAAGATGGAAAGGTATCCGTCCAACAGTTCGTGGTTCTGTAATGAACCCTAACGATCACCCACACGGTGGTGGTGAAGGTCGTGCTCCTATCGGTAGACCATCTCCAATGTCACCATGGGGTAAACCAACGCTTGGTAAGAAAACACGTCGCGGTAAAAAATCATCTGATAAACTTATCGTTCGTGGACGTAAGAGAAAATAATAACAACTTATTTGAGTGTGCGGCTTAACAGCTGCACGCACACAATAAGAAGGGAGGCGCCCAAATGGCTCGTAGTATTAAAAAAGGACCTTTCGTTGATGATCATTTAATGAAAAAAGTAGAAGCTCAAGACGGAAGTGAAAAGAAACAAGTAATCAAAACATGGTCACGTCGTTCTACAATTTTCCCAAATTTCATCGGTCATACTTTTGCAGTATATGATGGTCGTAAACATGTACCTGTTTATGTAACTGAAGATATGGTTGGTCACAAATTAGGTGAATTTGCTCCAACTCGTACATTTAAAGGACATGCAGCTGACGATAAAAAAACTAGTAGATAATAATATATATAAGTAGAGGAGGATATCCTAATGGAAGCAAAAGCGGTTGCTAGAACAATCAGAATCGCACCTCGTAAAGTAAGATTAGTTCTTGACTTAATTAGAGGTAAAAATGCTGGAGAAGCTATTGCTATTTTAAAATTAACTAATAAAGCTTCATCACCAGTAATTGAAAAAGTATTAATGTCCGCTTTAGCAAATGCTGAACATAACTATGACATGAATACAGATGAATTAGTTGTTAAAGAAGCATATGCAAATGAAGGACCAACTTTAAAACGTTTCCGTCCACGTGCACAAGGTCGTGCAAGTGCAATCAACAAACGTACAAGCCACATTACAATCGTCGTAAGTGACGGTAAAGAAGAAGCTAAAGAAGCTTAATAACTATTTAAGGAGGGAATACTGTGGGTCAAAAAATTAATCCTATCGGACTTCGTGTTGGAGTTATCCGTGATTGGGAAGCTAAATGGTACGCTGAAAAAGATTTCGCTTCTTTATTACACGAAGATTTAAGAATCCGTAAATTCATTGATAACGAATTAAAAGAAGCGTCAGTTTCTCACGTTGACATTGAACGTGCTGCTAACCGTATTAACATCGCAATCCACACTGGTAAACCTGGTATGGTAATTGGTAAAGGCGGTTCAGAAATTGAAAAACTTCGTAATAAATTAAATAACTTAACTGATAAAAAAGTACACATCAACGTTGTGGAAATTAAAAAAGTTGATATGGATGCTCGTTTAGTAGCAGAAAATATCGCACGTCAATTAGAAAATCGTGCTTCATTCCGTCGTGTACAAAAACAAGCTATTACAAGAGCTATGAAACTTGGTGCAAAAGGTATCAAAACTCAAGTATCAGGTCGTTTAGGCGGAGCTGACATCGCTCGTGCTGAACAATATTCAGAAGGAACTGTTCCACTTCATACTTTACGTGCTGACATTGATTATGCACATGCTGAAGCAGACACTACTTATGGTAAATTAGGTGTTAAAGTATGGATTTATCGTGGTGAAGTTCTTCCTACTAAGAATACTAGTGAAGGAGGAAAATAATAATGTTACTACCAAAACGTGTTAAATATCGTCGTCAACATCGTCCAAAAACAACTGGTCGTTCTAAAGGCGGTAACTTTGTAACATTTGGTGAGTATGGTTTACAAGCTACAACAACTTCTTGGATCACATCTCGTCAAATCGAATCTGCTCGTATCGCTATGACACGTTACATGAAACGTGGCGGGAAAGTTTGGATTAAAATCTTCCCACATACGCCTTACACTAAAAAACCTTTAGAAGTACGTATGGGTGCTGGTAAAGGTGCTGTTGAAGGCTGGATCGCAGTTGTAAAACCAGGTCGTATTTTATTTGAAATCGCTGGTGTATCTGAAGATGTAGCTCGTGAAGCATTACGTTTAGCAAGTCACAAACTTCCAGTAAAAACTAAGTTTGTAAAACGTGAAGAATTGGGTGGTGAAACAAATGAAAGCTAAGGAAATTAGAGACTTAACCACTTCAGAAATCGAAGAACAAATCAAATCTTCAAAAGAAGAGCTTTTTAACCTACGCTTTCAGTTAGCTACAGGTCAATTAGAAGAAACTGCACGTATTCGTACAGTTAGAAAAACAATTGCATGTCTAAAAACTGTTGCTCGTGAAAGAGAAATTGAACAAAGTAAAGCTAATCAATAAAGTATAAGAAAGAGGAGGTTACAAAAGTGAGTGAAAGAAACGATCGTAAAGTTTATGTAGGTAAAGTTGTTTCTGATAAAATGGACAAAACAATTACTGTACTTGTTGAAACTTACAAAACACACAAATTATACGGTAAACGAGTAAAATACTCTAAAAAATATAAAACTCATGATGAAAACAATTCAGCTAAATTAGGAGATATTGTTAGAATTCAAGAAACTCGTCCTTTATCAGCATCAAAACGTTTCCGTTTAGTAGAAATTGTTGAAGAATCAGTAATTATTTAATACAAGATTAGAGATAAGGGAGGTTTAACTAATGATCCAACAAGAAACGCGTTTAAAAGTAGCAGACAACTCTGGTGCTCGTGAAGTACTTACAATCAAAGTATTAGGTGGATCTGGTCGCAAAACAGCGAACATTGGCGATATCATCGTATGTACTGTTAAAAATGCAACACCAGGTGGCGTTGTTAAAAAAGGCGACGTTGTGAAAGCTGTTGTTGTTAGAACTAAATCAGGCGTACGTCGTAACGATGGTTCTTATATCAAATTTGATGAAAATGCATGTGTCATTATTCGTGATGACAAAGGCCCACGTGGTACTCGTATCTTTGGTCCTGTTGCTCGTGAATTACGTGAAGGTAACTTCATGAAAATCGTATCATTAGCACCAGAAGTACTATAATTTATTAAAACCATAATATTTAAGGAGGTGCCCACATGCATATCAAAAAAGGTGACAACGTTAAAGTTATCGCAGGTAAAGATAAAGGTAAAGAAGGTAAAGTAATCGCTACTGAACCTAAAAAAGACCGCGTCGTTGTGGAAGGTGTTAACGTTATTAAAAAACACCAAAAACCAACTCAATTAAATCCTGAAGGTGGAATCTTAGAAACAGAGGCAGCAATCCATGTTTCTAACGTACAATTATTAGATCCTAAAACAAATGAACCTACTCGTGTTGGTTACAAATTTGTAGATGGTAAAAAAGTTCGTATCGCTAAAAAATCTGGCGAAGAAATCAAATCTAATAATTAATAACTAGTTGAAAGGAGGATCCACTTTGAACCGTTTAAAAGAAAGATATAATACTGAAGTTACTCAAAACTTAGTTAAAAAATTCAACTATAGTTCAGTAATGGAAGTACCAAAAATCGAAAAAATCGTTGTAAATATGGGTGTTGGTGATGCAGTTCAAAACTCTAAAGTGTTAGATAATGCTGTTGAAGAGTTAGAATTAATCACTGGACAAAAACCATTAATCACTAAAGCTAAAAAATCAGTTGCAACATTCCGTTTACGTGAAGGTATGCCAATCGGTGCAAAAGTAACACTTCGCGGAGAAAGAATGTATGAATTCTTAGATAAATTAATCGCAGTTTCATTACCTCGTGTACGTGACTTCCAAGGTGTTTCTAAAACAGCTTTCGATGGTCGTGGTAACTACACTTTAGGAATTAAAGAACAATTAATTTTCCCAGAAATCGATTATGATAAAGTAAGTAAAGTAAGAGGAATGGATATTGTTATCGTAACAACTGCTAACACTGACGAGGAAGCTCGTGAATTGTTAACAAACTTCGGTATGCCATTTCGTAAATAATCTCTAAAAGGAGGCTAATTAAGTGGCTAAAACTTCTATGGTTGCTAAGCAACAGAAAAAACAAAAATATGCAGTACGTGAATATACTCGTTGTGAACGCTGTGGTCGTCCACATTCTGTATATCGTAAATTTAAATTATGCCGTATTTGTTTCCGTGAATTAGCTTATAAAGGCCAAATTCCTGGCGTACGTAAAGCTAGCTGGTAAGATAAAAGAGTTTGAAAGGAGGCAACAATAAATGACTATGACAGATCCAATCGCAGATATGCTTACTCGTGTAAGAAACGCAAACATGGTGCGTCACGAGAAATTAGAATTACCTGCATCAAATATTAAAAAACAAATTGCTGAAATCTTAAAAAATGAAGGTTTCATTAAAAACGTAGAATACGTTGAAGATGATAAACAAGGTGTTATTCGTTTATTCTTAAAATATGGTCAAAACAATGAACGTGTTATCACAGGATTAAAACGTATCTCAAAACCAGGTTTACGTGTATATGCTAAAGCGAACGAAGTGCCTAAAGTATTAAATGGTTTAGGTATCGCATTAGTTTCAACTTCTGAAGGTGTCATCACTGATAAAGAAGCTAGAAAACGTAACGTTGGTGGAGAAATCATCGCATACGTTTGGTAATAATAAATAAGGAGGTGCCATAACATGAGTCGTGTTGGTAAGAAAATTATTGACATCCCTAGTGACGTTACAGTATCTTTTGACGGACAAACAGCTACTGTAAAAGGTCCTAAAGGTGAATTAACTAGAACTTTTGATGAAAGAATGACTTTTAAACAAGATGAAAACACTCTAGAAGTTGTAAGACCTACTGATTCTAAAGAAGATAGAACAGTTCATGGTACAACTCGTGCGTTATTAAATAATATGGTACAAGGTGTTTCTCAAGGTTTTGTTAAAACTCTTGAACTTGTTGGTGTAGGTTACCGTGCTCAAATGCAAGGTAATGACTTAGTATTAAACGTTGGTTACTCTCATCCTGTTGAAATTAAAGCTGAAGATGGCATTACTTTCGCAGTAGAGAAAAATACAACTGTTACAGTATCTGGTGTATCTAAAGAACAAGTTGGAGCTATCGCTTCTAATATTCGTTCAGTAAGACCTCCAGAACCTTATAAAGGAAAAGGTATCCGTTACCAAGGTGAATATGTTCGCCGTAAAGAAGGTAAAACTGGTAAATAATAGATAACTCTCTAAAGAAAGGAGTAATACAATGATCAGTAAAATTGATAAAAACAAAGTGCGTTTGAAAAGACATGCTCGTGTGCGTACTAAATTATCAGGTACAGCTGAAAAACCACGTTTAAATGTATATCGTTCAAACAAACATATTTATGCACAAATTATTGATGATGTTAAAGGTGAAACTTTAGTACAAGCTTCATCTCAAGATAAAGATATCGCTAGTGATTCTACTTCTAAAGTTGATTTATCAACTAAAGTTGGTGAAGTAATCGCTAAAAAAGCTTCAGATAAAGGTATCAAAGAAATCGTATTTGATCGTGGTGGCTATTTATATCATGGTCGCGTTAAAGCGTTAGCTGAAGCTGCGAGAGAAAACGGATTAGAATTTTAATTTAAAGGAGGGACAAATACATGGCTCGTAGAGAAGAAGAAACGAAAGAATTTGAAGAACGCGTTGTTACAATTAATCGTGTTGCTAAAGTTGTTAAAGGTGGACGTCGTTTCCGTTTCACTGCATTAGTAGTAGTAGGAGATAAAAATGGTCGTGTAGGTTTCGGTACTGGTAAAGCTCAAGAGGTACCAGAAGCTATTAAAAAAGCTGTAGAAGCAGCTAAAAAAGATTTAGTAGTAGTTCCACGTGTAGAAGGAACAACTCCTCACACTATCACTGGCCGTTATGGTTCTGGTAGTGTATTTATGAAACCAGCTGCACCTGGTACAGGAGTTATCGCTGGTGGTCCAGTACGTGCCGTATTAGAATTAGCAGGTATCACTGATATCTTAAGTAAATCATTAGGTTCAAATACACCTATCAACATGGTACGTGCGACATTAAATGGTTTACAAAACCTTAAAAACGCTGAAGATGTTGCGAAATTACGTGGCAAATCAGTAGAAGAATTATATAATTAAGGAGGGAAAATAAATAATGGCTAAATTACAAATTACCCTCACTCGTAGTGTTATTGGTCGTCCTGAAACACAACGTAAAACTGTTGAAGCGTTAGGTCTTAAAAAGACTAATAGTTCAGTAGTTGTTGAAGATAACCCTGCAATTCGTGGGCAAATCAACAAAGTTAAACACTTATTAACAGTTGAAGAAAAATAATTAAGGAGGTGCCTAAATAATGAAATTACATGAGTTAAAATCAGCTGAAGGTTCACGTCGTGTACGTAATCGTGTAGGTCGTGGTGCTGGTACAGGTAATGGTAAAACTAGTGGTCGCGGTCAAAAAGGTCAAAAAGCACGTTCAGGTGGTAGCGTAAGACCAGGATTTGAAGGTGGACAATTACCTTTATTCCGTCGTTTACCAAAACGAGGTTTCACTAACATTAATCGTAAAGAATATGCTATTGTTAACTTAGACCAACTTAATCAATTTGAAGATGGTACTGAAGTAACTCCAGCTTTATTAGTTGAAACTGGTGTGGTTAAGAATGAAAAATCTGGTATTAAAGTACTAGGTAATGGTTCACTTGATAAAAAATTGACAGTGAAAGCTCACAAATTCTCAGCTTCAGCGGTTGAAGCTATCGATGCTAAAGGTGGAGCACACGAGGTGATCTAATGTTTCAAACGTTTATGAGCTTCTTTAAAACTAAAGAAGTTCGAAACAAGATTTTCTTCACATTAGCAATGTTAGTAATATTCAAAATAGGAACTTATATTCCGGCTCCTGGAGTTAATCCTGAGCCTTTTGAACAGCAAGGTTCTGATCAAGGTGTCGCTGCTCTTCTTAATACGTTTGGTGGCGGAGCCTTAAAGAACTTTTCTATCTTTGCTATGGGTATAATGCCGTACATCACTGCTTCTATCGTAATGCAATTATTACAAATGGACATTGTCCCTAAATTTACTGAATGGGCTAAACAAGGTGAAGTAGGTAAAAGAAAGCTTAGCAATGTAACACGTTATTTCGCTATCATATTGGCATTTATACAGTCAATTGGTATGGCATTTCAATTTAATAACTATTTAGGCGGTAAATTGATTATTCATCAATCTGTCATGAGTTATTTATTGATTGCTGTAGTTTTAACAACTGGAACTGCATTTTTAATTTGGCTTGGTGATCAAATTACACAGTTTGGTGTAGGTAATGGTATTTCAATCATTATCTTTGCAGGTATTTTATCAACGTTGCCATCATCAATTATCCAATTTGTGCAACAAGCATTTGTTGGTAATGACGATACAACGTTAGCATGGTTAAAAGTCATCGGTTTAATTGTTGGATTAATTTTATTAACAATTGGAGCGATTTATGTATTGGAAGCGAAACGTAAAATTCCAATTCAGTATGCTAAAAAACAATCTGCACAACGTTTAGGATCACAAGCAACATATCTACCTTTAAAAGTAAACTCTGCAGGGGTTATTCCAGTCATCTTTGCGATGGCATTCTTCTTATTGCCAAGAACATTAACATTGTTCTTCCCTAAAGCTGATTGGGCGCAAAATATTGCAGAATATGCTAACCCTTCAAACACTTATGGTATGATTGTTTATGTTATATTAATTATTGCATTTGCATATTTCTATGCCTTTGTTCAAGTTAATCCTGAAAAAATGGCTGACAACTTGAAAAAACAAGGTAGTTATGTACCAGGAATTAGACCTGGGGAACAAACAAAAAAATATATTACTAAAGTACTTTATCGCTTAACTTTTGTAGGCTCTATTTTCTTAGCAGTTATTGCTATTCTTCCAATTATAGCGACAAAATTTATGAATTTACCTCAATCAATTCAAATTGGTGGTACAAGTTTATTAATCGTTATTGGTGTAGCAATTGAAACTATGAAATCACTTGAAGCACAAGTGAGTCAAAAAGAATATAAAGGCTTTGGTGGTAGATAATTTGTAGGAGGGCAATTTATGAATATCATTTTAATGGGTTTACCTGGAGCTGGTAAAGGTACTCAAGCGAGTGAAATTGTTAAGAAATTCCCAATACCACATATATCTACTGGTGACATGTTCAGAAAAGCGATTAAAGATGAAACTGATTTAGGAAAAGAAGCTAAATCATACATGGATCGTGGAGAATTAGTCCCTGATGAAGTTACTGTAGGTATCGTTAAAGAAAGAATTTCTGAAGACGATGCAAAAAAAGGTTTCTTATTAGATGGATTCCCTAGAACAATTGAGCAAGCTGAGGCATTAAACAACATTATGTCTGAGCTTGACAGAAATATTGATGCTGTTATCAATATTGAAGTTCCTGAGGAAGAGCTAATGAATCGTCTTACAGGTCGTCGTATCTGTGAGAAATGTGGTACAACTTATCATCTTGTATTTAATCCTCCAAAGGTTGATGGTGTTTGTGATATCGATGGTGGAAAACTTTATCAACGTAAAGATGATAATCCAGAAACAGTATCTAATCGTTTAAGCGTTAATGTTAAACAATCCAAGCCAATTTTAGAGTATTACGATGAAAAAGGCGTATTGAAAAACATTGATGGTGCGAAAGATATTGACGAAGTAACCAAAGATGTCATTGATATCTTAGATCAATTAAAATAGGTCAACTAATGTGCGATCTAGATTTATGTGAACTTTGATTAGGTTTCTCTGGCAAGAATTTATTTTTTGAGTGTCGTATGACGATCATAATTCCCGCATTTTGTTAAACTTATAATAACTATTCACTATATTAGATTCGTATCGTTGAAGTTGTCTATTGACGATTACCTTACTATTGTAAAAAGGGGGAAGTTAATCAATGGCGAAACAAGATGTAATAGAATTAGAAGGTACAGTACTTGATACTTTACCAAATGCTATGTTTAAAGTAGAATTAGAAAATGGTCATGAAATTTTAGCACATGTAAGTGGTAAAATTAGAATGAATTATATTCGTATTCTACCTGGCGACAAAGTAACAGTAGAAATGTCTCCGTATGATTTATCACGCGGTAGAATTACGTATCGTTATAAATAATCGTCACTCCATAATATAGGGAGGTATAAAAATGAAAGTAAGACCATCAGTAAAACCTATTTGCGAAAAATGTAAAGTCATTAAACGTAAAGGTAAAGTTATGGTAATTTGTGACAATCCTAAGCACAAACAAAGACAAGGTTAATAAAAGAGAGGTGTAAAAATATATGGCACGTATTGCAGGAGTAGATATTCCACGTGAAAAACGCGTAGTTATTTCATTAACTTACGTATATGGTATCGGTACTTCAACAGCTAAAAAAATTGTTGAAGAAGCTAACGTATCAGCTGATACACGTGTAAAAGATTTAACAGATGACGAATTAGGTCGTATCCGTGAAGTAGTTGACGGTTATAAAGTAGAAGGTGACTTACGCCGTGAACAAAACTTAAACATTAAACGTTTAATGGAAATTTCATCATACCGTGGTATTCGCCACCGTCGTGGTTTACCAGTTCGTGGTCAAAAAACTAAAAACAATGCTCGTACTCGTAAAGGCCCAGTTAAAACTGTAGCTAATAAGAAAAAATAATAGGTAAAGGAGGCAAAATATAAATGGCACGTAAACAAGTATCTCGTAAACGTAGAGTTAAAAAGAATATTGAAAATGGTGTAGCACACATCCGTTCAACATTCAACAATACAATCGTAACTATCACTGATGAATTTGGTAATGCTTTATCTTGGTCATCAGCTGGTGCATTAGGTTTCAAAGGATCAAAAAAATCAACACCATTCGCTGCTCAAATGGCATCTGAAACTGCTTCAAAATCAGCAATGGAACATGGTTTGAAAACTGTTGAAGTAACAGTAAAAGGACCTGGACCAGGTCGTGAATCAGCTATTCGTGCATTACAATCAGCTGGTTTAGAAGTAACAGCAATCAGAGACGTTACTCCAGTACCTCACAACGGTTGTCGTCCACCAAAACGTCGTCGCGTATAATTTTTATTGATTGTTATTGTTACAAATCACTGAGCGAAACAATTTTAAAATTAATTCGACGTTATTAAGGAGGATTTTGTAAATGATAGAAATTGAAAAACCTAGAATTGAGACAATTGAAATTAGTGAAGATGCTAAATTCGGTAAGTTCGTTGTTGAACCACTTGAACGTGGCTACGGTACTACACTAGGAAACTCCTTACGTCGTATCCTACTATCTTCATTACCAGGTGCAGCCGTTAAGTACATCGAAATTGAAGGTGTTTTACACGAATTTTCAGCTATAGACAATGTTGTTGAAGATGTTTCTACAATTATTATGAACATCAAAAAATTAGCATTAAAAATCTATTCTGAAGAAGATAAAACATTAGAAATTGATGTGAGAGATGAAGGCGAAGTAACAGCAAGTGATATTACTCACGATAGTGATGTTGAAGTTCTAAACCCAGAACTTAAAATTGCAACAGTGTCTAAAGGTGGACATTTAAAAATTCGTCTTGTTGCTAATAAGGGTAGAGGTTACGCATTAGCAGAACAAAATAATACTAGTGATTTACCAATTGGTGTAATTCCTGTAGATTCACTATATTCACCTGTTGAACGTGTAAACTATACAGTTGAAAATACACGTGTAGGTCAAAGTAGTGATTTTGATAAATTAACTTTAGATGTTTGGACTAATGGTTCAATTACTCCACAAGAGTCTGTTTCATTAGCTGCTAAAATTATGACTGAACATTTAAATATTTTCGTTGGTCTTACAGATGAAGCGCAAAATGCTGAAATCATGATTGAAAAAGAAGAAGATCAAAAAGAAAAAGTACTTGAAATGTCTATCGAAGAATTAGACTTATCAGTGCGTTCATATAACTGTTTAAAACGTGCAGGCATCAATTCTGTTCAAGAATTAGCGGACAAGTCTGAAGCTGATATGATGAAAGTGCGTAATTTAGGTCGTAAATCTCTTGAAGAAGTTAAATATAAATTAGAAGATTTAGGATTAGGTTTAAGAAAAGAAGATTAATAAGTTAAAGGAGGTTAACTCATGGGTTACAGAAAATTAGGTCGTACTTCTGATCAACGTAAAGCTATGTTACGTGATTTAGCTACATCACTTATCGTAAGTGAGCGTATTGAAACTACAGAAGCTCGTGCAAAAGAAGTTCGTAGTGTTGTTGAGAAATTAATCACTTTAGGTAAAAAAGGTGACTTAGCATCTCGTCGTAATGCTGCTAAAACATTACGTAATGTTGAAATCTTAAATGAAGATGAAACTACACAAACTGCACTTCAAAAATTATTTGGTGAAATTGCTGAACGTTATGCAGAACGTCAAGGTGGATACACTCGTATTCTTAAAGTAGGTCCTCGTCGTGGTGACGGTGCTGAATCAGTTATCATCGAATTAGTAGATTAATTTTATATATAAATACACTAACTACTTGTATTTAAAGCAAATGAGTGCAACGATAATGTTTGCCACATACAAATATTGTCTAGCTCAGAGTACCCCATCAACTAAATACTAATATAAAGCGTGAACTCAACTAAAATGTGATGGGGTGCGCGCTTTTTTAATTTTAATGAATCTATAATGATTAAAAAGAGTCGTGCTTTTGAGGCATGACTCTTTTTATATATAAAAGACGTTTACTCATGTACATCTAGTTTTTATTCATGTAAACTAATGTAGTAACTATTAATAAAGGAGGAAGGCTGTGAAAACTGATAATAACAATATCATCGAACTTAAACATGTACATTTTCAATATCAAAAAGATGCGGCCTTCACTTTAGAAGATGTGTCATTTAATATACCAAAACATCAATGGACATCCATTGTAGGACATAATGGTTCGGGGAAATCTACAATTGCAAAACTTATAGTTGGAATAGAACAAGCAACTGAAGGAGAAATTTTTTATAACAATCATTTAGTTACGCCTGATTATTTAAGAGAGGTTAGACGCCATATTGGTATTGTCTTTCAAAATCCAGAAAATCAATTTGTAGGTTCAATTGTGGAATATGATGTAGCTTTTGGACTCGAGAATCACGCAGTATCTCATGACAAAATGAAAGCAATCGTCATTCAATCTTTAGATAATGTAGATATGAAAGAATATATGGAATATGAACCACATTCTTTATCGGGAGGCCAAAAGCAACGCGTGGCTATTGCAGGAGTCTTAGCACTAAGTCCAGATGTCATCATTCTTGATGAAGCAACCTCTATGTTAGATCCCCAAGGTAAACAGTCTTTACTTTCATTAATTAAACAAGTTAAACAAGAGAAAAATTTAACGATTATTTCTATTACTCATGATTTAAGTGAAGCGTTAGAAAGTGATCATGTCGTCATTATGAATAAAGGCAAAGTTTACAAAGAAGGCAAGCCAAATTTTATTTTTTTAAATACACAGTATTTAGTAGAGATTGGCTTAGATTTACCATTTGCAATGAAAATGAATCAAAAGCTAGGCTTTAAAGATGAATTCACTACATATGAAGGGCTGGTTGATAAATTATGACCATTCAATTTAATCATGTTTCATATATTTATCAAAAAGGCACTCCTTATGAATATCAAGCCTTAAATGATATCAATCTCAAAATTGAGCAAGGTAAATACTATGCGATTGTTGGTCAAACAGGAAGTGGTAAATCCACACTCATTCAACATTTTAATGGGCTATTAAAACCAACAAAAGGTAGTATTACTTTTGATAATAAGGAGATTACTCATAAAACAAAAGACAAGCATCTACGAGAATTAAGACAACAAGTAGGTTTGGTTTTTCAATTTCCTGAATCACAATTGTTTGAAGATAGTGTGGAAAGAGAAGTAGCATTTGGTCCTAAAAATTTTAAGATGAATGTGGAACAAGTTAAGTCTTATGCGTATCAGTTACTCTTAGATTTAGGTTTTGATCATCATATTATGGAACAATCGCCATTTGAAATGTCAGGTGGTCAGATGCGTAAAATTGCATTAGTTTCTATCCTTGCAATGAAACCGAATATAATTATTCTTGATGAGCCTACTGCTGGACTTGACCCAAAAAGTCGTCAGCAAGTGATGGAATTAATAAAATCAATTCAAGTCAATCATCATAAAACAGTCATATTAGTGTCACACGATATGAATGATGTGGCGCGATATGCAGAAGAAATCATTGTAATGAGACAAGGGAAAGTAATAGAACAGTGCTCTCCTAAATCATTATTCAGACAACACGAAAAACTGAAAGATTGGCATATTGCATTGCCTGATGTAGTACAACTGCAATATGATGTTGAAGATAAATATCAAACCATGTTTAATGATATTGCCTTAAATGAAGATGAGTTTGTAACATTGTATCAGGAGTGGCAAGAACATGAAAAATAAACTTATTATAGGACGTTATTTACCTAATAACTCTGTGATACATCGTCTTGATCCTAGAGCAAAGTTGATTTTTGTATTTGTATTTATTATTTTTATCTTTTTTGCTCATTCTTTTGCTACATTTGCTTGGATAATATTATTAATTCTATGTTTTATGAAAATGGCTAAAATTCAATTTTGGTTTTTAATTAAAGGATTAACACCGATATTTTTCTTCTTAATCTTTACGTTTTTAATGCACATCTTCTTTACTCACGGTGGGACTACGCTATTAGAAATAGGTTTTATTAAAATTGATAGTACAGGGGTATTAGAAGGTATTTTTATTTCTTTAAGATTAATAACGATTGTTATGGTTGCAACAATTATGACATTATCAACAAGTCCAATTGACTTGACTGATGCTTTTGAAAAGTTAATGGCCCCATTGAAACTATTTAAAATTCCTGTGCATCAATTAAGTATGATTATGTCAATTGCTTTAAGGTTTATTCCAACATTGATGGATGAATTAGATAAAATTATTCTTGCTCAAAAATCAAGAGGTTCTGAAATCAGTTCGGGGAGTTTAATGACAAGAATTAAAGCTTTCATCCCATTAATGATACCGCTATTTATTTCTGCCTTTCAAAGAGCTGATGAATTAGCCATTGCAATGGAAGTTAGAGGATATGATGCTAATGTACAACGTACAAGTTATCGTAAGTTGTCATGGCATAAGAGAGATACTTTGAGTCTATTCAGTCTGATACCTATTGGAATGATATTATTTATATTAAAATATATGGGAGTGTAAGACATTGCGCATACTAGTAAATATTGCGTATCAAGGACATGGATTTCTTGGTTTTCAAATTCAACAACAAGGTAGAACTGTTCAACAACAATTTGAAAAAATTTTAAAACGTATGCATCGCCGACATGTGCGTATACATCCATCAAGTCGCACAGATCGTGGTGTGCATGCTTATGAACAGTATTTTCATTTTGACACAGAATTGAATATTGAGCCTAAACAATGGAAATATGCGATGAATAGTGCGTTACCTGAGGATATTTACGTGAATAGTGTAAAACAAGTAGATGACACGTTTCATTGTCGTTATGATTGTGTAGGTAAGAGATATCGCTATAAAGTGTATCAAGCGGAACATCGCAATCCATTTGAAAGTGGTCTTAAGACATTTATAAAAGATGACTTAGATTTAGATAAGATGAATGAAGCGGCTAAACACTTTATTGGAACTCATGATTTTACTGGATTTTGTTCACAAAAGACTGAAGTTGAAAGTAAAGAACGTACACTATACCAAAGTGAAGTTGTCAAAACGGACGAAGGTTTTGACTATATCGTCACAGGTTCTGGTTTCTTATATAATATGGTGCGCGTACTTGTAGCTTTTTTAATAGAAGTAGGTAAAGGGAAGCGACAACCTAACGAAGTTCCTGAACTGCTTAAAGCTAAAAATAGAGATAATGTGCCTTTTACAGCACCCGCTGAAGGATTATATCTTGAAAAGATATATTTAGATCCAGAAGCACTTAAAAATGACTTTGGTGAGGATGTAAAAATACATTACAAAAAATCATTACAAAATGACTAATATGCATTGACAAATGGGCTTATAAAATATAAGATAGTTAACGGTATTGTTTTATATCATCCCACGATAAGCCCCGGAAACTTATTGTGTTACAAGATATATAAGCAGATTAGACAGGAATAAAATAAATGAACATTACGCTTTGAAATCGTAACAGAATGACCTAGATTGCAGGCCTCGTTCGTAGGTTCGACTGCGATGAGTACCTGTAATCTAAGACGAAGCATTTATTTTTAGGAGGATAATTATTATGCGTCAAACATTTATGGCAAATGAATCAAACATTGAGCGCAAATGGTATGTTATCGATGCTGAAGGCCAAACATTAGGTCGTTTATCATCAGAAGTAGCATCTATCTTACGCGGTAAAAATAAAGTAACTTATACACCACACGTTGATACTGGTGACTATGTAATCATCATCAACGCTGAAAAAATCGAATTAACTGGTAAAAAAGAACAAGATAAAGTTTACTACCGTCACTCAAATCACCCAGGTGGTATTAAATCAGTGACTGCTGGTGAATTAAAACGTAACAACCCTGCTCGTTTACTTGAAACTTCTATCAAAGGAATGTTACCAAGTTCACGTTTAGGTGAAAAACAAGGTAAAAAATTATTTGTATACAGTGGCGCTGAACACCCACACGCTGCACAACAACCAGAAAACTACGAATTACGTGGTTAATTAGAAGGAGGAAATTACATTGGCACAAGTTGAATATAGAGGCACAGGCCGTCGTAAAAACTCAGTAGCACGTGTACGTTTAGTACCAGGTGAAGGTAATATCACTGTTAACGATCGTGACGTACGCGAATACTTACCATTCGAATCATTAATCTTAGACTTAAACCAACCATTCGATGTTACAGAAACTAAAGGTAACTATGATGTATTAGTTAACGTATACGGTGGTGGTTTCACTGGACAAGCTCAAGCTATCCGTCATGGTATCGCTCGTGCATTATTAGAAGCTGATCCAGAATACAGAGGTTCTTTAAAACGCGCAGGTTTATTAACTCGTGACCCACGTATGAAAGAACGTAAAAAACCAGGTCTTAAAAAAGCACGTCGTTCTCCACAATTCTCAAAACGTTAATATTGGAATTGTTGCAAACTTGTTTGCTTACAAGTTCAATATGCAAATTGCGTCAGCAATTTGTGTTCAATTAAAATGTTTAAAGCACTTCTCAAAGTTGAGAAGTGCTTTTTTATATAAAAAGGCTAGTAGTTCTAAAAAACACTAGCCACATGTATATCTATTTATTTTTCATAACTTCTTCAACCACTTCTGTCATGTCATTATGAATAACTAAACTTGCTTGTCTATCATACGGTGTAGCGTCTCTATTAATAATTACAAGATTGTCTCCTGTAAAGTTAGAAATAAAGCCAGCAGCAGGTTGTACGACCAAGGATGAACCTAACACAATGACAGTATCTGCTTTTTGGATTTTATCTAATGCTCTAAAGACAGTAGGCTGATCGAGCATTTCACCGTATAATACGATATCAGGACGAATGACATCACCGCAGTTCTCACAATATCTTAATTTGTGTTCCATAACATATGATTTCGTATATTCTTTCCCACAATTGATGCAATAAAAGCGATTCAGTGTACCATGAATTTCATCAATATGTTCACTTCCAGCATCCTCATGTAACCCATCGATATTTTGAGTAATCACACCTAAAGATTTGCCTTCTTTTTCTAACTCTGCAATCCATTCATGGACGATATTAGGTTTTTTATCTGCTACTAGTAGTCGTTTATGATAAAAGTCGATAAAGCTTTCTTTATTATCATTTAAATGATCAATACTTAATAAATATTCAGGTGAATAACCCTCTTTTGAAATTTCATCAAATAATCCACCCATGGAGCGGAAATCAGGTATACCACTTGCAACTGATACACCCGCACCAGTAAAAAATACAATTTTGTTTGATTTATCAACAATTTCTTTTAATTTTTCAATTTTATTACTCAATCTGAGCACCTCGTTTATAATAATGACTAATATAACTTTTTTAAAATGAATTTTATACTATTATTACAACATATTTTTACCTTTATTTTCTAGTTTTAAAACAAGTAATAGTATAGAATGAAATTGCGTTTAAAATCTTTATGAGATATATGTGTTCATTTTATATGGACATGTTTAATAAAATAAGTTGGATGTGAGAATTTGAATGAATAAATACGATCGTTTAGAAGAAATTACTAAACTCGTAAATCAAAAAGGAACGGTTAGGACAAATGAAATCGTTGAGGAACTTAATGTATCTGACATGACAGTGCGTCGTGATTTAGCTGAACTAGAAGAAAAAGGATTACTAACTAAAATACATGGTGGTGCACGTAGTAATTCAACTTTTCAAATTAAAGAAAAGTCTCATCAAGAAAAGCACACAGAGAATATTGAAGAAAAACGTGCTGTCGCAAGGAAAGCTGTTAACTTAATTGAAGAAAATGATACGATTTTTTTAGGACCTGGAACAACAATCGAGTTACTAGCTCAATTAATAGAACGAGAGTCATTAACAGTGATTACGAATTGTTTTCCAGTATTTCAAATATTATTTAAAAAGCGTTCGCTAAATTTTAAAGTTTACTTATTAGGTGGAGAAATGAGAGAACTTACTGAATCATTTGTAGGTGAAATGACAAATACGCTTCTTAAAACAAAACGATTTAGTAAAATGTTTTTTAGTTGTAATGGAATAAAAGATGCAGATGTACTCACTTCTACAATTGACGAAGCGTATACACAACAACTTGCACTTCATCGTTCACTTGAAAAATACTTATTAATTGATACTTCAAAAATTGGAAAAGAAGATTTTACTCAATTATGTCATTTAGAAGATTTAACAGCAGTAGTTGTTGATAAAAATGATGAAGATAATGTACAAAAATTAAAAGCTTACACAGAAGTGATATATTAATTGAATGATACCAAGATTGTTTAAATAAACAATCTTGGTATTTTTTTTAGATAATTGAACGCAATTAAACATAAAAACAAAATATTTTGTTTAAAAAATGAAATTCCAAACAATATTCGAACATTTATTGTTGATTATTTGTTTATTTATGTTTATAATTTAGGTGTAAAGATTTGAAAGCGCTTTTTCAAACACATGTGTTTAATTATCTTATTTTCAAAGGAGAATCATTATGACAATTTTTATTGGTTCAGATGTCGCTGGTCAACGTCTTAAAGATGTTGTAAAAACATTTTTAAAAGAAAATAACCATGATGTAGTAGATGTAACAGAAGGAAAAGAATTAGACTTTGTTGATTCAACATTAGCAGTTGTACACGAAGTACAAAAGAACGATGATAATTTAGGAATTGCAGTGGATGCTTATGGTGCAGGTAGTTTTATTGTTGCTACAAAAGTAAAAGGAATGATTGCTGCTGAAGTATCAGATGAACGTTCAGCATATATGACACGTAGTCACAACAATGCACGCATGATTACAATGGGTGCTGAAATTGTAGGCGATACATTAGCTAAAAATATTGCTAAAGAATTTGTAAATGGACACTATGATGGCGGACGTCACCAAATCCGTGTAGATATGTTAAATAAAATGTGCTAATTGGAGGAATAAATAATGAAAATTGCTATAGGTTGCGATCACATTGTAACTGATACAAAAATGGAAGTTTCACAACACTTAAAAGCTCAAGGACACGAAGTTATTGATGTAGGTACGTATGATTTTACACGTACACATTATCCTATCTTCGGTAAAAAAGTAGGAGAAAAAGTTGCTAGTGGAGAAGCAGATTTAGGCGTATGTATTTGTGGTACTGGCGTTGGTATTAGTAATGCAGCAAACAAAGTTCCAGGTGTAAGAACAGCATTAGTACGTGATATGACATCAGCACTTTATTCAAAAGAAGAATTGAATGCTAATGTTGTTAGTTTCGGCGGTAAAGTAGCAGGTGAATTATTTATTTTCGATATCGTTGATGCATTTATTAAAGCGGAATACAAACCTACTGAAGAAAATAAAAAATTAATTGCTAAAATTAATCATTTAGAAGCACATAACGATAATCAAGCTAATCCTCACTTCTTTGATGAATTCTTAGAAAAATGGGACAAAGGTGAATATCACGATTAAGGAAGATGTGAAATGATTCTAACATTAACTTTAAATCCTTCAGTTGATATCTCTTACCCATTAGAACAGTTTCATCTAGATACTGTGAATAGAGTTAAAAAGACGAGTAAAACTGCTGGAGGAAAAGGATTAAATGTAACACGTGTATTATCAGAATTTGGCGAAAATGTGTTAGCAAGTGGCTTTTTAGGTGGCGCATTAGGTCAATTTATTGAAGAACAATTAATGGATGCTCAAATTGAACAGTCTTTCTTCAAAATAAAAGGAGAAACGCGAAATTGTATCGCTATTCTACATGAAGGACAACAAACTGAAATACTCGAACAAGGACCAACTATTGACAAGAGAGAAGCAGACAGCTATAAAGCACATCTTTTAGAACTATTTAAAAAAGCCAATGTTATAGCGATGTCTGGCAGTTTACCTAAAGGTCTTAATACCAATTACTACGCTGATATTGTGAAATTAGCAAATGAACAAGGGCTACCCACGATTTTAGATAGTTCTGGTCAATCATTAATGGATGTATTGTTGAGCGAAAGTAAGCCTTCAGTGATAAAACCTAATATTGATGAATTATCTCAATTATTACACACTACTGTCACTACAGATATCGATAGTTTAAAAGAAGCGGTTACTCAACCCATCTTCAAAGGTATTGAATGGATTATTGTTTCTTTAGGTGGCGATGGCGCTTTCGCTAAACATCATCAAACATTTTATAAAGTAAATATCCCAAAAATAGAAGTCGTTAATCCTGTAGGGTCTGGTGATTCTACAGTGGCAGGTATTGCATCAGGTCTTGTTCATCAACAATCCGATGAAGATTTACTGAAAAAAGCGAATGCATTTGGAATGTTAAATGCAATGGAGCATCAAACAGGTCATATCAATGTAGATAAATTTAAAGAACTATTCAAACAAATTGAAGTTATAGAGGTGTAATTCATGACAAAATCACAACAAAAACTAGCATCAATCGAACAATTAAGTAATCAAGATGGGATTATTTCAGCTTTAGCATTTGATCAACGTGGGGCATTAAAAAGAATGATGGCTGAACATCAAACAGAACCTCCTACAGTTGAACAAATCGAACAATTAAAAGTACTTGTATCAGAAGAGTTAACACAATATGCATCTTCTATTCTTTTAGATCCTGAATATGGCTTACCTGCTTCTGATGCACGTAATAAAGAGTGTGGTTTATTACTTGCATATGAAAAAACTGGATATGACGTGAATGCAAAAGGTCGTTTACCAGATTGCTTAGTAGAATGGTCTGCTAAACGTTTAAAAGAACAGGGTGCCAATGCAGTTAAATTCTTACTTTATTATGATGTAGATGATTCAGAAGAGATTAACATTCAAAAGAAAGCTTATATTGAACGAATTGGTTCAGAATGTGTTGCTGAAGACATTCCATTTTTCTTAGAAGTGTTAACTTATGATGATAATATTCCAGATAATAAAAGTGCTGAATTTGCAAAAGTAAAACCTCGTAAAGTAAATGAAGCAATGAAGTTATTCTCAGAAGATCGATTCAATGTTGATGTACTTAAAGTTGAAGTACCCGTAAATATGAATTTTGTCGAAGGATTTACAGAGGGTGAAGTTGTATACACAAAAGAAGAAGCAGCACAACATTTCCGTGATCAAGATGCAGCGACACATTTACCTTATATTTATTTAAGTGCTGGTGTATCAGCTGAATTATTCCAAGACACATTAACATTTGCTCATGATGCAGGTGCACATTTCAATGGTGTGTTATGTGGACGTGCGACATGGTCTGGTGCAGTTAAAGTTTATATTGAACAAGGAGAACAAGCTGCAAGAGAATGGTTACGTACAACTGGATATAAAAACATTGATGATTTAAATAAAGTACTAAAAACAACTGCAACATCTTGGAAAGCAAAATAACTTAGGGGAGGTTATTCATATGAACAGAGAAGAAGTACAATTACTTGGTTTTGAAATTGTCGCATATGCAGGAGATGCACGTTCAAAATTATTAGAGGCTTTAAACGCTGCTAATGAAGGTGATTTTGAAAAAGCTGAACAACTTACTGAGGAAGCAAATGAATGTATTGCAAATGCACATAAAGCTCAAACAAACTTATTAGCTCAAGAAGCGCAAGGTGATGACATTGCATTTAGTATTACAATGATTCACGGACAAGACCATTTAATGACAACGTTATTATTAAAAGATTTAATGAAGCATTTAATTGAATTATACAAAAAAGGGAGCTGACCCCTATGAATAAGTTAATAGCATGGATAGAAAAAGGAAAGCCGTTCTTTGAAAAAATATCCCGTAATATTTATTTAAGAGCGATTCGTGATGGATTTATTGCAGCAATTCCAATTATCTTGTTCTCAAGTATATTTATTTTAATCACATATGTACCTAACGTGTTTGGCTTTACTTGGAGTAAAACGATGGAAGGTATATTGATGAAACCATATAACTATACCATGGGAATTGTTGGTTTGATTGTAGCTGGAACAACAGCTAAGTCTTTAACCGATTCCTACAACAGGAAATTAGATAAAACCAATCAAATTAACTTTATTTCTACAATGATGGCTGCGATGTGTGGATTTTTATTCTTAGCAGCAGATCCAATTAAAGAAGGTGGATTTTTAAGTGCATTTATGGGTACAAAAGGATTATTAACAGCCTTTATTTCAGCCTTTATTACCGTAATTGTTTATAATTTCTTTATTAAAAGAAATATTACAATAAAAATGCCTAAAGAAGTACCACCAAATATTTCCCAGGTATTTAAAGATATCTTCCCGTTGTCAGCGGTTATTATCATTATTTATGCATTAGATTTATTATCAAGAACATTTATTCATACAAATGTAGCGAACGCCGTATTAAAAATCTTTGAACCATTATTTACTGCGGCAGATGGCTGGATTGGTGTCACACTTATCTTCGGTGCTTTCGCATTCTTCTGGTTTGTAGGTATACATGGTCCATCTATTGTTGAACCAGCAATCGCTGCAATTACTTATGCAAATCTTGAAACAAACTTAAATTTGATTCAAGCAGGAGAACATGCAGATAAAATTATTACACCTGGTACACAAATGTTCGTTGCAACTATGGGGGGTACCGGTGCTACATTAGTCGTACCATTTATGTTTATGTGGTTAACTAAATCAAAAAGAAATAAAGCCATTGGTAGAGCATCGGTTGTACCAACATTCTTTGGAGTAAATGAACCAATTTTATTTGGTGCACCACTCGTATTAAATCCAGTATTTTTCATACCATTTATTTTTGCACCAATAGTAAACGTATGGATCTTTAAATTCTTTGTTGATGTACTTAAAATGAATAGTTTTAGCATCTTCTTACCATGGACGACACCAGGGCCTCTTGGTATTGTGATGGGTACAGGCTTTGCTTTTTGGTCATTTGTGTTAGCGATTGTATTAATCGTAGTTGACGTTATGATTTATTATCCATTTTTAAAAGTATATGATGAACAAATTCTTGAAGAAGAACGAGGCAATAAAGAAGTAAATAATGAATTAAAAGAAAAAGTATCAGCAAACTTTGATACGAAAAAAGCAGATGCAATTTTAGCAACTGCTGGTGCAAATGAAGCGACAACAACTGAACCAGCACCTTCCGATGAGGAAGTATCGGCTAAAGAGTCATCAAATTCAATTAACGAACAAACTAACGTTTTAGTCTTATGTGCCGGTGGCGGTACAAGTGGATTACTTGCAAATGCGTTAAACAAGGCTGCTGAAGAATATCAGGTACCTGTAAAAGCGGCAGCTGGTGGTTATGGTGCACATATGGATATTATGAAAGACTATCAATTAATTATTTTAGCGCCTCAAGTTGCTTCTAACTATGAAGATATAAAACAAGATACAGATCGATTAGGTATTAAATTAGCAAAAACTCAAGGTGTTGAATACATTAACTTAACTCGTGATGGCAAAGCAGCATTAGACTTCGTTCAACAACAATTTGAAAAATAATTAGGAGATGAAAGTATAATGAAAAAATTACCAGAAGATTTTATTTTCGGTGGTGCAACAGCAGCTTATCAAGCAGAAGGTGCGACTCAAACAGACGGAAAAGGTCGTGTAGCCTGGGACACTTATCTAGAAGAAAACTATTGGTATACAGCTGAACCTGCAAGTGACTTTTATCATAAATATCCAGTTGATTTAGAATTAAGTGAAAAATTTGGTGTTAATGGTATCCGTATATCTATCGCGTGGTCAAGAATTTTTCCAACAGGTTATGGAGAAGTTAATCAAAAAGGTGTAGAATTCTATCACAATTTATTTAAAGAGTGTCATAAACGACACGTTGAACCGTTTGTTACATTACATCATTTTGATACTCCAGAAACACTTCACAGTGATGGAGATTTCTTAAACCGTAAAACGATTGATTATTTTGTAGACTATGCAAAATTCTGCTTTGAAGAATTTACTGAAGTCAACTATTGGACTACTTTTAATGAAATTGGTCCTATTGGTGATGGCCAGTATTTAGTCGGTAAATTCCCACCAGGAATTAAATATGATTTTGCAAAAGTATTCCAATCTCATCATAATATGATGGTCGCACATGCAAAAGCAGTTAAATTATTTAAAGATAATGGATATAATGGGGAAATTGGAGTAGTTCATGCATTACCAACTAAGTATCCATATGATCCTTCAAATCCGGAAGATGTAAGAGCAGCAGAACTTGAAGATATTATTCATAATAAATTTATCTTAGATGCAACATATTTAGGAAAATATTCTCGTGAAACTATGGAAGGTGTACAACATATTCTTTCTGTCAATGGCGGTAAATTAGATATTACCGATGAAGATTATGCTACATTAGATGCTGCAAAAGATTTAAATGACTTCTTAGGTATCAATTACTATATGAGTGATTGGATGAGAGGATATGAAGGAGAATCAGAAATTACACACAATGCTACTGGAGATAAAGGTGGCTCTAAGTATCAACTTAAAGGTGTAGGACAACGTGAATTTGACATAGATGTTCCTCGTACTGATTGGGATTGGATGATTTATCCACAAGGTCTTTATGATCAAATTATGCGTGTTATAAAAGATTATCCTAACTATCACAAAATTTATGTTACTGAAAACGGACTTGGTTATAAAGATGAATTCGACGAAGAACGTAAGACAGTTGATGATGATGCACGTATCGACTATGTTAAAAAACATCTTGAAGTCATTGCTGATGCGATACGTGATGGTGCCAATGTAAAAGGCTATTTCTTATGGTCACTTATGGATGTGTTCTCATGGTCTAATGGTTATGAAAAACGTTACGGTCTATTCTACGTTGATTTTGACACACAAGAACGTTATCCGAAAAAAAGTGCATATTGGTATAAAGCATTAGCTGAATCTAAAGAAATTAAGTAATTTTATAAATTTGACAGGACAGAAATGAAAATTTCTGTCCTGTTTCTTATTTTATTGAGATACTAGTATTAAAGAAATAAGGAGTATAATTTTGTCGCACATTTTATGGGGGACTTATCTTTCATGTATTTTATGAAAAATGATGGTAATCTTTCACCATTTCCGCCACTAAAAAAGAAATCAATATTGCTAGAACATATAATAGCGTTCTTAATTTAAATGAAAAGGTGAATGAAATTCAAGTTGATCAAAATGGCAAACCAAACAAAATGAGTGAAGGTTTTAAAAAGTTACATGGATTAAAAAGTATTTATAAAGGTAAATAAATAAAATTTAAGCGCGTTCAAAATAATGACTCTCCTAATTATCTAGACAAGCCTGAGCTATAAGTTCAATTAATTTAGTACGATGAGTATGTCCGTATACATTAGGAAGAATCATGATTTCATCGACTTCAAATTCGTTTTGTAATTGTATTAACTGCTGAGCTACTTCATGTGGTAAGCCACTAATCATTCGACGTTTATTTTTTTCTATTTTTTCTTGATCTCTTTCAGAATAATGGCGTTGCTGTGCTGTTTCAATAGAAGGATATACTTTAGGTTGTTTAAGATAGTTAATACGTATTAACCACAAATTTAATGCATCTAATAATTGCTTAATCATTAATTCATTTTCTGCCGTAACGACAAAAGTAGCTAAAATAATATAGGGTGAATGCGAATGACCATGATACTCTGTAAAACGCGATTTATAATGTTGAATGACATGTGTTAAATTTGCGTGCGATTGACCCATATGAGCAATCACAAAAGGTAAGCCTTTTTTTGCGGCAAGCTCAGCACTTTGTTCACTCATTCCTAAAATAAACATCTCAGGTGAATGCTCTGTGTATGGAGTGGCTTCTAAAGTTTTGAAACGATGTGAATGAATAGTGTCATTCGTAAAGTATTTGTTCAAATCATCTATTTGTTGAGATAGTTTGGGTTTTTGAGTTTTAAATTCATTTAGCGCTTCGTTTACATTTTTGAAGCTAGGAGATCGCCCAATTCCCATATCAATTCGGCCAGGATGTTTGACTTCCATAATTTTAAATTGTTCTGCAACTTTGTAAGCACTATAATGGGGGAGCATCACACCGCCACTTCCAATATGAATAGAGTGTGTATGTTCAAGTAACATAGCCATTACGATTTCAGGAGCGCTTGATACAACAGAAGGAACTTGATGATGTTCTGCTACCCAATAACGTGCATAACCAAGTTTCTCTGATAGTTGAGCAAGTTCAATTGAATGATTTAAAGCTTCTTGTGGTGTATCACCTTCAAAGAGTGGTACATAGTCTAAGATACTTAATTTCAAGTTTAAGACCTCACTTTGCTTGGTATAATAAAGTATTAAGTGTTATCATACTAGACATTATAAAGTGAAAGCAGTTGAATTGCGATAAAATTGTTTGTGATATGACACTGTTTTTGAATACTGAAAGGAGTCTTTTATAATGAATAATGAGCAAGTTTTATTAGCAAAATATCCTGAAGGTATGCCCCAAGATGATACATTTAAATATGAAAATATTGACATAGTTGATCCGAAAGAAAATGAAATTCAAATTGAATCTTTATATATATCTGTCGATCCATATATGCGTGGAAGAATGACTCAAGCTGATTCTTATGTGGAGCCTTTTAAAATTGGCGAACCTATTCAAAGTCACATTGTAGGCAAAATTATTAAATCAAATTCTGAAAAATTTAATGAAGATGACATTATTGTAGGTATGTTACCATGGAAGCGTATTAATACAGTAAATGAAGAGAATGTAAGTAAAATATCTAATACAGATGTACCACTTTATTTATATTTAAGTACGTTAGGTATGACAGGTCAAACAGCTTATCACGGTTTATTAGAGATTGGTCAACCAAAAGAAGGCGACACTGTAGTAGTTTCAGCAGCTTCTGGTGCAGTAGGTGCTGTGGTTGGTCAAATTGCTAAAATCAAAGGTGCTACAGTAGTAGGTATAGCTGGTGGAGATAAAAAAGTGAATTATCTAACAGAAGAATTGGGTTTTGATGCAGGCATTGATTATAAAAAGGATGATTTTGCAGAAGCATTAGCAAAAGCCGTACCGAATGGCGTAGATGTTTATTTTGAAAATGTAGGTGGCACAATAGCCGATGAAGTTATGAAACATCTCAACCGTCATGCACGTATTCCTGTTTGCGGTACGATTTCTAATTATAATAATACTGAACAAGAAAAAGGTCCACGTGTACAAAGCACATTAATTAAACATCAAGCACTGATGCGTGGTTTCTTGGTAGCGGAATTTTCCGATGACTTTGAACATGCAAGTAAAGAACTGGCAACGTGGATACAAGAAGGAAAAATTAAAACAAAAGTATCTATAGAAGAAGGATTTGAATATTTACCAAAAGCGTTCAGAAACTTATTTACAGGTGAAAACTTTGGCAAACAGATCGTTAAAGTGTCAGAGAATGTATAATTTAAAATTCAGTAAAAGGTAGGTATATACTTATGAAAGCTATAGGATTTAAACAACCATTTAAATTAGAAGAAGGAAATGTATTTGAACCATTTGAATTAGATATGCCCCAGCCATCTTCTAGAGAGTTGCTTGTTAAAATACAAAGTATAAGTGTAAATCCGGTTGATACAAAACAACGCCTTACTGAAGTTAAAAATTCTCCGAGAATTTTAGGTTTTGATGCAGTAGGGACGGTTCAAAAAACTGGAATAGAGGTTACAATGTTTAAGGAAGGCGATATTGTATTTTATTCTGGTGCGCCTAATCAACATGGTTCAAATCAGGAATATCAACTTATTGATGAACGATTAGTCGCAAAAGCACCTAAAAATCTTTCGGCAGAACAAGCTGCTAGTCTTCCGTTAACTGGTATTACAGCGTCAGAAACTTTATTTGATGTGTTTAAAATTTCAGAGAATCCAAATCAAAATAAAGGGAAAACATTACTTATTATCAATGGCGCAGGTGGTGTTGGAAGCATTACGACTCAAATTGCTAAGGCATATGGTCTAAAAGTCATTACAACTGCGTCACGTCAAGAAACAATCGATTGGTCAAAAAAGATGGGTGCAGATATCGTACTCAATCATAAAGAAGATTTAAAATCTCAATTAGAACAACAGCACATTGAAGCGGTAGATTTCGTATTTTGCACGTTTGATACAGACATGTATTATGAAACAATGATAGATATAGTGAAACCAAGAGGACATGTTGCTACGATTGTAGCTTTTAAAGGATCACAAGATTTAAATTTATTAAAAACAAAAAGTGTTTCCTTTACACATGAATTTATGTTTACAAGACCTATTTTTCAAACAGAAGACATGATTAAACATCATTATTATTTAGAGGATATTGCTAAAAAAATTGAGAATGGTACGTATCAAAATACAACGACAAAAGTCATCAATGGCTTAACAGCAGAACATTTATATGAAGCACATCAAATATTAGAATCCAATTCCATGATAGGAAAACTTGTTATAAATGTAGAAGAATAGAGAATGATTTAACACCTCTTAGTGTCTATAAATAAAACATTAAGAGGCGTTTTTATTATTTTATAATATATCAATTTGATTAATTATAAAAATTCCAATATATCGTTAGATATAACATGAATAGGGTATAGAATTTCTAACTATCAGAAAGGAGAATAATATAATGCGAAAAAAATCTATAAGCATTGTATTTTGGATTGCATTAGCTATCTGTACATTATTTGTAGTGTATGGAGCGATATTACCTAAGCAATTAGAAGCAATCACGCAAAATATTACATCGTTTATTGCAGTTAATTTTTCTTGGTATTATCTTTTACTAGTTTTAATTATATTTTTTATTTGCGTATACTTATTATTTTCAAGATATGCATCCATTACGTTAGGTGTGGAAGGAGAAGAGCCAGAATTTTCATTACTTTCTTGGTTTGCTATGTTGTTCAGTGCAGGAATGGGAATAGGATTAGTGTTTTGGACTACAGCTGAGCCAGTTAGTCATGCCTATAAAGCAACGCCTATACATAAAATTGGTACACAAGCAGCAATTAATGATGCGTTCCAGTTTGCTTTCTTCCATTGGGGAATTCATGCGTGGGCAGTGTATAGCATTGTTGCATTAGTTTTTGCTTATTTTAATTTTCATAAAGGGTATCCAGGTTTAGTAAGCGCAACGCTTGTTCCAATTTTTGGAGAAAAAAGAATGAGAGGACCAATCGGAAGTGCTATAGATGTTTTAGCTGTTATTGCAACGGTTACAGGTGTAGCAGCTACCTTAGGTTTTGGTGCTTTACAAATTAATGAAGGTCTTCACTACTTGTTTAAAGTACCGAGTCATTTCGGCACACAAGTCATCATTATTATTATTGCAACTATTTTATTTAGTTGGTCTGCATGGTCCGGAATTGATAAGGGAATAAAAACTTTAAGTAATATTAATATGATTTTAGCTTTTATTGTATTAATAGGATTATTTCTAGTAGGACCTACTTTATATATTTTAAATACATTTACTAACGGATTAGGAAATTATATTTTTAATTTCTTTAGTATGAGTTTGCGTATTCCAATGGATGGTGGCGCAAAATTTCAATGGGTACAAAATTGGACTATATTTTACTGGGCATGGTGGGTGTCTTGGGCACCATTTGTAGGAATATTCATTGCACGTGTATCACGTGGTAGAACAATTAAAGAATTTATTTTAGGAGTGTTATTTGCTCCAGCTCTTGTATCTTTCTTTTTCTTTGCAGTGTTCGGAGGAGCAGCAGTGTATCTTCAGCATAGTGGAATTGCTAATATTGCTAAAGAAGCAGCAGAAACTGCAACATTTGCCACTTTAGAGCATTTTCCATTGGGATTTGTATTAAGTATTGTTACTTTAATCGTTGTTATGATTTTCTTTGTAACTTCTGCAGATTCGGCTACTTATGTACTTGGAATGTTAAGTAGTAAAGGAGATATTAATCCTAACGCTTTCGTTAAAGTAAGTTGGGGTATTATTATGGCCTTATTTGCGATGATAATGATTTACACCGGAGGAACACAAGCAATTCAGAACTTATTAATTATTGCAGCACTCCCATTTTCCGTAGTTATTATTCTTATGATATGGTCTTTATTTAAAACGTTGAGTTCAGATCATCCGCGGGTATCAAAGAAAGATGTTTTAATGAAAAAAGATAATTTAAAATACAAAAAAACGAATAATATAAAAAAACGAAAATAATTATGAAAAACAGGTTTTTATTGTGTTAAATTTGGGAATATTTAATCTAGAAGGTAAACTTTAATAAATTTAAAAAAATTAAATAAAAAATTTTAATGTTAACGTTTTAAAAAATTTTTAAAGGGTACTTAAATTTTATAATTAAATAATTTCAACAATGACTAAGGAGGTGTGTTTAGAGGTGCATAGATTTAAAAACTTTATCCTTGGCCTATTAATAGTTGCGATTGTTGGTTTCTTATTGTTTATGTACATAGATGATAGTCGTATTAAGCGTTATCAAGACTATTTCTTACAATTCAATTGGTTCCAACCACTATTAATTGGTTTATCTGCTTTACTCGTATTAATTGGTATTATATTGGTATTTAGCATCTTTAAACCAACATATAGAAAACCAGGTCTTTATAAAGATTATAATGATGGACATATTTATGTATCACGTAAAGCAGTCGAAAAGTCTGCATACGATACATTAACTAAATACGATGAAATCAGACAACCAAACGTGGTTACTAAACTTTACAATAAGAAAAACAATTCTTACATTGATATTAAAGCTGATTTCTTAGTACCTAATGATGTGCAAGTAAAATCATTAACTGAAAGCATTAGATCTGACATTAAACATAATGTTGAGCATTTTACTGAAATGCCTGTTAGAAAATTAGAAATTAATGTTAGAGATCAAAAATCTGCCGGACAACGCGTACTATAAGGGAGGGATAACATGGCTGATAATAATCAAAATAGTCAAGATTCTACTCAACAAATTATCGACTTCCTAAAGTCGTATAAATGGCGAATTATAGGTTTCTTTGCATTCTTAATTATTGCAATCTTATTCCTGACTTTAGGGTTCTGGAAAACAATTTTAATTATTGTTTTATGTTTAATCGGAATTGGCGTTGGGTATATGAAAGACCGTACGCAAGATTTCATGAACTTCTTAAATCGATGGAGTTAACATTCATTATTTAAGAATTCATATAAATTAAAAAATTAAGTATTAAAAATTAAATTTTATTTAAAAAGGAGAATTCACATGGCTGTAGATAATAACAAAGCTAAACAAGCGTATAATAACCAAACTGGAGTAAATGAAAAAGAAAGAGAAGAACGTCAAGAACAAGCACAACAATACAGAGAAGAACGTCAAAATAATCAACAACATTTTGAAAATAAATTAACGTTCTCTGATGAAGTTATCGAAAAAATTGCTGGTATCGCTGCTCGTGAAGTAAGAGGTATCTTAGATATGAAAGGCGGATTCACTGACAGTATTTCTAGTGCATTCTCAAGCGGTAACAACGTAACACAAGGTGTTTCTGTTGAAGTTGGTGAAAAACAAGCGGCTGTAGACTTAAAAGTCATCTTAGAATATGGTGAATCAGCTCCAAAAATCTTCCGTAAAGTAACTGACTTAGTTAAAGAACAAGTTAAATACATTACTGGTTTAGATGTTGTTGAAGTTAACATGCAAGTTGACGACGTAATGACTAAAAAAGAATGGGCACAAAAAAACCAAAAAAATAACAACAACAATAACAATAATAACAACAACAATAATTTCGAAAGATCAGATTTACAATAATCTTATTGAAAAAAGACCTTGGAATGTTCCAAGGTCTTTTTATAGTTAATATCATTTTTTAACAAGAGACGGAATAACATTCAAATTGAATGTTATTCCGCTTCTTAATTTTAATGTAGTGGGTTATTAACTTTAATATAAGTGTAATGATGTGCTTCATCTTCTAAACGCATAGTGGTTACACATTTATAATCAATTGTTGCAGCAAATAAAGTATGAGTAATCTTTTGCATACGTTCTGTATCAACATCAGTCAACTTAGCTAATATATCTTGAATAATATGACTGATATGATGCCACATTATTTTTTCAAAATTTATATTTTCTACTTTTTCAGTAATTGTTAATATTAATTCAGCTAGATGATTTTGAACAGTTGAATAGAATACTTTATTAAAAACAGAGGTAGTAGATTGAGTAAGAATTCTAGATTTCTTATGGAAATGTGATGTTTTATACCCCATTTGGTTTAATTGAGTTTCATCAATACGTAATCCTTCGAAATCTCGAATATAGATTTTACTTAAACAACCATCTTGATTAAATGTAGCAATAGAATTTTGTAAATGTGCCTCTAGTGCGATTCCATATTTTACATATAGTGGAATAACTAGTCCTAATAATTGAGTCGCATAATCTTGAATCCATGCATAAGCCGCTTTTTCAAATGTCTTAAATTGATGTGTATGTTGATATCGTTTTATTAAGCTTTCAATCGGCGGTTCAGTATTGTTTGGATAATAAGCAACAAGACTAGACGGTATGACAGGTATTGTATCTTCTTCGATTAATGTATAAATATTTTCTCTAAATAATGTTCCCAGTTGTTCACTACGTTCAGTTTGGATTGTTGAATGATCTTTAGAATTATAAAAATGAATGCCAGCAATTTCATCTAAGGTTTCTATGCGATAAGGTTGAAAATCAGTGTCGTTTTTTAAAATATCATTCACAATTTTAGTAACTAAAGGTCCATTATGCGTTGTTTGTTCAGAAAGCGTACGTATTTCCCCAGTAATATGAACATTTGTAGAAAGTTTAATATGCGGGAATAGTTTAGGATATTTTGGCATTAATGTTCTGAATGATAAGCCAGCATAATAAGGTAAGGTCATATCAATAGGAATAATAAGTTGTTCATCTAGTTCTTGTTGATATTGACTAAGTAAAATATGTTCGAATTGCCAAGGATGGACAACCATTAAATGATAATCTTCAATTCTTATATCATTATATTTATTTAAAAGGTGAGTAAATAATTTATGAAAAGATTGTTGAAGCATATCATTATAGGTTGAAGATAAGGATTGAACATTTGCTATACTATTATGTATGAATACACATTTTAACTGGATTTCTTGACCGTATTCTGAACTATAATGAATATTCTCTTTAGCACTCATCCCTTTACGAAGCTTTGCGCCTGGATGAAGGGGATGACCTTCTATAACTGATTGTTCCGAACGTAAATAACTATCGTCACTTTTTGCAATTAATTCCCATAAAGGCTCGTAGTTTGAATGCATATGTTTAGCTTGATAACTTAGTGCCAGAATCATATTAGCAGCACTATTATTTAAATCTTCTCTAAATTGTTCACTAGCAGCGTTATCAAGTTTTGGCTCTTCAGCTAAAATTAAATCTAGAATATCATTTGGATGTTGGATTCTTTCATATTCATGATTATGATGTTTTAAGATATAAAAGGGGCCTTCCACATCTATCCGGTCGAAGGCATATCTCCCTTTTATTTGACTGTAAATATCGATATTTGATTTTGGAAAATGAATACATAATACGTCTTTATCTTTAGAAAACATAGATACGGTTAATTTGTTAGGTCTAATAATCTGACTATTATCTTTAGCGTGTATTAAGTTTTCACGATATAAAGATGTAATAAGACGTTGAGAAATTTTATCTCTACCTATTAAAATATATTGTTTAAAATGATCGATTAAATCAGGATAAAATTCATTTAAATATGTATAAACATCATATTCTTCATTAGTAAGTTGTAAGTTATGATTATTAATGGTTGTATTTTTATTCATATAACACCTCATCCACATTCTACAAAATTATAAATAGTTTGTATAATATCTAACTCTAAAATTAAACCTTTTTAAAAGATAGTTTAAATTTAAGACACAATATTTTAATAAATTCTAAGTTCATGTCATTGCTAGTAACCTTAATTAAATTTATAATTATTAAACTAGTTAAACTTAATTATGAAAACGAATGATAAGGCGGAGGATTTAAAAATGTTAAACGAGTGGAAGCATGCAGATCGAAATATGCAATATAGAGTAGTAAATGCTCTAATAAAGGAAAATATATGGACTCATTCAACTACCATTTTTAAAGAAAATCATTATATAACGATTGAGTTTGAACAAGTGCTTCTAAACGTTCATTATAAATACGAAAGTGCATTATCTCGATATGAATTTGATGGGCCAATAATATATATGAATCATCAACATAAAGAATCAGTGGATAGTCTAGAAAACCTATTAGACATACTAGTAACAGACTTTCATATTGATATCCCATTCCATTTAAGAAGTGAACTTATTCATAGCAGAGATAGTTTTATTGAAGTATATAAAGAATTTGATACACGTCATGAGTATCTTCAAAGACATGATAAATATATAAATGACTCAGAACGATTAAATTTTTTTACTTGGCTAGAAAAGTTGAAAAAAAATAATGATATAGATGACGTACTATATTCTGAAAGCTTAATATTTGAAGGTCATCCTACACATCCACTTACTAAAACAAAATTACCTTTATCAATGGAAGAAGTGAGAACCTATTCGCCAGAATTTGAAAAGATTATTAATTTGAAAGTGATGTTAATACATAATGAGTATGTAAATGTTACAACCATTCTTGATCATTCTCAGTTTATTTTAAATGAGGTTATTCCTGAATATCTTGATGTATTACATACATTCATGAATAATAGAGAACGTTTGCTTAAAGACTATAAAGTCATTTTAGTTCACCCATGGCAATATGAACATACTATTCGTAATAAATTTAAGGAGTGGCTACAAAATCATATTTTGATATCTACTCCATTTCATGTTCCATCTAAAGCAACATCTTCTTTTAGAACAATGTCGCTAATTAATCATCCTTATCATGTGAAATTACCAGTCAATGTTCAAGCTACTAGTGCAGTTAGGACAGTATCTCCAGAAACAACAATTGATGGACCCAAATTAAGTCAAGCATTACATCGTGAATTAAATCAGTATACACAATTAGATGTTGCACTTGAGCCCTATGGTTTATTTGCTAAAACAGATAGTGACGATGCTAGACAACTTGCTTGTATTATTCGTGAAAAGCCTTTTACAAAGGACGATGGTATTTTATTAGTTACAGGTGCTTTAGTAAATAAAAATGTAGTAGATAATGAAATCACCGTAGATAGTTACCTTAAATGGATTAATGATGACATCAATCAACATACCATTCATCAGTTTATGCGAAATTATACTCGTCAACTGGTAACACCTTTATTAGCTTTAATACAAGATTATGGTATAGCTTTAGAAGCACATATGCAAAATACACTAGTGCATTTAGGACCAAAGTATCAAATACAATTTATAGTGCGAGATCTCGGTGGCTCTCGAATAGATATTAAAACCCTAAGTCAAAGATTAAAGCATATAGAAGTGGAAAATAAAAGTTTACTTGCAGACTCAATTGAAGAAGTCATTATGAAATTTCAACACGCAGTCGTTCAAAATCAACTAGCAGAATTAATTTTTCATTTTAAAAAGTATGAATTTATAAAAGAAGAAGAACTTTTTAATATAATTCAAGAAGAAATAGAAGTAGCAATTAATGATACTAAGCCTCATGCAGATACATTAAGAAAAGTTTTATTTGGACCTACAATTACAGTAAAAGCATTGTTGAAAATGAGAATGAAAAAGAAAGTGAAAAAATATCTGAATATTAGTTTAGATAATCCAATAAAAAGAGAGGTGAATTAAGTGTCTCGTATTGTAATCAATTTATCAAAGATTGAATATAATGCACATGTATTAAAAATGTTGTTTGACAGCAAAAATATAGCCATGATACCTGTGATAAAAAGTATTGCTGGAGATGAACATATCATTAAACGATTAATGAAAGTAGGATTTAACTACTTTGCAGAATCTCGACTAGAAAATATTCCTCAGCAATTTACAAAAGATTGTCAATTTTTACTTTTGAGATCTCCTTTAAAGCATCAGTATGAAGATTTGATTAAAAAGAGTTACGTAAGTATTCAAACAGAAATGGCAACAATACATCAGTTAAATCATATTGCAAATGAAATGAGTAATCAACATCAAGTTATATTGATGGTCGATTGGAAAGATCAACGTGAAGGTGTATTACCTTATGATATAGTTGAATATATTCATGAAATAAAACTAATGAATAATATAAAACTTTTAGGTCTTGCATTTAATTTCATGTGTTTTAAGTCTAAAGCTCCAACATTAAATGATATCGACGAAATAAATCAATTTGTTCATCATGTACAATACGAAACAGGAGTATCATTTGAAGTTATTTCTGGAGGTAACTCAAGTATGCTTCCATTATTAAAACAATATGATTTAGGATGTATTAATGAGTTGAGAATAGGAGAAACATTATTTCGTGGTGTGGATACAACTACTAATCAAAATATACCCGAGTTATTTCAAAATGCAATATTACTTGAAGCGGAAATTATTGAAATTAAACCTAGGTATACGAAGACAAAAGAAAGTTACTTACAAGCTATTGTAAATGTGGGATATATTGATACTGTGATTGAAAAAATAAAACCACTCAATCATCGAATAGAAATTATGGGTGCTTCAAGTGATCATTTAATGATAGATTTAAAAGAAGAAATTAACTATAAAGTAGGAGATTGCATACCATTTTCATTAGAATACGAAGCGCTATCACAACTAATGTATCATCAGAGAATGGAAAAATATTATAGTGAAGAACATACTATTTCTCAACGTATTAACAATTTGAATCAATCAAAATATATCAACAACAAATAACGCATTATATAGAATCTGAGACATCAATAGTGTCTCAGATTTCTTTATGCGTTGGCGTTGGCAGTCAACGTTTTCGTGATGGGCCAACGAATTCAAAATAAATTCTGTGCCAATCTTTATTTTTATATTTTATTGACAATGATAATCGTTATCAATAAAATGAAGATATACCTCAATACATATTAAGGAGTGTCATCATGAAAAGAACAACAATTTTTGGAATTATTTCAATATTACTGATTTTAGTATTAACAACTGCATGTGGAAAGGTAAGTAACAATGGTTCAAATTCATCTAATCAAATTTCGTCATCTAAAGATATTATTGAGATTAAACATGATTTAGGAACAACTAAAGTACCTAAAGATGCTAAGAGAGTAGTAGCTTTAGAATTTTCATTTGTTGATGCATTAGTAGCTTTGGATGTTAAGCCTGTAGGAATAGCAGACGATAATAAAAAGAATAGAATAATTAAACCGTTAAGAGATAAAATTGGAAATTATACATCTGTTGGTACGCGTAAACAACCAAATTTAGAAGAAATAAGTAAATTAAAACCTGATTTAATTATTGCTGACAGTAATCGACATAAAGGAATTTATAAGGAATTAAGTAAAATTGCTCCAACAATAGAATTAAAAAGCTTCGACGGCGACTATAATGAAAATATCGGAGCGTTTAAAGTTATAGCTAAATCTCTTAATAAAGAGAAACAGGGTAAAAAACGTTTAGACGAACATAAGAAAAAAATAGCTCAATATAAACAAGAGATTCAATTTGATAAAAATGAAAAAGTACTTCCAGCTGTAGCTTCTAAGTCTGGGTTACTAGCGCATCCAAGTGAATCTTATGTGGGACAGTTATTAGGTGAATTAGGTTTTAAAGAAGCATTAAATAAAGATGTGACGAAAGGATTAAGTAAATATTTACAAGGACCTTATTTACAACTCAATTCAGAAACATTATCTGAAATCAATCCAGAACGCATGTTTATTATGACAAATGGTGCAAGTTCTAATGAACCTTCTTATCAAGAATTGAAAAAAGATCCTATTTGGAACAAACTTGATGCAGTTAAAAATCATAAAATAGATGTGGTTGATCGTGATACATGGGCCCGCGCACGTGGTTTAATCTCTTCAGAAGAAATGGCTAAAGAAATCGTAGAAATCTCAAAAAAAGATAGAAATAAATAGGATGGATTGACAATGACTATACAAAAAAGTAATCGTCTTTCTGCTAATAAAAGATCAATCAAGAAGCGTATGACACTCACCTTTTCAGTGAGTGTTTGCCTTCTTGTTATTTTTGTTTATCTTAATTTAGCCACTGGAACTTTAAATATTCAAACTAAAGATATGTATCATTACTTTTTTACTTCAATTGAAAACAAGCAGACGTTTATCATTCAAAGTGTTAGAATGCCAAGGATGATTGTTGCCATACTTGTGGGAGGTGCCTTAGCTCTGGCTGGTTTACTCATGCAATCTATAACTAGAAATCCATTAGCATCTCCGCAAATATTTGGGGTAAATGCGGGTGCTTCATTTATTATCGTATTAGTGACAGTATTAATGCCTACGATGGGAAACTATGCAACCTATTTAGCGTTTATTGGGGCATTTATTGGTGGGTTAACTGTGTATTTATTATCTGGTTCTACGAAAAAAATAACACCAGTGAAATTAGCTTTAGCAGGAATGGCAGTACATTTGTTTTTTAGTAGTCTTACACAAGGTATTATTTTACTTAATGAAGATTCTAATTCTACTGTTATGTTTTGGTTAGTTGGCTCTTTAAATGGAATGAAATGGAAAGATGTAATGATAATTTGTCCTTGGATTCTTATGGGACTTATCATACTAATTGCATTTGCAAGACAACTTACAATAATGGAATTAGGTGATACACTAGCCAAAAGTTTAGGTCAAAAAACTGAAGTGATAAGAATCATTATCGGATTACTTGTTATTATATTTGCTGGGACATCTGTCTCTATTGTAGGACCTATTGGATTTATAGGATTAATCGTGCCACATATAGTAAAACGTTATGCACCGCATAATTACTTCATTTTAATTCCGTTAACATTTATAGTTGGCGCAAATTTATTGTTATTATCTGATACATTGAGTCGTTTAATTACATATCCCTATGAATCACCAGTTGGAATTGTTACTTCATTTATAGGAGCATTTTATTTCTTATTTATTACTTTAAGGAGAGTGAAACGAATATGACACACCACTCATTAGCTATTCGTTATGCACTTGTCGTTACGATATTAATCATAAGTATATTTATTAGCTTATGCGTCGGCGCAACAATGTATAATCCCGTTAAAGTAATAAATAGTTTATTGATACAAGATGATTTTATTCTAAATGAATATCGTATACCTAGAACACTTTTAGGATTAATAGTAGGAAGTAGTTTAGCTATTTCAGGAACAATCATACAAGGGGTAGTAAAAAATCCTCTCGCTTCTCCAGATGTTATTGGAATGACTAAAGGTGCAAGTTTAGCAGCGATTATAATTATTATGGTTTTTCCCAATGCTCCTTTAATCATTTTACCTATGGGTTCATTTGTTGGTGCATTAATAATCAGTTTAATTTTATCTTTTTTAATATCTCAATTTAATATTAAAGGATCTACCTTGGCATTAATTGGCTTAGCAATTGGTGCTATATGTACAGCAATTGTACAATTTTTACTAATACGAAATCCCATGGATGCAAATAATGCGCTTATATGGTTAACAGGTAGTCTTTATGGTCATACGATAGAAAATGTATATTCAATTTTACCTTGGTTTATTATTACGATTCCAATCGTCATTGCTTTAAGTCATCAACTCGATATCTTAAACCTAGGAGATTCAATAGCGATAGCATTAGGTACACGAATAAAACGTATTAAAATGATACTGTTGATTTTATCAGTGATGTTAGCAGGATCATCTATTTCAATAGTTGGAGGAATCAGTTTTCTTGGATTGATTGCGCCACACATAGCTCGAAAAATCGTCGGATATCGTCATGTTCACGTCGTAATGATGTCTGGTTTAATTGGAGCAATCCTCATTTTATTTAGTGATGGATTAGCAAGAGGTATTCATCCGCCACTTGATATACCAGTAGGCGTAGTTATTGCCATTGTTGGTGTTCCATACTTTTTATTGTTACTTAGAAGAATTTAAATGTTAAAAGAGTGAGATCGTATTCACAGTGAATGCTATCTCACATTTTTTGTGAAATTTTAAACTTTTGTATATTGCAAGTTATTTGAAAATAAGATATAGTAAAGTACATATTGTTTATAAAAATACATATAAAGTTATATTTATATAATTAATAGGCGTTAATTTCGATGAAAATACAAAACAAATGAATAAATACAATTACCTATACAAATAGAAAGAAGGGTGAATATTGGAGAATTATAACAAACAGGAGAAAATAAAAGGAAGAATAAAATTTATATCGATGTCAATCATTGGTATTATTTTATTTTTAATACCCATTCCAATTGTACAAGATGGGGAGAAACAAACAACATTACCAGTGGCATTTTTGGCAAATTGGTTAAAAGATTTATTAGGACCTGCAATGTCAATTCTCATTATGACAATCATTACGTTATCGACTATTTTGACTATTTTATTTTCAACAATTTTAAAGGATAAAGTAAAACCAGGTGGTCTTATCGCGAATGCATTTCAAGTTGGCCCAGTGTGGATGATACTAAGAGTACTTGCAGTTGTATTTGCCTGGATGACTTATTTTAAAATTGGAAGTAAAGTGATATATTCAGAAGATACGGGTGGATTAGTATTTAATGACTTATTACCTACATTAGTAGCAGTATTTCTTTTTGCTGCCTTATTTTTACCTTTATTAATGGAATACGGTTTATTAGAATTTTTAGGACCATTGTTTAGACCAATCATGAGACCATTATTTACTTTACCAGGACGATCAGCAGTTGATAATTTAGCCTCATTTATAGGAGATGGAACAGTAGGCGTGCTTATTACAAGTCGTCAATATGAAAAAGGTATTTATTCAAAAAGAGAATCAATAGTAATTTCTACAACTTTTAGTGTTGTATCGATCACATTTGCTATTGTTATTGCTCAAACTATTGGATTACAACAAAAGTTTTTTGTATTTTATTTAACAGTAATTGTTTCTTGCTTAGTTGCAGCGATGATCATGCCAAGAATATGGCCACTAAATCAAATTCCAGATGATTTTACGAAAGAAGTATCTGAAAGTACACGACTTGAAAAACTTCCAGAAGGAAAAACTGCATTAGCTCACGGTTTTGATGAAGCTACAATTGTAGGGCTAAAAGCGCCAGGAGTTAAAGAATTTTTTAAAACGGGAATTAAAACGGTGATTGATATGTGGTTTGTTATTTTACCAGTAGTTATGAGTATAGGGACTATTGCTACGATAATAGCAAATTATACGCCAGTATTTGAAATCATAGGAAAGCCATTTATTCCTATATTACAATTACTTCAAATTCCTGAAGCTGCAAAAGCATCTGAAACTTTACTTATTGGTTTTGCAGATATGTTTTTACCTTCTATCTTAATAGCGACGGTACACAGTGAATTGACACGATTTGTGATTGGTGCTTTAAGTATATCTCAATTAATTTATCTATCTGAAGTGGGCGGTGTGATTTTAGGTTCTAAAATTCCAGTCAGTCTCGGAAAGTTATTTATGATATTTTTAATTAGAACTGCAATCACATTACCAATTATTGCTTTAATGGCACATTTATTACTATAAAAAAGAAGCAGGGTAAGGATTGATGAATGCAATTCCAATTCCTTCCTGCTTCTTTTTCTATTCTAAAGTTGATAGTACGTTTGCTTTTACAATTTCACTTGTTACTACTGGTGAATCTTCTGTTGAAGATTTTCCAGTATTTTTATGTGCTTCTTTAAACGCATCACTTTGGGTCCAAGCTTTGAAGTTTTCTTCATTGTCCCACCATGTATTAACATACATATCTTCAGTATCATTAGTATTATCAATTTGCCAAACTTCAATTTTTCTGAAACCGTCTAATTGTTCAATCTTACCACCTTTAGTGAAACGTGGTGCCATTTTTTCAGCAAATCCTTTTTTTACAGTAATTCGATTTGTAACAACAAACATAGTCAGACCTCCTTGGGTATTTATTTTAATAATATACAAATTCAAAGATATATCAAATAAAACATATGTAATAAATAAGAAAAATAAACATTTAAAGAAAGGTATCTATATACCGAAAATATGTTCGTATTTTAAGACTATTTATGTTAATATATTTTTAATAAAGGAGAAGATAAATGACAGGAAAAACGCATGTAGCTGCTGGTTTGCTTGTAGGAGCAATAACAGTTGACCATTATCATACAGATCTATTTTCTACTGTAACAGTAATTTGTTTAGCAATAGCAGGAAGTTTACTTCCAGATATTTGTCATACAAGAAGTAAGATTGGAAGACAATTTAAAATTCTTAGTTTGCTCGTTAGTACTATCTTTGGGCATCGAACATTTACGCATTCATTGTTATTCTTAGGTATGATAGGTTTTTTACTTATTTTAATTCAAACTCCGACTTATTATTTAGTTACTATTATCGGTGCAATGGCTTCTCATGTTATACTAGATATGTTGACACCTAGAGGGGTAAAGTTACTTTATCCAATACCTTTAGCGATTAAGTTTCCTTTTACTTTCAAAACTGGTGGTTTTTTAGATGCATCCTTATCAACAGCTTTTAGTATTGGAGCAATATACATAATATTTCAAGAGTTTATAAATGAAATTTTGAAATATGTGAGCCATTCATTGTCCGGATGATATCAATGAATATGATGGATTATCTTTCTTGTCTTAATATCAAATTTATAATTAATATGATAAATATATTTGAATGACACGAACTATCTATAAGGAGAGTTATAAATGCTAGATCAAAGTAAATTAGAAAAATACAATCAAGAACATTTAATTGAATATGAGAAAATGATGAGTAGTAATGAAAAAGAGCAATTAGATGAAAAAGTGAACTCATTAGATTTAGAATTTATTCAAGAACTTTATCAAAGTTTATATGTTAATCGTAAAACAATTACAGATGTTACTGCAGTTTCTGAAGTTGATTATAAAATTAAGGAAGCATTCACTGAACAAGATCGTGAATATTATGAACATAAAGGAATAGAAGCAATAAGAAATGGAGAATTTGCTGTTGTTCTTATGGCTGGTGGTCAAGGCACACGTTTAGGTTATAAGGGACCTAAAGGTTCTTTTGAAATTGAAGGTGTAAGCTTATTTGAACTTCAAGCAAGACAACTATTGCATCTAAAAAATGAAACAGGACATTGTATTAATTGGTATATTATGACTAGTGATATTAATCATGAGGAAACATTACGTTACTTTGAAAACCATGATTATTTTGGTTATAACCCAGAACGTATTCACTTTTTTAAACAAGACAACATTGTGGCTCTAAGTGAAAATGGTAGACTGATTTTTAATGAAAAAGGCTATATTATGGAAACACCTAATGGTAATGGTGGGATATTTAAATCGCTAGAGCATAAAGGTTATTTAGATAAAATGGAGAAAGATGGCGTAAAGTTCATTTTCTTAAATAATATTGACAATGTGTTAGTAAAAGTTCTTGATCCAGTATTTGTAGGATTTACAGTAGTAAATGATAAAGATATCACATCTAAATCTATTCAACCTAAAAAGGGTGAAAGTGTTGGACGATTAGTTAGTAAAGATAATAAAGATACTGTACTTGAATATTCAGAACTTGATGAAAATGTAGCGAATACATTTGATAATGCAAATATTGGCATTCACGCATTTAAGTTATCATTTATAAATCAAGCGGTAAATAATGATTTACCATATCATTTAGCCATTAAAAAATTGAAACAACTGGATGATGACTTTGGTTTGATTGAAAAAACATCTTTAAAATTTGAACTATTTTATTTTGATATTTTCCGATATGCGAATAGTTTTATTACATTACAAGTTCCAAGAAAAGAAGAATTTTCACCCTTGAAAAATAAAGAGGGAAAAGACAGTGTAGAAACTGCAACTGATGATTTAAAACGAATGAATGTAATTTAAAGGATGGTGGAATACGATGTCTAAATCATCTCAGCATACAAAAGATAATGTAATTGAATCATTTAAAGACATCATTCCACTATCTTTTGGCGAGGAAATTGGTAATGCAACCTCACATGGTGTTGCTGCACTAATGACTTTATTTTTACTGCCTTATGCAGCAGTACATAGTTATAATGAGTATGGAACACTAAGTTCTATTAGTGTCTCTATCTTTGTTATTAGTATTTTCATGATGTTTATTTCCTCTACTGTATATCATTCAATGAAAAATAATACATCGCATAAATATATATTAAGAATTATTGACCACAGTATGATATATGTAGCAATTTCTGGAACGTATACACCAGTCTTACTAACAGTTGTTGGAGGTTGGTTAGGATGGCTGGTCTTTTTGTTATTATGGGGAACAACAATATGGGGTATTCTATATAAGTCAATTTCAACTCATGTAAATTCCAAATTAAGCTTAATTGTTTACTTAGTTATGGGATGGGTTGGTATTATATTTTTACCTGTGATTATTATTAGAACATCTTGGTTATTTATTTTATTTATCGTATTAGGTGGTCTTTCTTATACTATTGGAGCATGGTTTTATGCACAAAAAAACCGTCCATATTTTCATATGATATGGCATATTTTTATCGTTATTGCATCACTCTTTCATTTTATAGGAATCGTATATTTTATGTAGACCTAGTTGAAAGGTTATATCATTGAGAATAACTTAGTTTATTAAGTGCTTATTTAGAAACAGGACTATGAATTCAAAAAGAATTCTATCCTGTTTTTTCTTTTTTTAATAATACATTAAAATTGTTTATGAATATAATTAAGGATATTCTATATTATGAACTTTTTAAATATATAGGAGGGCAAAGATGAAATTAAAATCAATAGGTATTGTAGTGACTTTGGTTTTAACAATGTTTATGGCAGCAATTGAAAGTTCAATTATTTCACTAGCATTGCCTACCATTCGTAAAGATTTGAATGCTGGTACAGCAGTGCCATTAGTCTTTACCGTTTATTTTATAGCACTTGTAGTAGCAAATCCTATTGTGGGTGAACTTCTCACAAGATTTAAGATTCTATATATAGCTGTAGTCGGCATACTATTATTTGGTATTGGAAGTTTTATGTCAGGCATGAGTGAGACGTTTATAATGTTAATTATTTCAAGAGCCATCCAGGGACTTGGCGCAGGAGTTATGATGTCTTTGACTCAAATTGTACCAAAACTAGCATTTGAAATTCCGCTTCGTTACAAAATAATGGGCATCGTTGGAAGTGTCTGGGGAATTTCAAGTATTCTTGGACCATTATTAGGTGGTGGAATATTAGAAGTTGCAACATGGCATTGGTTATTTTATATCAACATACCAATTGCATTGATAGCTATTGTTTTAGCTTTTCTTACTTTTCATTTTCCAGAAGAAGCGGAAGTACAACATATACACTTTGATGTAAAAGGATTATCTTTGTTTTATATTTTTATTGGACTTCTTATGTTTAGTTTATTAAATAAAACAGGTGTTACTTTTAATATTATTGCATTAATACTAGCAATAGTTATATTATTCGTTTTATTCAAATATGAAAATAAAACAGATATGCCTTTTTTACCAATAAGTGAATTTAATAAATCAATTTCACTGGTATTTATAACTGATTTACTTATAGCAATATGTCTAATGGGGTATAACTTATATATACCTGTTTATTTACAAGATTATTTAAAATTATCTCCACTACAAAGTGGATTAGTGATATTTCCACTTTCTGTTGCATGGTTAGCTTTAAACTTCAACTTAGCTAAAGTAGAATCAAAATTTTCAAGAAAAAAACTATATATAGGAGCTTTCATATCATTAATTTTAAGTAATATGATTTTAGTATTTGGACTTCATATTCCTCTTATTATTGCGGGAGCTGTGATTCTTGCAGGATTGAGTTTTGGCTTTGTTTATACTAAAGACAGTGTGATTGTTCAAGAAGAAACAAGTCCTAAATATATGAAAAAAATGATGTCATTCTATGCATTAACTAAAAATTTAGGATCATCTATAGGATCTACATTGATGGGGTCATTATATGCACTTCAATTTGGTTTATTAGGAGGTAACTTCTATAATATATTAACTGTAAGCACAATTGTTGCGCTTATATTAATTTTAATGTGGGTATTTTTATTTGAAGAGAATAAAGAAGGTATAAAATAATAATTTTAAGTTACTATATATAAATGATAAAGTGGCATTATAAAGTATGGATGAAAAGAGGAGGAAAGAGAGAAATGAAATTTTCTAATCAAAAATTTAATGGTATCTTTCCGACTCTTCTTATTCTTCTTATTTTTATTCTATCAGGTTGTATATTTTTAATATTTTTAGGATTTGGGTTATTTGGATTAAGTCGAATTCTTATTTTTTTAAAATTAGGATTCTTTACATACAATAAGGATTTATTCAGCAATTTAGTATATTACGGTAGCTATATAGTATTTGGATACTTTTTGCTATTTGCTATTGAGCATTTAATGGATTACTTTAGAAAGCAATTACCTAATAATCCATATTTTAATGGAACACTATTTCATTTAATTTCATATGTGATTACGACTATTCTATTCTATTTTGTTATTCATATTCATTACGTATATATTAAAATTGAATTTTGGGTTATTGCATTAATTATTGGAATACTATATTTATGTAAAATGATTTTTTATCCAGATAGCGAAGACTTGAATGATAAGAAGTAAACATAAGCTATAAATTCTTGATAAATTCAGCACAGTTTATAAGTAAATTTGTTAAAATGTAAATATAAAGAAACTTAAGGGGGATAATGAGTTGTTAACGGTAGAACAAGTAAAAAAAATAGTGGGAGACTTAAAAGACCCAATTATTAATGTGCCTTTAAAAGAAACAAAGGGAATTGTAGAAGTAAAAATAAAAGAAGAAATTCAACATGTAAGTGTTAAAGTTGCTATGGCTCAATTAGGAGGACAACCACAGCTTGATTTGCAAATGTCAGTGGTTAAAGCTTTAAAAGAAAACGGAGCAAATACAGTGGGCATTCGTTTTGAGGAACTACCTGCTGAAGTTGTGGAAAAATATACAGGAAAAGAAAAAGAGAAACCTAAGACAATTGAGGGATTATTATCACAGAATAATCCAGTGGAGTTTATTGCAATTGCTTCTGGTAAAGGGGGAGTAGGGAAATCAACTATAGCCGTAAACTTAGCAGTAGCATTAGCGAGAGAGGGTAAAAGAGTAGGTCTCATAGATGCTGACATTTATGGTTTTAGTGTTCCAGATATGATGGGGATAGATGAAAAGCCTGGTGTTCAAGGAAAAGAGATTATTCCTGTAGAACGTCATGGTGTTAAAGTGATTTCAATGGCATTTTTCGTTGAAGAAAATGCACCAGTTATTTGGCGTGGTCCTATGTTAGGAAAAATGTTGACGAATTTCTTTGTTGAAGTTAAATGGGGAGAATTAGATTACTTATTACTTGATTTACCTCCTGGAACAGGTGATGTAGCCCTTGACGTTCATTCAATGTTACCAAGTAGTAAAGAAATAATAGTAACCACACCACATCCAACAGCAGCATTTGTAGCAGCAAGAGCTGGAGCTATGGCTAAGCATACAGAGCATTCTATTTTAGGTGTTATTGAAAATATGAGTTATTTTGAAAGTAAAGAAACTGGAAAAAAAGAGTATGTATTTGGTAAAGGTGGCGGACGTAAACTTGCGGACGAGCTCAATACCCAATTGCTAGGAGAACTACCTCTTGAACAACCTTCTTGGAATCCTAATGACTTTTCACCATCTATTTATCAAGAGGAAGATCGATTAGGAAAAATCTATAAAACAATTGCACAAAAAGTGATTGCTGCAACAATAAAATAATAAATAAACATTAGTGTAAAAGTGCTCGAAAAAAATATCATTTCGAGCGCTTTTTCTATTGCAAAATATAAAAATTCTGATAGAATATCTTTTTGTGAGCAAGTTAGAAGAATTGCTTAAAACAAAAATAAAATTATTAAAATAATTTGTTGACACTAAATGAATTGTTTGATAAGATATAAAAGTCGTTTTCAAGAAGTGTTAATACATTTTAAAAAATGTAAATTCGGTGTAAAATTTACCATTGCAAAATCTTGAAAAACGATATAAAATATTAAAAGTAATCGAAATTAGTTATTGACTTTCGAAATTGAAGTTGATATAATTTAATAGATTATATTTTAAATGAACATTGAAAACTGAATGACAA
>NZ_KV796869.1:0-1924 GCF_001809305.1 Staphylococcus sp. HMSC072H03
AAAAAAAAAGAACATTTGTTAAAAGAAATTAGAACAAAATGAGTGAAAAATTAGAACAAACAAATTCCTTATAAACCTTATCATCTCAACCTATATTAAGATTTTACCTAGTTGAATCTTCTTTTCTATATAAAGCGTCGGAGCATATCAGGGGGTTATCTAACGTAAATGCTACCCTTCGGCTCGCTTTCGCTCGGCATTGACGTCAGATACTGCACCCCCTGAACCCCCATGCTCCAACAGCAAAAAGGAAACTTTTTGCTGCTTTTCCGACGCTTATTCGCTTCGCTCATATTTATATAGAAAAGAAGTGAATGCGCAAAAGACATAATCGATTCACAAAAAATAGGTACACGAAAAACAAGTTAAGGGATGCAGTTTATGCATCCCTTAACTTACTTATTAAATAATTTATAGCTATTGAAAAGAGATAAGAATTGTTCAAAGCTAATATTGTTTAAATCGTCAATTCCTGCATGTTTTAAGGAATTGTTAAATTGATTTTTTGTAAATATTTTCTTGTATTCTTTGTTAACCCATTTCATAACGAAATAATTATACTTCTGTTTATCTTTGTGTGATATTCTTGATTTTTTTCTATTTAATCTGATAAGTGAGCTATTCACTTTAGGTTTAGGATGAAAATATTCTCTTGGAACCATACTTAATATAGAAATATCAACTTCTGCCATTAAAAATAATGCCAATGAGCGTTTTGTATTTAATAATCTTTTAGCAAACCCGTATTCCACGATTAAATAAATCTCATCAGCTATACTATCAAAAACAATTTTGCGTATTATATCCGTACTTATGTTATAAGGTATATTACCAAATATTTTATAGGATTGGTTTTTAGGAAATTTAAACTGCAATATATCCTTGTTTAAAACTTGGAAATTATCGTGATCAACAAGTTTATTTTCTGTAGTTTTGCATAATTTATGGTCTATTTCAATGGCAGTTACGAAATTACACCTCTGTACTAATTCAAGGGTAAAATGCCCTTTTCCTGAGCCGATTTCAAAGATATTATCATGTTCATTTAATCTTATATTTGTCATTATTTTATCTATATTATGTTTTGAAGTAATAAAGTTTTGACTGTGTTTTATATTTTTCTCGTTCATTATAACCCTCTTTATTTTTTCCTCCTTATAAAATTAGTATAATTATAGCACGAGCTCTGATAAATATGAACATGATGAGTGATCGTTAAATTTATACTGCAATCTGATGCGATTATTGAATAAAAGATATGAGAGATTTATCTAGTTTCTTTTTTTACAAGAAAAAAGAAAGTTCTTAAAGGTTTTATACTTTTGGTCGTAGAGCACACGGTTTAACGACTTAATTACGAAGTAAATAAGTCTAGTGTGTTAGACTTTAATGTTTTTTTAAGGCATTAGTGCATTTAAGCGTCAGAGCATGGCTTTATGCCGAGAAAACTATTGGTTGGAATGGCGTGTGTGTTAGCCAAAGCTTTGGCGAGTTGGTTGGGGGTTTCATGGGATTAATCCCATGAAAGTACCAACTCAACAACACACTAACGCCTGTTGGTTCCAACCAATAGGAAATTGGAATAAGCAATTAGTATAATGAGAGTATAATGTTGGTATAACGTTAGTATAATGATGCTTTTTTTCATTATATTTTTTATGTACTTTAAACCTGCACGCTTATGTGAATTAGAAAAAGCTTAATCGCATTTCATAGATTGACCTCCCAATAACTACGTGGTGTTATTGGGAGGTCAATCTATTTCATTTGCGTTAAGCTTTTGATCTACATTAAGCGTGCAGGTTTTTTGTCTATTTGTAGACGATTTTATGTTATACTAGTCCTTGAAAGAATAATAATCAGATAATGCATTTTCTTGTTTTTATTTGCCTCTTGCTCAAAGTTCCCAAATTCGAGTAAGAGG
>NZ_KV796870.1:0-440 GCF_001809305.1 Staphylococcus sp. HMSC072H03
TTTTGGTCGTCGCCTCTCATTAGTAGTTCAGGGTTTAACATTAATACTCCAGTTTTTCTTTTTATAATATTTCCTTCTTCTAAGATTTTAAGTGTTGTTATTACTGTTTGTAGACTTGTTCCTGTAGCTTTTGCTATTTCTCTTGTTGTAGCTATCATTGTATTGTTACTTAAGTGGACATTATCTAGGATATAGTTAACGATTTTAAGTTTTTTTCCGCCAATCATATCTAACATACTTATTAATTGCACTATATATGCCTTTACGAAGTTACCAGACGTTTGTTTACGGTATAACTTGTCTACCTCTATGACTTCTCCACTTTCTTCGTCTATGAGCCTCTGAGAGCCTTTATAGACTGTTCCATATCTTTCTTTCATCTTTTTCTCACTCCTTATTTTAAACTATTCTAACTATATCATAACTGTTCTAAAAAAAAA
>NZ_KV796871.1:0-4238 GCF_001809305.1 Staphylococcus sp. HMSC072H03
GTTAAGGGTTCTTCTCAACGCACAATAAATTTCTTCAGTATAAATGCGTGTCTAATTTCCATTTTTATCTAACTTTCTACCAAGTAAAAGTCCAATAACCACTCCTAAAAATGCCCCTAAAGGACCTGCAAAAACAAAAAGAATAGATGCCAAAATCATAGGTTGTGAAAAAGTATTTGAATTATTTTTTAAAAAATCAATCATCAAAAACTCTTCTTTTTAATAAAAATTATCATAGGAGTTATCAAATTTTAAATACCCTATTTACAATTTTAAAATACTTTTTAAAGTGTTTAGGTGTTCTTTATACATTTTTAATTTAAAGACTCATAAAACGCAAATGTGAACTAAATTTAAAAATCGAATATGATTTTGACTTACAAAACTGCTTTGAGCTATTTCTATATGGTAGTAAATCAAAACATTATATTTATAATTTTGGAATAAAAGAGCTACGAAAAATTCAAGAATTGAAATCAATTTCAAGTTACTTGTGATAAATATACTCATCAATATTTCTTCAAAAGTATCTTCTATATGTCGTTCATTTTTATGATTTTAGATATTTACGGAATCATAAAAAGTCAAAAAATAATATTTTGGAGTATGAGCATTCAATGAATCTTATTACGTATTTTATCGTTTTTTATAAATTTTTAAATTAATAAAAAGCTAAAATAAGTTTCATTTCGAATCACTTTTTAATCAAATTGAGCATAGAAAAGTACAGAAATTGTTTTATTCTTTCCTTTTTTCTTTGAACTTAAAAACAAATAATGTGATCAATATTGAATTCGATATTGATCAAAAGGTATTTCATCAAATTCAAAAAGTAAAACAAATGAATGAATTGCTTAGATTACTTTTGAGTGATTTTATTTTCGATATTAATACTAAAAGTAGGAGTCTTAAGAGTCTTTGGTTGAAAAAATTAAGACTCTTAAGAGTCTCGACGACGACTGAAGCCTATGAAATCAACAAAAAAAGGAGTCTTCAGACAATTCAAAATGGTCTTGTAACAATTGTAAAGAGTCTGTAATAAAGTATCATATTACACCCTCTAATTCAATGTATAAGAATGCTTATAATCACCTTTATATAAAGCTTTTAAGCTATTTATGGTGAACAATTGAGTAGAACGAATAAAAGGTAAATCTTTCAGCTATGCTGAATACCACCGAAGGTGGTACTAGATTTCCTTATGCTCATGTCAAATACTCTTTAAAAAGACTCCCATGTTTGTAATATTTCCAAAAACAAAACGTGCTTTAAGACAAAAGTGGCTATTTTCTTGTTCACTTTTTACTTTAAGTGCTTATTTTTATTTTCAAGATAACCATTGTTAGTAAAATGATTGAAGATAAAAAAAGAGAAAACTAAGTAAAAATATTTACTTAGTTTGGGATAGAAAAAATTCAAATTTAAAATTATATTCGATCCATGTCTTGAACATTAACGACTTACTTTTTGTTTATGATGTATATCAATTGAATCTGAATTTTGATTTTTTGGAATAATAAATTCAACCTTTTCTTTCCAATCTTTAACAAAATAAATGACAAAAACGATTTTATTAAGTCACTTTTATAACTACGAAAGATTGCTAAAGAATATAAAAACGGTTAGTATTTTTATAATTTTTAAAGTTAAAACAACGTTAAATGATCATTTTATTTTTCATCTTATGCGACATGTTTGAGCCATTTTCAAATGAATAATAACCATTTATAGAAAAAATAGGACTAAAACAGAAACGTTTTAGTCCTACCTACTTGTTTAACTACAGTTCATTTTCAGATTTACTCAATTGCCATTGAAGATAAAGTTCGACTGCAGTTAAAAGAACATTAATCATTGCCAAAGTAACTTTAATCTTTTTCTTAGTACTCATAAGTCTTCCTCCTTTCTTTAATAGCAGCATGCTATATTGTGATATTGTGTTGATCTTATTTTGTTATCCCCTCCCTTACCTTTCGTTTGATCTAGGTGGTTGCCTTAGCAACCACTTGTAAATAAAAAAAGAGAACATCTATTTAAAGATGCTCTCTAATTGAATCATTATTGATTAAATAAAGAAGTGATTGGTAAATGATCACGTCGTTTATTAAGCGTATGCATTTCAGCGAATTCAGACTTAAGGGATTTCATTAAGTACCCTTGCATGGCTTCAACGGTTTCATTTTTTTGAATAAGCATAGCTTTGAAACGTTTAAGAACATGAAGTATTTCTATTTCCATATCTTCTAATAAGTAATATGTATCAATAGAATTATTAAAGGACGTCTTGGCTTTTAATAATACAGGTTTGATGATTTTAATTTCATTTACAGAAAAGTTACTTAAATACCTTTGAATACTTTGAGGTAGTTCTTCGAGTAATTGGAATTTTAAAGCTTCATTATTAAAGTTTGAATTGTTGTGATTTGAATGATTTGTATGATTACTAGGAAAAGTTAGCTTATTATCATTCAAATCATTCGTATCATTACTCTCAGTTTTAATATAATCAGTATCATTATTCTCAGTATCATTAGACTGTGAATTTGGAAGTTCTTGACCACTTAAATTCACAGTTCTAGAACTTCCAAATTCATTGTTCTGGAACTGTGAATTTGGAAGTTCCTTGCTATGACTGGCTTTAATGTCATAATTAGGTTTTAATAAATATAATCTATTTGGTTTATTAAGGCCAACACGTTCTTGAGTTAATAAATTAAAACTTATTAACTCTTTTTTTAATTTTATAATTTTTTGTTCTGCATAACCTAAGTATTCGCACAAATGTTTATTACTGAAAATAAAGTAAATGTTATTATTTTTATCTACCCATTCATTTTGGATGGATAATTCAAAGCGATCTTTTAATAACGCATACATAATTTTGGCTTCCGCCGACATTTTTTTAAAATATGCATCTTCGAATAAATATTTAGGTAGTTGATAAAACCTTTCAGTTTTTACTTGTGATAAATTGTATTTTTCAAAATTGGGCATAATAAAAACCTCATTTCCATTTTTAGGATTGAGGTAATAAAACAATTTTTACGTAAGTTATATGTTTTGTGCTTGCACTTAGATGATTAGATAGATATAATACAAGTATCAAAAAATATATAAACAAACGAGTGCGAATCGTTTTATTACCGAGAGTCAATGCTACGCCAATAGCATTGACTCTTTTAGTATTTATAAAGCAATATTAACACTTTTAAGAAAGTATATAAAGAGTTTTAAATGTAGTTAAAAGCACATTGCCATGGCAAAATGTGTAGTTCATTGTTTTAGTACCTAATTAAGCTCCAAAAACATATTATAGGTAGCTAATTAGGTGCATATGTAGTAAATAGGTAGTAAATTTAGTGGTAATTGATGAAATAAAATTCATTAGGTGGTAAAATTTAGGTACTAAATTAGGTACCTAAGGGTGGATGTTATGAGAACTATTAAAATGGTTGCTGATGAATTAGGTGTAACTAAACAAACTATTGTTAATAATGCTAAAAGTTTAAATATAACTTTTGAAAAAGAAAATGGGATTAATTATATTGATGATAATGATTATTTGAAAATTATAGAAAAAATTACTAAGAAAGAGAGTACAATCCAAAATAAAGAATCAGTAAAAAAAGAATTGTTTGGTGAAAATACTGCAAAATCAGAAAAGAATATATATAATAATTCAAATAGTTCTGAGACATTAAAAACAAAAGTAAACGAATTAGAAAAGCAAATAGAAATCTTTGAAACTAGAGCTAAAAATGATGAAAAATATATTGAGAATTTAACTAAGCAATTAGATCAACAAAATAGCAATGTTAATACGTTAAATAAATTGTTGGAGAATCAACAAATATTAGCTTTAGAAAGCAATAAAAAAATTCAAAAACTAGAAAGCCAATTAGAAGAAGAAAGACAGCTTAATTATTCTTTTGATACAGCGACGAATAATAGACAAAATATTAATCCGAAAGAAGCAACTTTTACTAAAGAACCTCAAAATGCGAACCAACAACAAAAGAAAAGCCAACCAACCGAAGTAAATCATAAGAATATAGCTAAAGAAAAAAAGGATGACAGTATAAACGAAGATGAACTAACAAATGAGGATAAGTTCGTTGAAGAAACGAAGAATGATCCTGATGATAATAGGGAGGTAGAACCACCTAAAAAGGGATTTTGGAGTCGTTTATTTGGTAACTAATTGCAATTAAAAAGGCACAACAAGTTCATGAACTTGT
>NZ_KV796872.1:0-44301 GCF_001809305.1 Staphylococcus sp. HMSC072H03
CATTTAAGTTACTTTATTGGAATTAACGTTGATATATTGTCATTCAGTTTTCAATGTTCGTTTTAACAATTACATTTATTAATTGTATCAAATACTAATTATTTTTGTCAAGAACTTTTTTAATTTTTCTTTTCTTGAAGTTAATTAATATTTCAACAAATAATATCTTATAATAAATTGTTTTTATAATCAATAGTCAAAATTACACTTTCTTAACATTGTTTTAAACTAATTTACTTTGCGTTTTCAAACAATATCTTTTGTTTTTGACGACTTTTATATAATAGCAAGTTTATTATTGAACGTCAATGAATTTTATAATATAAAATTGTTTAATATTTCACACTAAATGTATTCATTATCTTTAATGAGTATTTTTTATACTAAAACTCTATGGTATTTTTTATTTAATATTTATCTTTTAAATTCTTTGATTACTTATAAACAAAAAAAGCAATGACATTAAAGTCATTGCCTAACTTTATTCTTTATTTTTACATTCTTCACACAATCCATAAATTTCCATTCGATGATGTGTTACGTCAAAGTTTGTAACGTGTTGAGCTAATTGTTCAATTTCATCCAATTGAGGATAGTGGAAATCTACTATTTTACCGCATCGTTCACAAATAACATGATAATGATTATGAGTATTAAAGTCGAACCTACTTGATGCATCTCCATAAGTCAATTCTTTTACAATACCTATCTTCTTAAATACTCTTAAATTGTTGTAAATTGTCGCAACACTTATATTAGGAAAATCAGGTGAAAGTGCTTGATAAATTTCATCCGCTGTAGGATGTGTATGTGAGCTAATTAAAAATCTAACAATAGCTTGTCTTTGAGGCGTGATACGAACGCCTGACTTTCTTAATGCTATTATAGCTTGTTCAAGCTCATGTTCAATTGATTCTATTTCTGCACTCATCATTTTCACCATCTTTCTACTTTATAATTATTATTATCTTATTAATAATATAACTACTTTCATACGGCATTGTCAATTATTCCATAAGTTTTATATTAATAGCCATCTTTTAAGTCTACTACGTTCTCACTTATTTCTTCTTTATTGAGAAAATGAGATAGATTTCTTTCAAATATTTTCGTTGCTTCCTTTTTATTTTCTTTATCATTACCAGTTATATGTGCAGTAATTGTCACGTTATCTAAATCATAAAGTGGATGTTCTGATTCTAGTGGTTCATTTTCGAATACATCCAAGTAAGCATGACGTATTAATTTTTCTTTAAGTATTTCAATTAAATCGTCTTCTTCTACTATAGTTCCTCTTCCTACATTAATAAATAAGGTATCTTCCTTCATTAATTGGAAGTGATGTTTGTTTAATAAATGATATGTTTCTTTGGTTTCTGGTAACGTATTAATTATTATATCCGCTTCTCCTAATAGTTCGTCTAATTCATTTATCTCATATGTTTGATTAAATCCTTCTTTTTGTTTTCCTGTTTTACTTACACCTATTATTTTCAATTCGAAAGGTGTCAATAACTTTACAGTATCTTGAGCAATAGCTCCAGTACCTAAAAATAAAATTGTTTCATCCTTTAAACGTTTACCTGTCAAAGTACTATCATAAATATGCTTTTGTTGATTAATAAATGATGTTTTCATTTTTTTATGATCATCTAATATAAAAGTTAGTATATATTCTGAAAGTTGCTTTGATTGTATTCCTCTAGTATTGGTTAAAATAATTCCTTTATTCTTAATATACTCTAATGGTAGATTGTTTACGCCTGTTGCATACCATGCAATCCACTTTAAATTCGGGCAAGACTTTATAAATCTTTCATTAATCTCCCCGTCATACCCTATCAATACCTCGAGTTCTTTTTTTTCATTATCTGGAATATTATCTGCTTTATCATAAAACAAAAATGAAATATCAGGATACTTTTCTATTAATTCATTTTCTATATTACCTAAACGTTTCAAGCTTACGATTTTCATTTATCTCACTCCAGCATTTGTTTTAATTCATCTATTTGTGTTTTAACTTTTACTTTTTCAATGATATTTGTAATATATCCCGCTTCATCTATTACAAACGTTGTTCTCACTATTCCCATATTTTCTTTTCCAAAACTTTTCTTCAAACGATATATTCCTACTGCCTTCGATAACTTAAATTCATCATCAACTAACAAATCAAAATTCAAATGATGCTTATTAATAAAGTTTTCGTGTTTTTTTCTAGAATCCCCGCTAATACCATAAACTTTAACTTTCATATCATTAAAGTATTGTATATTATCTCTAAAGTCACATGCTTCTGTTGTACACGTTGGTGTGTTATCTCGTGGGTAGAAATATAATATTGTTTTTTCTCCCATAATTTTTTCATTAGTAATTAATTCACCATTTTGATTCTCTAATTCAAATTTTGGAAAAAGATCTCCTATTTTTAACATCGTATCACTCATTTCTTCATATTATAATTATTATGTTACGATAGTAATGAATATTATTAAATAAGAAAGGTTGATACTCTATGAATTTCACTGAAAGTGAACGTCTTCAAAAGTTATCAAATGAATATATTTTAGGTGGAGTTAATTCTCCTTCACGCTCTTATAAAGCTGTTGGCGGAGGTGCTCCCGTAGTTATGCGTGAAGGTCATGGCGCTTATCTTTACGATGTCGATGGAAATAAGTACATTGATTATTTACAAGCATATGGTCCTATAATCACTGGTCATGCTCATCCTCATATTACTGAAGCTATCCAAGATCAAGCGGCTAAAGGTGTGTTATATGGTACACCGACTGAACTTGAAATTGATTTTAGTAAAAAATTACGAGCAGCTATTCCTTCATTAGAAAAAATTCGTTTTGTTAATTCTGGAACAGAAGCAGTAATGACTACAATTCGAGTTGCTAGAGCTTATACTAAAAGAAATAAGATTATTAAATTTGCGGGGTCTTATCATGGCCATTCTGATTTAGTATTAGTTGCTGCAGGAAGCGGACCTTCTCAATTAGGTTCTCCAGATTCAGCTGGTGTACCTGAAAGTGTCGCTAGAGAAGTCATTACTGTACCTTTCAATGACATTGAATCTTATAAAGAAGCCATGTCACATTGGGGAGATGAAGTAGCAGCTGTATTAGTAGAACCTATTGTAGGTAATTTTGGTATGGTAAAACCTCAACCAGGCTTTTTAGAAGAAGTTAACAACATCACTCATGAACATGGGGCTTTAGTGATTTACGATGAAGTCATCACTGCTTTCCGCTTCCATTATGGCGCTGCACAAGATTTATTAAATGTTTATCCAGATTTAACAGCATTTGGTAAAATTGTTGGTGGTGGATTACCAATCGGTGGCTACGGTGGCCGTCAAGATATCATGGAACATGTTGCTCCATTAGGCCCAGCATACCAAGCAGGAACAATGGCAGGTAACCCACTTTCAATGAGAGCAGGTATTGCATTACTTGAAGTTTTAGAGCAAGATGGTGTATATGAGAAATTAGATAATTTGGGTAAACGTTTAGAAGATGGTTTAAATAAACTTATCGAAAAACATCATATTACTGCAACAATTAATCGTATTTATGGATCGCTAACACTCTATTTTACAGATGAAAAAGTAACACACTACGAACAAGTAGAAAATTCTGATGGTGAGGCATTTGCAAAATTCTTTAAACTTATGCTTAACCAAGGTATTAATTTAGCACCTTCTAAATTTGAAGCATGGTTCTTAACTACTGAACACACTGAAGAAGATATTGATCGAACATTAGAAGCGGCTGACTATGCCTTCAGTCAAATGAAATAATATTTAAAATTTAACGGACCTAAGAATGTCATATCGTAAATATACATTCTTGGGTTTTTATATATGCGTATACTTGTATAGTTTTATTTGTTGAGTGTATACTAATTTAAAAATACATTAAACTATAAACTTGTTATTTAAAGGAGCGTTGTATTTGAAATTAGGCGCACGTATACTTAAAACTGGAATTGCTATCATTCTCGCCCTTTTTATCGCTTCTTTTTTACCTGATAATGTTGGTTTGAAATCTGTAGCAGGAATAAGTGCTATTTTTGCAATGCAACCTAATATATATCGTTCAATGAAAACGATATCTGAACAAGCTACAGGTAATTTAATCGGTGCTATATTAGCAGTGATTATGGTAACCATTTTTGGTAAAAACATTGTGATTATGGGTATCACAGTCATTCTATTAATCGCCATTTTATACAAATTAAACTTGGCGCATGTAGCAACATTAGCAGGTGTCACTGCGTTAATCATTATGGGGCAACATACAGGATCGTTTTATCTTGCAGCTACATTTAGATTTATTTTAGTAATGATTGGAGTTTTAAGTGCTTCACTTGTAAACCTAGTATTCTTACCTCCAAAATTCGAAACTAAAATTTATCATAATGCGGTTAATATTTCTTCCGACATATTTATATGGTTTAAACTTGTGATTAATGATACTTCTGAATATCATCAGATAAAAGAAGATGGTGAACAGTTAGAATCTCGCATCATAAAATTAGAACAAATCTATAACTATTATCACGAAGAACGTACGTTTACAAGAAAAGCTGCTTTCCAACAAAATCGTAAAAAGATATTATTTAAAGAGGTCGTTGGAACAACTCGACAAGCTTACGAAGTATTAAATCGTATGGCTAGATATCAAAATGATTTGCATAATACGAATCATAATTTATTATTTCAAATTAAATTAGAGTTAGATTCATTAACAGCGTATCATGAACAAATTTTAAAAAGTTTATCAAAAAAGGCGCGTTATAATGTAGATGATTTTGATAATCAAATTTTAAATCCTCAAAAGAAAAATCTTATGGATGCTTTTCAATATCAATTAATTCAAAATCCATATCAAGTAGAATATTCATATTCGAATATCATGCAAATTATCGCAGCTATTGAAGAATATCGATATTATTTAGAGCATTTAGATAGACTAAGATTAAGTTTCTTTACGTATCATCGTAATGACACGGATATTGAAATTCAAGATGAAGATTTTGATTTATAAAAATTAAATATCAATACTAAAAAAGACAAACTTAACTATCAAAGTTGAGTTTGTCTTTTTTAGTATTCATTATTTAGTTATAAATCTTGAATGCTATACAAATGTTCATATTCACCTTTTTTAGCAATCAGCTCTTTATGTGTACCCGTTTCAACGATTTGGCCATGCTGCATAACAATAATTTTATCTGCGTGTGTGATTGTTGATAATCTATGAGCTACAATAAGTGTAGTTCTATCTTTACTTAAAACATCTAATGCGTCTTGAATAATTGCTTCACTTTCTAAATCAAGTGCACTTGTCGCTTCATCTAAAATTAATATAGGTGGATTATTTAAGAAAATACGCGCAATAGATAAACGTTGCTTTTGGCCACCAGATAATTTTACGCCACGTTCTCCAACTTCAGTATCATAGCCATTCGGTAAATTCATAATAAAGTCGTGCGCATTTGCCATTTTAGCTGCTTCGATTATTTCTTCTTCAGTAGCATCAGGACGTCCTAATAAAATATTCTCTCTTACAGTATCAGAAAATAAAATATTGTCTTGTTGAACAAGTCCAATTTGATTTCTCAAGCTTCCTGTTAAATAATCTTTAATATTATGACTATCGATCAAAATTTCACCTTCACTTACATCATAAAAACGTGGAATAAGATTAATAAGCGTAGATTTACCTCCCCCGCTCATACCGACGAATGCTACTGTTTCACCTTTGTTTATATTTAAATTTATATTTTTTAAAACTAAAGATTCATCTTCATTATATTTAAAGCTTACATTTTTTAATTCAATATGTCCTTCTTTTATTTCAATAGGTTGTGCACCTTTTTTATTTTTAATGTCATAGTCTTCATCCATTAATTGAAAAATACGATCCATAGAGGCGAAACTTTGCGTTAAAGTTGTGAATGAAGAAACTAAACGTCTTAATGGTCCGAATAATTGTTCTAAATATCCTACAAAAGCTGCTAAGGTACCTACTGTAATTGAACCAGTGATTGCTAAATATGACCCTACTCCAATAACAATGATAGGACCTAAATCTGTGACTGTATTAATAGCTGCAAATGAATAGGCATTCCATGAAGTATGTTGAAACGCTCTACTTAAAAAGTTTTTATTTTTTTTATCAAAGTTTTTCGCTTCATTATCTTCAATTGCAAAGCTTTTTATTACAGACATACCTTGAACACGTTCATGTAAAAATCCTTGTACTTCCGCTAATGCTTGTGAACGTTTACGTGTTAATTTTCTTAAACGTCCAAAGAAAAAATATACTGTAAAGATATAAAAAGGAAAAATAATAATTGCTGCAAGTGTTAATTTAATATCTAAGAAGAACATAATAGAAAGCGCAATAATAATCGTTACACAGTCTAACCAAATATTCATTAACCCAGTTAAAATAAAGTCTTTCGTTTGTTCTACGTCATTAATTACTCTCGATATAACTTGTCCCACTTGATTATTTGCATAAAATCGAGCACTTAAAGCTTGTAAATGGTCATACAATTGCTTACGAATATCATATAAAATTTTATTACTCGTCCATTGTGCTAAATATTGTCGAAGGTATTCAATTGGCGGGCGCACAATTAAAAATATAAATAGAGTAATACCTATCGCTATAGCAAGATGATGGAATTTTTCATTGGTAGTTAATGTACCATTATTAATGACACCATCAATCGCATATTTAATTAATAATGGAATTAACATTGGAATACCAAATTTTATAATTCCAATAATAATCGTTGCGAAAATACGATATTTATATGGTTTAACAAATTCTAAATATCGTCGAATCACACTGACTCCTCCTTAATTTTATTATCAAAAAATGAATAGAGGTTGAACCCTCTATTCATAAACTCATTTATTTAAGAATAGGCAAGTAGTTTCAACCTCTTATTTATTACTCAAGTACTATAAACTAATTAATTACTATTTGCCTCAATTATGCTTAGTAATTACGAATTTTTTTATATCTTTGTTTCCAAACTTTTATAAAGTCAGGAGCGAAAGGACCTTTTTTCTGTTCTATCCATTGTTGTAAAATGTCTACATTTCTTCTGAGTATTACGTCTATTTCATGAGGATAATTCATTTGTTTCATATGTTGTTCATATTCATCCTCATCTAATAAATGATATTTACCATTTGGATAAACTTTAATATCTAAATCATAATCAATATATTTTAAAGCTTCTTCATCACATACAAAAGGCGAAGATAAATTACAGTAATAGTAAATACCATCTTCTCTAAACATGCAAATTACATTAAACCAATACTCAGAATGAAAGTACACGATTGCAGGCTCTCTAGTAATCCATGTACGTCCATCACTTTCAGTTACTAAGGTATGATCATTCCCACCAATGATGACGTGATCTGTTCCTTTTAAAATCGTTGTTTCAGACCATACTCTATGAATATTTCCATCATGTTTATAGCTTTGGATTTTTATATTTTCGCCTTCTTTAGGTATGGATTCTTTAACCATACTCCACACCACCTTTTAAAGTTTTTACAATTCGAATTATACCATATTTTTTTAAACTTCTTTAAAGAGATATAGAGAGATAATATGTTTTTCTATTTACCAACAATAAACTCATATATTTTACTCATTGATACTGGGAAAGAATAATCGTCTCGATTTTCTAAATCAAACCATTCCATAAAGTCTGGTAATTGTGCTGAGTCAATATTTATATCTTCAATCACACTATAAACATTTAAATTCCAAGTTTTATGTGTAAATTGATGCTTTAATTGAAATATTGCGTTCTCAGCTAAAGTTAATGACTGGTTTAACTTATATTCTAGTTTTTGAATCCCATTAGGACTTTCAAACATCGGAAATTGCCACATACCATTAAGTAGCTTTTCTTGACGTTTTTCAATCAGATATTGACCTTTCTGATTTCTGACTAAAAAAACCTCCTGATTAATTATTTTCTTAGCTTGCTTTTTAGTCTTGATAGGTAACTCTAACGTAGTTCCTTTTCGAAATGCTTCACAATTTTCCTGCACTGGACAAAATAGGCATAACGGATTCTTAGGTGTACATATTGTTGCACCTAATTCCATCATTGATTGATTAAACGTACCCGCTTCTTCTTGTACAAAAGGTTGAAGCTCTTTTTCAAATGATTTTCTAGTAGATTGTAATTTGATATCACGATAGTCATTATTAAGTCGAGTCCATACTCTAAACACATTTCCATCTACAGTAGCTAAAGGGCGATTAAAAGCAATACTCATTACAGCTGCTTGAGTATATGGACCTACTCCCTTTAATTCACCAAAAACTTTAGGGGATGATGGCACTTCACCATTATAATTATGATGTACTTCTTTAATTGCTGTATGAAAATTGCGGGCACGGCTATAATATCCAAGACCTTCCCAATACTTTAATACTTCATCTTCTTCTGCTTCACTTAACGCTTTAACTGTAGGAAATCGATGAATAAATTTATTGTAATAATCAATGACCGTTTTAACTTGTGTTTGTTGAAGCATAACTTCACTTAGCCATATATAATATGGATTAGTTGTTTCTCTCCAAGGCATTTCTCGTTGATTTTTCTCAAACCATGTCACAATATTATTTTTAAATGTCGTTTCATTTAACATTAAATTATCCTTTCTCTTACATAAAAAAATTTATAAGTTATAATACTTTCTAATATTTGATAAGTATCTTAATTTTGTTATTCTAATTTTTAGATTATAATATATATTAAATCAAGATGAAAAGAGTGAACTTTTATGGATACAGCCACTCATATTGCTATCGGCATTGGACTAACTGCTTTAGCTACACAAGACCCAGCAATGTCACATTCTATGACAGCTACTGCAACAACTTTAATTGCGGGTTCTTTAATACCTGATGGCGATACGGTTTTAAAATTAAAAAATAATGCAACTTATATTTCACATCATCGTGGTATTACACATTCCATACCCTTTACGATTTTATGGCCAATATTACTTGCTTTTATAATATACGTTATCTTTCCACATGTAGATGTGACTCATATATGGATGTGGGCTCAGTTAGCGGTCTTTTTACATGTTTTTGTAGATATCTTTAATTCATATGGTACACAAGCACTTAGACCTATATCAAATAAGTGGATACAACTCGGTGTAATCAATACATTCGATCCAATTATTTTTTTAATATTATGTATTGGAATCACGCTATGGTTATTAGGCATTCATCCATATCTAGTGTTCTTTCCAATTATTGGCGTTTTAATTATTTATTATATCGTTAGATTTAAAATGCAATCAATAATCAAATCTCAAGCGTTGAAACTCATTCATGATGAACATCATCCTGTGAAAATTTTTGTTGCACCTACTATGAAATTTATGGAATGGCGTGTAGCTATTCAAACTGAAAGCTATGATTATGTAGGTAGAGCTTATGGTCGTAATATAACGTTTAGTGATAAAGTAAAACGTCAACAATTCTCATCTGATACACTTTTATGGCAAATAAAAAGTAATCCTGAAATAAGAACGTTTTTAAAATTCTCTTCTATCTATCGTTGGCAAATACGTAAACTTGATGATCAAACAACTGAGATAAGATTGATAGATTTACGTTATCTAAATAAAGGACATTATTCTTTTGCAGCAATTGCACATCTTACTCAAGATCAAAAAATTGACCATTCCTATATTGGATGGGTATTTACAGAAGAAAAACTTCAAAAAAAATTGTACTCTCATTAATCTATTAACTTTAACTATAATTTAAACAACCCCTAGATGACTTATTGACAGTCATTTAGGGGTTATTATTATAAAATTATAAAAAATATATGTTATTTATAACGATTCACTCATATATTAAATATATTCATATTTCTTATGGGCAACAAGTCGAGTTAAAATAAAATTGATAACTCCAATTAATACTAAAAAAGCAATAAAATAAATATGATACACAATATTGTACATATTTACAGCTCCAAAAACAATTGAAGATGATAATCCGTCAATCAAATAATATAATGGATTAATTTTTAATATTTGATCAATCATATTTGCCTTATTGTTAGGTATAAAAATGATAGGTACTAAAAAGAATAACACAATTGTTGCTACCACATAAAATTTAAATACTTTTTTACTTATTAAAGTCAATAAACTTAATGTTATTGATATAAAAACAATAAATATAATCGACATTAGTATAAAATAAACAAAAGATATCACCGATGTTTCAAGGTTTACTGGCTTAAAGATTGATGTAATCAATGATAAAACACAGATGATGATAGCCCCTATCAGTGCATTAAGGATGGGCGTAATAATAGGTGTGAGTTGAAATGATTTAGCAATAAGATAATCATACTTATATAATTTGAATGATTTATATATAATATAAGCAATGGTTACAAAAGTATAGAACGCAATCATTCGATATATCCATTGGGCCTTTTCAATTTCTTCTGTATTAAATAAATACATCACTCCAATTATGATACTAATGATAATTAATTGTATTAAAAATAAAATCACATCATATTTCCAAGTCTCTTTTACTTTTGCTTTAGCCAAATGTAAAAGAGATGGAAAATGTTTAAAATATAATATTAACTTATCTATCATGTTTACACCTACAATTCGATATAAATCCATTTACTATTTTTCATATCTGCAATTAAATATCCATTATTTAATTTTGAAATCCATACATTACTTTTAATATTAAATTTACGCTCTAATTTTGATTTATCTACTATAGGAAATACAAAACCAGTTAACTTATCCTCATCATTAAATAACATTTTAATAGGTTGTTGTGTAATAGGCACCACAAATCGTTGATCTTTTTCAGGAACAAGCGTCTTTTTCACTTGCTTATGTGGTTTATGTAATTGAGTATTAAAATAATCAACATACTTACTGTAGTTTGACTTCATATAAGGCGCTAAAGTACTAAATTTATGCGTTTCATATAATGCAGCAGGATTAAAATAATAAATTTTGTTCTTACCTACTTCATATGTATCATCATCGACAATTAAGCGGTATTTTGAAGCACTTTCTCCAGTAATCGTCACAAAAGAATATTTTGGCATTTCAATATCTTGATGATTTGATAATGTCACTTCATCATGTAGAACAATTCCATAAGACAATTTATTTTCAAAAGAATCCGTGTCTTGATTTTGAACTTTCTTCTGAGATTCGTTGATAGGAATTTCAATTTTCCCTATATTATTCACTACCAGTGCGCCAAGTAACACTAAGACGATTAACGTTGAAACTAAAAGCGTCCAAAATTTAACTATAAAATCCGGAACTTTAACATGTTTGTATCGTTCGACTCTTTTAAAGTTATAACTCATTTCCGGCAATCTACTTCTACTTTTCTTCCAATCCAAATCAAAATTCTTAAGTGTTTCTTCATCTTCGATACTTAATCTATCTCTTTCATGATCATTAAATACTGGTAAAACGTCATTTAAAGACCCTTCCATACGCACTTGTCCGTGAGAAATCCATGTAACATAGTTACTTACTTGAGATATTTTAGAAATATCATCGTCTACAAATATAATTGATAAGTCATTAGACACATAGTCTTTTGAAAGTTGTTTCGCCTTATTTAAAAAAGCTTCATCAAGATATTCGAGAATATGACTTAAAATAATAATTTCTGTTTTACAAACTCTTGCAACACTTAAAATCAATTGCGCATACTCAGAGTGACTAAGTTTATTCACTTGAATCGAAGATTTATCATCTAAATGCGCATATTTAATAATTTGATCGACAATATGTGAAGACGTCTCGTAATTAAATAAGCATTGTGTTTCTTCAATATAACTTTTAACAGACATATTTAATAAATGTTTGTTTTTTATATCTCCATAATAAATACTTGCTGATTGTACAACTTTCCCTCTATCAGGTGCAATATCTTGTGCCATAATTCTTCCAATCAATGTTTTGGATGAACCAGGTTCTCCTATGAGTGCAAGAGCTTCTCCTTGATAAATGTGTAAAGTTATTTTATTTAATTCTATGTCTTCCGCGCCATATCCAAACGGCAAATACCACTTTCTATTCTTTTGGTTTCTATAGTATTGTGTAACATTTAATAATTTTAAAACGATTGAACTTCCCATTTGTGTTACATCCTTCTAAATTTTTAATAATGCAATGGGTAAACCCTCTTCAGGATTCGTACTATTTATTCTATAACCCCAAGCAAAAACCCCTTTTAAACGTTCAACTTTAAAGTATTGTTCACTACCATCATTTAATTTATACATTCTGCCTATATTAATTTTAGAACGATCGACTAAATAACTCTCAGCTACAATGACTTTACTTTCATAAACATCATATTCATTCATTATGCCATTCATTTCAGCTTTACGCATTTTTTCTTTACATAATTGTATTTCATGTCTCAATTCCTGTTCAGACATTTCACTTAATCTTTTGTCACTCATCTAAAATACCACTTTCTGCTAATTTAATTTTTATTTTATCATAATTATATCCTTTTCTCATAAGTGCTTCTATTGTTTTCATTTTTAATGTATTACCATCATATTTACGACATTGTTTATTATAAACTTTTTCTAAATCCTTTTGTAATAAGTCATCTAGCACTTCTTCGTCTTGAGCAAAGTCTAACTCATTAAGTACATATTGTGCAGTTTCTATTGTATATCCTTTTTGGATTAAGCTATGCATTACTTTTTGCTTTACTTTAACAACAGGACCTTTTTTAGTTTTCATTATTTTTTTAGCAACATGAATGATAGATTCTATAGGTTGCTCTTCTTCATATCGTTTAACATATCTATCTATAATATTAGGTTCTACTCCAACTTGGTATAGTTTTTGTTTAAATACTTCAGGTCCTTTATCTGTTGTGTTGATCATTGTATTTTTTAAACTTTCAGCATAATCTTCATGATTAATATATTGCTCTTTATAACAATATTCAATCACTTTTTCTACTGCCATTTCATTAATATCATTCTTTTTCAAATAATCACTAACTTCTTTTTCAGTTCGTTTTTTATATGATAAATATTGTATTGCCATATTAACTCCTAGACGATAGTGTTCGTATTTTTGAATTTTTTCCATTTCTGCAGCATCTATCATTTGATTCTTTTTCAAATTGAATTTAACGAGTGTATCTATATCAATTCCCATTTCAAATGCTTCGTCAAGAAAGAGATTAAATCGTTCTTTATTATTTTTTTGAACTTCTATTTTAGTAATTTTCGGCATCATTATTCTCCTCATACTAATTAAAAATTGTATTTTAATAATATATTTATTTTATAACAGAAAATCTAACACATATAGTATTTGATATTAAAAAAGAGCGAAATGGAAGTTTATTTATTCTCATTCTCACTCTTAGTTTATATTTAATTAAATTGTTATATTACTATATTAATAATTATTAAGTTGCGATAAGGCTTCTTGATATTGACTGTCAGAAATATAATTCTGTTGTCTCATTTTTTCTAAATTCACTTTAATTCGATTCTTGAAATTATTTGATACGTTATTAATATCATATACACTTGGGGCATTAACTTTACTTGCTAGCATTGCACTTTGTAATACAGTAATAATCGGATAACTACTATTATTTTGATTTGTAGTTGCACCAAAATAGTAATTTGCTGCACTTTCAATATCATATTGATTATTACCATAGTAAATATTATTCAAATAAAAACTTAATATCTGATTTTTACTGTATTGCTGTTCAACTTTATGCGCGACAAATAATTCTTTTAGTTTACGTGTAAATGAACGTTCATTATTGTAATAATAATTTTTTACAGTTTGTTGAGTAATGGTGCTCCCGCCTTGTACCTCACGTTCACCAATCGTTGAAAATAATGCACGTGTTGTCCCTTTGATATCGAATCCATGATGTTTAGAAAAACGTTCATCTTCCATAGATATAAATGCGCCCTTAACATAATTCGGCATATTGTCTGATGATACAAAATTACTCTTATTTTCAATCGTTTGTAAATCATCGACATTCGCTCTAGATGATAAAAAATACATTAATCCAGTAAACAAAGCAAATATAATCAGAAATATAATAAACATTCTTAGAAAGAGCCGTTTACTTTTCTTCTTTTTCGGTGGTGAACCCACAGGTTGATAATAGGTATTATAATAAGGCTCATTTTGATAATAAGTTGTTTTCTCTTTTGGATAGTTATCTCTTTGTCTTCTTTTCATGGGATTGCTCCTTTACTTAAAGGTCACTCTATAATTGAGAGTTTAACAGTAAGTATTATTTTTATCTATATAAACAATCAAAAATCAGTCTCAAGGTGTATCATTGGTTTTTATATCGCTCAAATTTTCAAGTTACTTTGAAGAAGATAGAGAAGGATTTTTTAAAGATGGATAAGCGGATTTAAAAAACGATATTAAGTTCATAAATATATGAATTTTTAAAAGTAACATTTAAAACGTATTTTCTCCATTTCTAGAAAACAAGGAAAACAAATCAATCAGACGCTTATGAATTGACACGACTTGTAATGATACATTCTCAGTTTCATTGGAGCCTATCCAGAATACAGTTACATTGTAATTCAATCATCGACTATCAACACATTAAAAATGCCTGAGACAATTACACATGTCTCAGGCTCAAATATAACTTTCAAAAAGTTATTTTAAATTAATCATTTAATTTTTTAACGATTTCTCTATTGAAATCATCTAAATCATCAGGTACACGACTTGTTACAATATTATTATCAACTACTACTGATTCATCAACAACATTGGCACCTGCATTTGATAAATCTTTACGAACATTTAATACTGCAGTTAAAGTGCGACCATTTAAATCATCAGTATCAATTAAAACTTGAGGTCCGTGACAAATAGCAAATGTTGGAACATCATTTTTAGTAAAGTATTTTGCAAATGTTCCATAACGTCCTTCTGCATCTCCACGTAAATTATCTGGAGAGAAACCACCAGGAATTAATATTGCATCATAATTTTCTGGTTTAGCATCAGCAATACTTACATTTACTGTAACTTTTTCGCCATGTTTCCCAACAACTTCAGCGTTCGCAGTATCTCCAATAACTTCAGTTTCAAATCCTGCTTCTTCTAATGCTTCTTTAGGACTTGTTAATTCTATATCTTCAAATTCATCAGCTAAAATAATTGCTACTTTTTTAGTCATAACCAAAATCACCTTTTCTTTCGTTTTATTATATTTAATTATAGACAAATTTAAGATGGTTTAAACATAAATATTAAATTTAGTTAAAAACTTTTTCATACTCCACAATTACTTAGAAACTAACTTAACTTTTTCTTCTAATTGATCTAATAATCCAATCCATTCATCAATATCTTTTACACTTACTTCATCAGGATTAACGTGGTCAATATCTTCTAAAAATTTAGACAATCTTGTTTTAATTTGTTCAATAGTTTGTTTTTCATCCATCGGAATTTAACTCCTTATATATAATATTTTTAGCTTTTATTCATAACTATCCTAACAAAATTTGACAAAAAGAGATATAATTCTAATAATATTTATTGTAATTTTATAAAGAAGAATGTTTTAAAAGTTTAGGAGTTTTTATAATGACAACATCAAAAATTAAACAAGCAATCTCAATTTATAATGATCCGTGGGAAGCTTATAATGATATTAAACAATTCGATCAACTCACTTTGAGTAATGTAGAATTTACCACAACAAATTTATGTAATATGAGATGTAGTCACTGTGCAGTTGGTTATACATTACAAACAAAAGATCCTGATCCATTACCTATGAATCTTATTTATCAACGTTTAGATGAAATTCCCAATTTACGTACTATGTCGATTACAGGTGGAGAACCTATGTTTTCAAAGAAATCTATAAATAATGTTGTTAAACCATTATTAAAATATGCGCATCAAAGAGGCATATATGTGCAAATGAATTCTAATTTAACGTTACCTCAAGATCGATATCTAGAAATTGCTGAGTATATTGATGTCATGCACATTTCTCATAATTGGGGTACCATCCAAGAATTTGCAGAGGTGGGCTTTGGCGCAATGAAAAAACAACCTCCTTTAAAAGCAAAGTTAAAATTATATGAACAAATGCTAGATAATGCTAGTACATTATCTGACCAAGGGATGTTTGTTTCAGCAGAAACAATGTTAAATCAAAATACCCTACCACATTTAGAAAACATACATAAAGAAATTGTTAATGATATGAAGTGTAGTCGTCATGAAGTTCATCCTATGTATCCAGCAGATTTTGCAAGTCAACTCAATGTATTATCATTAAAAGACATGAAGCAAGCTATTCATCATTTATTAGACATTCGTGATAAAAATACTTGGATGTTATTTGGTACTCTCCCAATCTATCCTTGCATAAACGATGAAAATGACCAACTTTTACTTGAACGATTAAGAAATGAAAAAAATGTTACTGTTCGAAATGACCCAGATGGCCGTAGTCGCTTAAATGTAAATGTATTTAGTGGGGACGTTATTGTAACAGATTTTGGTGATGAAAACGGAACAATTTCTAATATTAAAAATGATAAGCTCACAGATGTATTTGATGCTTGGTTATCAACAGATTTAGCAAAATCTTTAAATTGTCATTGTGAAGCTTTCCAATGTTTAGGACCAAATGTATTAGTTAAAAATATGTATTATCCAAATACAAACTTTAGAGAAAATGAAATCACAATGCACACTGAACATAGTTTTCAATAAAATTAAAAGAAACTGGGACATAATTCCTAGCAAAATAGCCAGTAAATGAGTTTATTGTAAACTCATTTACTGGCTATTTTATTTACAATACTGCGTATTGTTGACTCGCTTTCTTAGGGCACAACTTCAGCCTGTAGTCTTTAGCATATCCTATTGCCTCAAGAGTCTCACCAAAACACTTTGTATTTATATGTAATTTTACATTGAATTATTTTTAAAAAACAAGGCCCTAAAACCCTTTCGTATAATTTAAAGTCAATACATATAATTTATATCATATGTATTGACTTTTATTATAAATCTTAAATATCTTCTATGTGCTGTGCTTCAGATAAAAATTCAATGGTTTTTTTACTTTCTTCACGTCGTTCTTTTCTTCGTTGAACACGTTTTGGTGCTCCTTCATAGAACCACTTTTCTATTTTAGTTTCAGGGTACACTTTAGGAATACGTGTTGGTTTTCCATTTTCATCTAGGGCAACAAATGTTAAAAAGCTCAATGCTGCTAAATGTCTTTCCTTATTTAGCACATCTTCAATAATAATTTGCACACAAATTTCCATTGAACTTGATCCTGCGTAACTTACCATTGCTTCATAAGACGTAATATCCCCTGTTTTTATAGGTCTTAAAAAATCCACCGAGTCAGTAGAAGCAGTAACCACTTGTGCATTCGCATGTTTCATAGCTGTAATTGCAGCTATTTCATCAATATTAGCCATCAATGATCCACCAAACATTGTATGGTGATGATTGGTATCTTGAGGAAATACTTGTCGTGTTTTAATACTTTTTGATTCAGACATAGATTTTTTATTAACTTGAGAATTTGACATACTTTATTTCTCCTATTCCTAATTTAAATGAGTTATTGTGCCCAATTCCCATTTTCGAAAACTAATTCTTTAGAGCCGTCTTGTAAAATACCATATATCGTTAGATCTGAACTTCCAATCATAAAATCCACATGAACATTAGAATCATTTAACCCACTTGCTATTTTTTCTTCAGTAGACATTTCTGTGCCACCTTTAATATTAAACCCGTAGGCTGAACCAATAGCAAGATGACAAGATGCATTTTCATCAAATAGAGTATTATAAAAGATAGTATTACGATTTGAAATTGGCGAATCATCTGGAACTAGAGCAACTTCTCCTAATCGCTTAGAGCCTTCATCTGTGCTAATTAAATCTTTTAAAACTTCTTCACCTTTTTCTGCTTTAACATCGATAATTTCACCATTTTTAAATGTTAAAGTGAATCCATCAATAATATTACCATTATAACTTAATGGTAATTTATTAGTTACATAGCCATCTACATGATTTCTATCTGGTGCAGTAAATACTTCTTCCGTTGGGATGTTAGCAATAAATGGTTGTTGATTTCCATTTACATAGCTTGTTGCATCTTCCCAAATATGTCCTTTTGGTAGTCCTACTGTTAAATCAGTGCCTTCAGACATATAATGTAATGCCTTATAATTTTTTTCTTGAAGTTTATTTGCATGTACACTTAGAGATTTCACATGTTGCTCCCAATTTGTTATTGGGTCATTTCCATCCACACGTACAATTTCGAATACTTCATCGATAAATTGACTGTATGCTTCTTCTTCAGGCAAATTAGGATATACACGTTTTGCCCATGCTTTAGATGGAAATGCAGCTACTACCCATGGAAATGCATTTTTTTGGCTACCTTCCATATACCCTTTGAATGCTTGTCCATAATTAAACTGAGACGCTTTTAATTTTTCTGCATCAATGCCATTTAATAAATCTGGATCACCGGAAATAAGTGCTAAATTCGCTGCTCCTCTACGAGCATAATCCATACGCTCTTCAACATCATAAGCTTTAACAGCATGATTTTCAAAATAATCAACAGCTTCATTTTCATATTTTAAGCGTTCTAAAATAGGATCTGTATATACCACTCTTACATCTGAAGCGCCTTCTTTATAGGCTACTTCGACAATTAAGCGCGTTAATTCTATAGTTTCTACAGAAGTTCTTATAAACACAGGTTGATTTTGTTGAACGTTCATACCTACCTTTACTAATAATTCTGCATATTGTTTTAATTTGTCTTGATAATCTTGATTGGCCATTTAAATTCTCCTTACTCGTGACGTAAATTACCTAATTCATCAGCAATTGCTGTAATTTCACTTGGTGAAAATGAATCTTTAGACATAACAAAATCATGAATGTCTTTAATATCCTTTGTATCTGTATCTTTAAATTTTTCTGGATTAATTAAAGATTGATTTACAATATTTAATTTTTTTCGAATATTTTTAATCATTTGTTCATTATTCTGTGCCATTTGTTTCACCTCTTTATTATCATATTTTATCAAAGTATAAAAATTTATTAAACTTTTATAGAAATTAGTAAAATTATGGCTTTATAAATGTTAAAAATAACTATAAAATAGTTTATATATTAAAGTTTGGAGGAGTACAAGATGGTAGATGTAGCTTTTGTATGTCTTGGAAATATTTGTCGTTCTACAATGGCTGAAGCAATCATGCGTCAACGATTAAAAGAACGCGGTATTTCTGATGTTATTGTACATTCTAGGGGTACTGGACGTTGGAATTTAGGTGAACCTCCTCATCAAGGTACTCAAAAAATTCTGAAACAACACCATATACCTTTTGATGGTATTGTTAGTGAATTATTTGAACCTGATGATGATTTTGATTATATTATCGCTATGGACCAAAGTAATGTGGATAATATTAAATCAATTAATCCCAATCTTAAAGGTCAATTGTTCAAATTGCTAGAATTTAGTAACATGGAAGAGACTGATGTGCCTGATCCTTATTACACAAATAATTTTGAAGGTGTATATGACATGGTACAATCATCTTGTGACAATTTAATAGATTTCATCGTTAAAGATACTAATTTGAAAGAGGGGTAACTAAAATGGAAAACAAATTTGTTCCAGGTATTATTATTGGTGCTATCGTTGGTGGAGCTGCTACTTTAGCAGATAAATCAACACGTAATGCATTAGTACAATCATTCAAAGACATTAAAGAAGGTAATCGTTCTCGTAAACCTTCTAAAATTACTTCAATTAAAAATGAAGTATTGTATTGGAAAGATACGATCGAAGAAATTCGTCGTAATAATCCAGAATTAGAAAAATCAATTAAAGATGCTAAAGATACATTTGTAAATCGTAAAAACAATCGTCTTAGCTAATCAAATATAATTGACAGAAAATAAAGGCAAAATTCCTTTTTACTTAGGTAGTTTTGCCTTTATTTTAGAATTAATTTTTAAGGAGACGCCTATGTCAAAAAAAAAATCAATCAAACTCTAAGTACCTTAACTCTATTAAGGAAAAAGAGACAGAAAATAAAGAGAAAATAAAGGTTGATCGTACATACGTAGAACCTCAGGAATTTCAATCAAAGAAGCCTAAAAAAGATAAACAAGTTTTTTTCGTTTCTAGGTTGAATAAACCTGCAAAATACACTAAAAATTCTAATTTTTTATCTTATCTTATTTATCGTATTGGTAAAGATGATGCTTCAGGTTTAGCGGCTCAAATGACGTATCACTTTGTATTAGCTTTATTCCCAATGTTAATCTTTTTATTAACTTTATTACCATTATTCCAAATTGATCCTCAGCAAATTAAAGACTTAGTTAGTCAAAATGCTCCTGCTGAGACTGCTGACGTTGTTACTAAAATTTTTAAAGATATTACAAGTAACTCTAGTGGTAGCTTATTATCAGTTGGTTTGATTTTAGCTATTTGGTCAGCATCAAATGGTATGACAGCAATTATGAATTCATTTAATGTTGCTTATGATGTTGAAGATGCTCGTAATCCTATTGTTCTTAAATTATTAAGCATTTTGTTTACAATTGTTATGGCTATTGTATTAGCTATCGCTCTAACATTACCTACATTTGGTAATTTTATTAAAGATCATCTATTTGGTCCGTTAGGTTTAGATCAACAAGTCGCTTGGATATTTGATTTAGTGCGTATATTGTTACCACTTATTGTTATTATTATTTTATTCTTAACATTATATTCAGTAGCACCTAACGTTAAAACTAAGTTTAAATCTGTATATCCTGGTGCAATCTTTACTTCTATTGTATGGTTATTAGGATCATTTGCATTTGGTTGGTATTTATCTAACTTTGGCAACTATTCTAAAACATATGGTAGTCTTGCTGGAATCATCATTTTATTACTATGGATTTACATTACATGTTTCATTATCATTATTGGTGCTGAAATTAATGCAATTATTCATCAAAGACATGTCATTAAAGGTTCTACACCTGAAGAAGCTGCCTTAAAACATGATGATAATAATGAAAATCATTACAATGAGAATACAAAATATGAATACGATTCTACAGCATCATCTAAATATGAAAAAAATTATGATGTGGATCCTACACCCAATGATAAACATAGTGAACAAGACTCTTTTGTTGATAAAATTAAAGATAAATTTGATAAAGATAAATAGCTATAGAAAAGAAAACTTTTAACGAAAAACCTCCTTATGAGATAGTCATTTTTTGACTTCTTTATAAGGAGCTTTTTATTATTGAATTAAATTATGTTGGAATGCATAAATAACCGCTTGTGTTCTATCTTGTACCTCTAGTTTACTTAAAATATTACTCACATGTGTTTTTACTGTTTTAATTGTAATATGTGAAGCACTGGCAATTTCTTGATTAGAATAGCCTTTAGCAATTAATAACAATATTTCCATTTCACGTTCAGTGAGCATTTCATATAATTCTGCTTTCTTCTTCATTCTATTTCTCATTTTTACTAAAACTTCTGGCTCGAATACAGATTCTCCACGATATGTTTTTCTAACTGCTTCTGCAATATCACTGGCACTTGTCGTTTTTAATATATAACTATCCACCCCTGCATCAAGTGCTCTATATACTTCTTTATCTTCTATAAAACTTGTTAACATGACTACTTTGATATGAGGCAAATCTTTTTTTATTTGTGTCGTCGCTTCTACACCGTCCATATCATTCATTAACAAATCCATTAAAATTAAATCAGGATTTAACGTATGTGCTTTTTCAATTGCCTCTTTTCCTGATGATCCTTCTCCTACTACTTCAATATCAGATTGAGTAGATAAATAACTTGAAATACCAATTCTAACCATTTCATGATCGTCTACAAATAATACTTTAATCGTCATATTAACCCTCCTCTTTCGTTAAAGGTGCTTTTACCTCTATTCTAGTTCCTGAATCTGGTAGAGATACGATATGAAACGTTGCACCTATTTCTAATGCACGTTCTCTCATATTTTTCAATCCATAACTTTGTTCTACTTTTTCATCTACGTTAAAGCCTTTACCATTATCTTGAATTCTTAATAATAAATAATCTTGATGATTAAATAATTCGACTGTCACTTTAGTTCCATCAGAATGTCTTAATGTATTTGAAATTGCCTCTTGTGTAATTCGAAATAGATGATCTTCAATTCCTTTAGGCACTTTAAAATCTTGTATATCATAAATGACTTTCATAGGTACTTTCTTTTGTAAATCAATGACTAAATCTTTAATACCTTCCCCTAATGATTTATCCTTGAGTCCTAAAGGTCGCAAATGTAGTAACAGCGCTCGCATCTCTAATTGAGATTCTTGTATCATTTTCTCAAGTACTGGAATTTGTTGGTTAAGGGGTGGTTCTAGTTCTGTTTCTTTTATCGCTGATAACATCATACTTGCTGCGAAAAGTTGTTGACTTACTGAATCGTGTAATTCCCTTGCTAAACGCTGACGCTCATCTTCTATAATTTTTTTTACTTTAATGTCATTCATATTGTAGTTTTCATTTGTTAAATTTTGAGTTTTGATTCTTAATCGCTGTAATTCTTGATTTAAAGGCACTAACATTTGATAAATATCAATTGTTTCATTATATAGTTCTATGTTTTTATCATTAATACCTACCGTTTCACCTTCAATGGCGTGTTCAATTTGATTCTTTATCCAATCATTTTGCTGATTTATTTTATAAGCTAATACAGAGCCAACGATAATACAAAGTAAAATAATCACTAAATTAAGAAATAGAAACACAGGTATACCAAATATTTGAGTATAGAACATTCCTTGAAAATATATAATATTTACAAAAACTTTATCTATAAATAAAAACGCAGTTAGCATGCTATACACTAAAATAAGCATGGATCCTATTGCTCTTAAATAGTGATTCATCGATAAATCACCTCAACATCACCAATAAATGTTGATACATATATATTTACACTATAATTTTCTTCTTTCGGTTTTTCTTCTACTTGGACATGATTATTTTCTACTTTATATGCTTCTCCATTTATATAAGCGGTACCATAAAATGATGCCATGTGAAGATTAATATTATAATTAACTGGAACAATCAGTTGTACTTTACCTAAAATATGTCTAACTACAATCGTATTATTTTCTTTGATGTTTGCTGCTTTTGTCATATCAATATGAATATCTCCAACCCCATGTTGAATTTGCACATCTTCCCATTTATATACATATACTGGAGTACGTTGTTCACCTAGCCAACGTTGTTTAATAAATTGAGGAGAGGTCACTTCTTCTTCCGAGGCCACAATCTTCAAAGGTTTAAATTTAAAAACTAAGTATCTAATAATGATTATTACTAAAAATATAAATAAAATAATAATCGTATATTTGTTGGATAACAAGGTAAACGCTATGAGTAGTGCTCCTATCCAAAACGCCAATAACCCTCTTACTTTATGAAAGTAAAGGTACCCTACATAAATTAATATACATCCTAATAATAAAATAAATAAATATCCAATTTTTTCAAAAAAGATGTAATAAAAGTTAGCGATAATCATTAGCGCTGTAAAAATAATTAATAATTCAGTAGATATATATTTACGTGTCAATGTGTCGCCTCCTGATTTTAATTAAGCTACATAACTCATTTGTTCAATTATTGCATATTGTTCTTCTGCAGCAATACGTTCTTTCGTACAACGATGAATACTAGCTTCAATTTTGGCATAATATGCTTCAAATTTATCTAATCGTTGTTTTAATAAATCTATTTCATTATTATGAACTTCCTGAGCATTCTTTATATTGTACATATTTATCATATCAATATACTTATTCTCTAGTGTAGCAGATAAACTGTCAATTAAAGTATTGATTTTTTCTTTTTTATTTTTTAAATATTTTATATATCGTTCCATACTCTGAAGCTTATCATCTAATAATGAACGATAATCATTAATATTATTTTTTATAATTATTTTTAAAAAGTGTTGTAAATATAAATCTAAATAATTCATAGAACCACCTCGTTGTTTACTAAACTTTATTATAAATGAGTGGAATCTTACTTAATATAGTCCTAGGAACCATTTTCTTCTCATACTTAAGTACGATTAATTTTAATTTAAAAATAAGGATATGAGTTGAATACTATTGAAAAGAGTGATTTAAGGTGGTATCCATATATCTTAAACATTTTTTACTTCACATGTTCAAATTTAGTTTTTCATTTATCGCTGATACTAACTATTTATTATTTGGTGTTGTGTTTTTAAAGTCTATTCTTTTAGGTGTTTCAGTAAAATGTGTATTTTGTAATATTGTTCAGTCGATTCGCTTTGACTAATTAAGCTATTTTTTGGTAGCTTTATTTTTGATTACATGTTTTATGTCCACTCTTATTTGGAAATTTGGCAAAGTAGAACAACGTTGGTCATAAAAAAGCCTAAGACATCATTGTTGTCTTAGGCATAGAAATTGTCTTTTTTCATTTATCCAGAAACTTTATGTTCCGGACTCTTTTTAATATACTAATAATTCTTGAAAATACATTTTATCACAAGTTTTTTCAACATCATCAGAGACGCTGAATCCCAACATAGAGACGTTCTTTATGGAACATCTCTATGTTGTGGAATCATTATCAGTATGGGACGACGACATCAAAATGACTTCTTTTCAACTTCATTTTTCTTAATCAATTTTTGTTGTTAACATCGGACCATCTTTCGTAACAATGACAGTATGCTCAATTTGGGCCACAAAGCTTTTATCTTTAGTTTCAAATGCCCAGTCATTTTTGCCTTCAGTAACAAATGTTGCTTTAGATGAAATAAAAGGTTCTACTGCAATGACTACGCCTTCTTTTAAAAGCGTCTTATCTTTAGGATCATAATAATTCATAACATGACTTGGCGCTTCATGTAAAGATTGTCCTACACCATGACCTGTTAAATTTTTAATAACAGTTAAATCATTTTTACGTGCTGTAGCATGTACCGCTTTACCAATATTACTTAGTTTTGTACCTGGTTTTACTTTAGCCATTGCTGCATCAAATGCTTCAAGTGCTACATCACATACTTTTTGTTTTAAAGGGTTATCCGCTTCTCCTACTACAAAAGAAATGCCAGTATCTGCATAATATCCATTTTTTAATGCTGAAACATCTATATTAACTAAGTCCCCTTCACGAATAACACGTTTACCAGGTATTCCATGAGCGACTTCTTCATTAACACTAATACAAGTTTGACCTGGGAATTTTTCATCATGAATAGGTGCTGAGATTGCACCATGTTCTTCAAATAATTCTTTAGCGATATTGTCTAATTCTTTTGTAGTAATACCAGGTTTAGTTGCTTCTTGCATTGTATCTCGCACTTTTGCACATATATATCCTATTTCTTTTAACGCTTGTAATTCTTCATCTGTTTTTACAATCATATTATCCCGTTCCTTTTTAAAAAATATTCCACCTTATTATACCAAAAATTTTTTGATATACTAAATAAGAAATGTAATATCTACTGACTTGATGTCTCACTACATCAAACTTGATATTAAACTTATTCTAACATTATAATCATCACGTTCGTTCTTTGAGAGGATTTAACAATATGAATCAATGGTATAAACATATTATAGGCGCTAGAACAATAAAAACGGGTCTAGCTACTTTTCTAACAACTTTATTTTGTTTACTATTAAACTTAACTCCTATATTTGCTATTTTAACAGCAATTGTTTCGATTGAACCAACTGCTAAAGCTTCTTTACGAAAAGGTTATCGTCGACTTCCTGCTACCGTCATAGGTGCATTGTTTGCAGTTATTTTTACTTATATCTTCGGCGATCAATCTCCATTTACTTACACCTTTAGTGCTATTTTTACTATTTTAGCGTGTACAAAATTAAATCTCCAAGTTGGTACAACTGTTGCAGTATTAACTTCAGTTGCTATGATACCTGGTATTCATGAAGCCTATCTTTTTAATTTTTTCTCAAGACTCTTAACAGCTTTAATTGGTCTAGTAACTGCTGGATTAGTAAATTTTTTCGTATTACCGCCTAAATATTATCATCAAATCGAAGAGAACTTAATTCATTCAGAAAATAATTTGTATGAACTATTCGCTTCTAGATGTCATGAATTATTATTAGGAAAATTTGATTCAGATAATAGTAATACATCATTAGCAACCTTATCTGATATGAATAAAAAAACAGATACTTTAATGAATTATCAACGAGATGAATTACGCTATCATAAAAATAACGAAGATAAATGGAAACAATTAAAAGATATGTCAAATAGAGCATATATTGATAGACTTCTTGCTACACATTTATCAAATATTATTTATTTACCAAAAAACGTAAATATTTGTTTTACTACTGAGGAAAAAATGGCAATTATAAAAATTAGTAATAGTATCAACAATATTCCTTTAGATGGAGTTTTTAAAAGAGAATCTAAGTCTGTATCTACTTTAAAATCTTCAGTCAAAATATTAGAAGAATTCGATAAGAATCAAATTAAGAGTCATGTTATTTATGAAATTTTACTTATCTATAATTTACTAGATAATCGATTTGTTAAAGCATAAAAAAAAACGTTGGATGAATTGAAATAATTCAAGTCATCCAACGTTTTTTTATTTTTCTGAACGTTCAATAATAACATATTTCGCAGCTTCTTCTTCAGGATTATCTAACTGTTTAGGTGTAAATGGAATCCCTTTACGTTCACATGCCTTCTCTAATAAATAATCAGTAAGTTCATGATTTTTCGGTAATATAGGGCCATGCAGGTAAGTTCCTAATAAGTTTTTATAATGAATACCTTCTTTTTTATCATCATCATTATTTCCATACCCAGTTACCACATGACCTAATGTATCAAAGTTATGATATGTACGACCACCGTGATTTTCAAAACCTACTATTGTTCCAAATGTATCACTTTTAATTACGATATCCCCTGTTAAACGATCTGTTTTTGATTTTGTATAAAAGTCTAAAATTCCAAGTCCTTCTAACTCTGTACCATCAGGAGTAATATATTTAGTACCTAAAAATTGATATCCACCACAAATGGTTAAACCTGGCATTCCATCTTCTATTGCATCTTTTAATATTGTTTTAATTTTACTTAACTCTTTAGTAGCGATACTTTGTTCTCTATCACTACCCCCACCAATAAAGAAAATATCGCAATTTTCTAATGTAACTCCCTCAGTTTCATTAATTTCGATAACTTTTAAATTAATATTGCGTTTTTTTGCTCTCTGTTTTAAAGCAATAATATTTCCTATATCACTATATAAATTTAATTTGTCCGACATAAAATGAAAAACTGTTAATTCGTACATATCTAACGTCCTCCTGCAAATGAGCGATTAAGTTGTTCTAACATAGGTGAAAGTGACGTATAATTTGGAATCGCTACTGTAAAGCCTGCATAATTCATAGTTAAAGCTGTAGCTTTATAAATATCTTTCTCTAAAATAATTGGAACATCTACTTCAGCTAATTTCAGTCTAAGTTGTAATTCTTCTGCTCTTGTACCCGTTACAATAATTTTTTCTATATTTTGATTACGTAACTTTTCAAAATCCGCATCGTAAATCCAAGATGTATCTCTGCCATCAGCAGCATTATCATTCAGACTGATAACATATACTTTTTTTTCTTTAAGTTGATCTCCGACTGATAGACTCACATTCATGCCAGCAGGATTTTTAGCTAAATTAATCATTGCTTCTTTTTGACCACGCTTAAAGTATTGCATTCGACCATTATTTGAAGTGTATGTTTTAAATCCTTTACGAATTGCATCATTATTTAAGCCTAACTCTTTTAATACTGAATATGCAGCAAGTGCATTAAAAGCATTAAAATCACCAGCAATTTTCATTTCAAAGTGCGCATCGTTCACATCCATATCAATAAATGGTTGCACCTCAAATTGTGAAACTTCATATTTAGGTGTTTCACGCTTAAATCCACATTCACAATGATAATGTCCTAATTGATTATAATGGGTATAATCATAAGTTAATAATCTACCACAATTCGGACAATATTTACTTTCATTCATAGTACTTTGTTCAAATTCATGTGCATGGGCTTTCATTCCGTAATATACAATTGTATCACTCGCTATTTTCAAACGACTTACAAATGGATCATCGGCATTTAAAATTAATTTAATCCCTTTATTACTAATTGATTTTGCAATATTATTAACCATAATATCAATTTCACCAAATCGATCCATTTGGTCACGAAAGAAATTAGTAAATACCATCATTGAAGGTGTAACTTCTTTTAATACTTTTGGAATTGAACCCTCATCAATTTCAATGACCGCTACTTTAATATCTTTTACATTTTTCATGATGAATGCCGAAGTAATTCCAGCAGCCATGTTAGCACCTTCATTATTATGTATAATTTCAATATTATTTGCTTTTAAAGTGTGCCCAATCAAATTAGAAGTTGTTGTTTTACCATTTGTTCCACTGATAAAAACAATATCATCAACTTGTGAAGCTAACTTTCGTAAAATATTTTGATCTACTTTGCGAGCAATTTGACCTGGTAAATCAGTTCCTTTTTTTCCTGCTGCGATACTTATCTTGCGTGCTAGTTTAGCCAAGTGTGTTGCTGTCCATTGTCTCATGTCTTTCCTCCTCGCATAATTCACTCGAGTAATTATATCATGTATCTAAAGTAACAAAAAATATTCTTAATTAAAAGTAACAAAATACACTTCTAATTATAACTTTTTCCCTTTAAATTCCGTATCTATTTTTTACTCTGTTATCTATAGATTATGAAAAAAGCAATTATTTATATTTAAATCGTACTTTCTGTTAAACTGTGAATAATTCATTTTAAATATTTAGAAAGGAATATAGAATGCTTAAAAATTCATTTATAGCTTTGGATTTTGAAACTGCAAATAAAAAAAGAACAAGTATTTGTTCTGTTGGCATGGTAAAAGTAGTAGATAACGAAATAGTCGAAACGTTTTACACGCTTGTTAATCCTCATGACTATTTTTCGGAAACAAATATTCATGTTCATGGTATTCATCCTGAGGATGTTAAAGGTGCGCCAGATTTTAAAGAAGTCTTTCCATATATGTTGCAATTTATAAATCAATTACCCGTAGTGGCACATAATGCTGCTTTTGATATGGGTGTATTACATCAAAGCTTAAAACATTTAAACATAGCTGTTCCCTCACTTACCTATTTCTGCTCATATCAACTTGCTAGACGTACGATCAAAGCTTATCGATATGGATTAAAACATCTAATGAACCATTACAACTTAAATTTTCATGGCCATCATGATGCCCTGAATGACGCAAAAGCTTGCGCAATGATTACTTATAGATTATTAAAACACTATGATAGCTTACAAAGTGTGCTTCAATTTCATGGTAAAAATTTAAAAGATAGAAATAGATAATTTAAAACATCTTATCTATTTCTATCTTTAAATGAAATCATAAATGGTCATATTTTGATATGTTGATTGCTCTAGATGACCTACTGTAACACCAATTAATCTGATAGGTACATCAGGGTCTTTTAATTCATGATATAAATCATAAGCTATATTATAAATATCAATGTCTTTACTTACCGCTTCTCTCAAACTTCTTTGTTTAGAATAAGTTTCAAAGCGATGCGTTTTAATTTTGACAGTAACTGTTGTGCCAGACTTTTGCAATTGAGTTAATCGTTCAGATGTTTTACGAGAAAGTTCCCATATTTTTTGTAGAATCTCTTTATCATCATTAATATCTGTTGAAAAAGTACGTTCGGTTCCTACTGACTTACGAATCCTACTTACTTTTACTTCACTATCATCAATGCCTCTTGCTTTTTGATAAAGTCCTCGTCCTTTTTTTCCAAACCAGCGAATCAATTCAAATTCCGATTTGCTATATAAATCTTTACCAGTATAAATATCATGTTCATGCATGATTTTTTTAGAAGCTTTTCCAACGCCTGGAAAATCACCTATATCTAAGTTCATTAGTATGTCATGCACATTCTGATAATGAATAACCATCATTCCATTAGGCTTATTCATTCCACTAGCTAATTTAGCTAAATATTTATTATAAGAAACACCAGCAGAAGACGTTAAACCTGTTTTATTGAAGATATCTTTACGTATGTTTGAAGCAATTTTTGATGCTGATCGATGAGGTTTAACTAAATGAGTAATATCTAAATACGCTTCATCTAGTGCTAAAGGTTCTACAATTTCAGTATACTGTTTAAAAATTTCCATTATCTTACTTGAAACTTCACGATATACATCAAATCTTGCTCTAACATAGTACCCATTTGGACATAGTTTATGTGCTTGCGACATAGGCATTGCTGAATGAACACCATATTTACGTGCTTCATATGAAGCGGTTGAAACGACTCCTCGATGACTTGCTTTTCCACCTACAATGACAGGTTTTCCTTGTAATTTAGGATTATCTCTCATTTCTACCTGAGCGTAGAAACAATCCATATCAATATGAACGATTCTCCTTTCTGTCATTGTCTCACTCCTTTTTAAATAAAATAAGCCTCAATACTATTATACTGCACCCTAAAAGAAAACACTTTATAAATGCATTTATAATAATATTAAGACTTATGCAGATGTTTATTCATAGTCATTATTTATAGATATAGGCAAATGATGATACATAAAGATACCTTCATCAGTAGAACGAATATATTTAAATTTGTTAATAATTGTTATACCTGCTAGATATATATCAATCAAACAATATCCGATGTGTATGCTTGATATAAATATAATAGAAGAGTAAGCAAAGTGGTAAAATGAAATCATTAACCCTATTGTAATGATTACTAATGGTGCAAGCATGACTGCACAAAATTGCCATTTATTAAAGTATTTAGATGACAAATAAATGAGCAAAATTCCATTTTTATATTTAAATTGTGGTTTCTGTCCTTTAGAAAAGATAAAAAATAAACATTTATGTATTAATTCGTGAATAATTAATACTCCAATAAAACCAAGTATTCCATAAATGACATTTGTCAAAAAACGTTGTTCAATAATATCAACATAATTAACTGCCCACTTATATGTAAATAAAATTGCAAATAACATCATAACAACTTGAATGGTAAGTAATTTTGATATTTTGATTCGATTGTGTGATAAATCAATTTTGTGCATCTGTCAACCTCCACTCATTTCACTAAAACTCTTTCATAGTATACATGTAGAAGTGTTAGAATGAAAGCGATTATAAATAACTTAAACCCTTTGTAATCTTATTTTAATAAACTTCTCCTCATTTACTTTAATTTAATTACACTGTTTTTCTTTCGAATAAGGCCACAGTTTCAATATGTGTTGTATGTGGAAACATATCGACTGGTGTTATTTCTTTTAAATGATATAGATTAGCTAAAAGTTGAGCATCTCTTTGTTGTGTTGAAGGATTACATGAAATATAGATAATGCGCTTAGGGGCTAACTCTAATAATGTTTCTATAAAGACTTGATCGCATCCTTTTCGTGGAGGATCGACCATGATAACATCAGGTTCTATTCCTTTTTGTTTCCATTCAATTATCACTTCTTCTGCTTTACCACATTCGAACGTTGTATTATCAAAATGATTAATTAAAGCATTTTGCTTGGCATCTTCAATAGCTGATGGCACAATTTCGACACCATATACATGTTTAGTCACTGGTGCCATGTAAAGCCCAATCGTTCCTATACCACAATATGTATCTAAAACAATTTCATTTCCACTTAATTGAGCATAGTCAATAGCTTTCTGATATAATTTTTCTGTTTGAACAGAATTAATTTGATAAAACGATTGATCACTAATTTCAAAAATAGTTTCACTTAACTTATCTGTAATTTTATCTTTTCCATATAAAGTCATCGATTGCTTACCCATTATGACATTTGAATGTGAATTATTAATATTTTGTTTAATACTTGTTATGTCAGGATATACCTCTGTTAGTCTATGTACTAGCGTTTCAGCTTCTTTAAATTTAGAACCATTTGTTACAAATATAATCATAACTTCATTTGTATAATGACTTGTTCGAATGACTACATGACGTAATAACCCTTTTTTATTTTTTTCATTATAAATGCTTACATTCAATTCATTTAACCACTGTTTTATATCATTCATTAGTTCTTGTTGTTTTTCATCTTGAATTAAGCAACTATCCATATCAATGATGTCATGACTTCTTTGACGATAATATCCCATTATCGTTTTATTATTTTTATCTTTACCTACAGGAAGCTGGGATTTATTTCTATACCGCCATGGATGATTCATACCAATAGTATCGTGAATCACTGTTTCCTCTAATTTCGCCTTTTTATGAAATAAATTAACAACTTGTTGTTTTTTCATTTTTAGCTGAGATTCATAAGACATATGTTGTAACTGGCATCCTCCACATTTCTCATAATATATACAAGGAGGTGTTACTCTTTGCTCACTTTGTTTTAGTACTTTTAATAGTTTACCAATAGCAAAGTTTTTCTTTACTTTAATTACCTTAAACTCTACTTCTTCATCAATTAACACATTAGGAACAAAAATAGGATAACGATCTAATTTAATCACACCATGTCCTTCATGCGTTAAATCTATCACTTTTCCTTTTATTACATCATTTTTATTAATCATCACTATTATTTTTTCACTCCATATGAAAAAGAGGTACGTATAACTTCTTACCTTTTCAAACCAGAAATTATAGATAACCTCTTTTTAACTTCTTATTTCATTTTCCCTAATTCGTTTAATTCTTAAATACTTTAATGATTTTCAGATAGCTCATCATTATAAATATCTTTAGGCGTACAAACTTCAATATGCTGTTTTAAATTTAAAAAGTTTGCAGGTAATTTACCACCATATTCTCCATCTACATTTAATTGCATATCTGTAAATGATGAAATATTAATTGATTTTGCTTTTTTATATATTACTTTAGGATGTTTGGTATGTTCACCTCTAGAAGCTAATGTCATGATATGGCCTAATTCAGCTAAGTTTGCTTTCTCAACGATAATTAAAGTATAATACCCATCATCTAACTTAGCATCAGGTACAAGTTTTTCAAAGCCTGCCATTGAATTGGTAAGCCCTAGTAAGAATAATAGTGCTTCTCCTTGGAATACCTCATTATCATATTCAATTCTCAAATCGACTGCCTTCATTTGCGGCAACATTTCGAAACCTTTTATATAATATGCAAAAGGTCCAACAATAGATTTTAAGCGACTAGGTGTTTCATAGGATACTTGCGTGAGCTTACCTCCAGCAGCTAAATTTATAAAATATCGGTTATTCATTTTTCCAATATCTACTTTTGTCGTATGACCTTTAATAATAACATCTACTGCACCCATAATATCATTTGGTAAATGTAAAGCTCGTCCAAAATCATTCACTGTACCCATAGGTATAATACCTAATTTAGGTCTATTGGGTTGTTCAGCAATTCCATTTACAACTTCATTTAAAGTGCCATCACCGCCAGCGGCTATAATAATATCATAGTTTTGTTCAAGTGCACGTTCCGCTTCAAGTGTAGCATCTCCTTCTCGTTCAGTTGCATAAGCACTTGTTTCATAACCTGCACGTTCTAATTTTATTAAAACATCTGGTAAAGTGCGTTTAAATAGCTCCTTTCCAGAAGTTGGATTATAAATGATTCTTGCTCGTTTTCTCATAAGTTATCCCTCTACTTTTTATTACATAACACTATATTAAATGATTTATGAATGAGTTAAAAGTATTTATACCCATTCTTTTAAATTTTTGTAGGTATCATTTTGTTGTACAATTGTTGTAATAAACTAACCGAAGTAAAGAATATCTCATTCTTTTGACACTAGGAACAAACTAAATACTTTGCTTATCTATCCTATTGAAATCCAATATCCTTTTCTTTAGAAATATGAATAAAAAACTGTTCACAATCTCAAACACTTTGTGAACAGTTTATCTTAAACTTATATTTAATACCTCATATGAGATGAGCTATTATCTTTTATCCAATTCTTGTTTTAATAATTGATTGACTTTTTGAGGATTAGCTTGACCTTTTGAAGCTTTCATAATTTGACCCACTAAGAAGCCCATAGCTTTGCCTTTACCATTTTTATAATCTTCAACAGATTGTGGATTATTATCTAAAGCTTCATTAACAAATTTTAATAGTGTAGCTTCATCTGAGATTTGAACTAAACCTTTATCTTCCATAATTTGTTTAGCATCTCCACCATTTTCAGCTAATTCTGGGAATACTTTTTTGGCAATTTTACTACTCATTGTTCCATCTTCAATAAGCTTAATCATTCCAGCAAGATTTTCAGGAGTTAATTTTGTATCTTCTAAATCTACTTGATTTTTATTAAGATATTCATTAACGCCACCCATCAACCAGTTAGATGTTAGTTTAACATCTGCGCCATGTTCAATCGCACCTTCAAAGAAATCAGACATTTCTTTAGTAAGGGTTAATACATGTGCATCATATTCAGGTAAGCCTAGTTCATTAACATATTTAGCTTTACGTTCGTCAGGCAATTCTGGAATGGTTTGTCGCACACGTTCTTTCCACTCATCATCGACATATAAAGGTACAATATCTGGTTCTGGGAAGTAACGATAATCATCAGAACCTTCTTTAACTCGCATTAAAATAGTTTTACCAGTAGATTCATCAAAACGACGTGTTTCTTGACCAATCGTACCACCGTTTAATAATTCTTCTTCTTGACGTTTTTCTTCGTATTCTAAACCTTTTCTAACATAGTTAAATGAGTTTAGATTTTTCAATTCAGTTTTAGTACCGAATTCTTTTTGACCGTAAGGACGTAATGAGATATTAGCGTCACAACGTAGTGAACCTTCTTCCATTTTACAATCAGATACACCAGTATATTGGATAATTGAACGTAATTTTTCTAAATAAGCATATGCTTCTTTAGGAGAACGAATATCTGGTTCAGATACAATCTCTATTAATGGTGTACCTTGACGGTTTAAGTCTACTAAAGAGTAACCATCTTTATGAGTTGATTTACCAGCATCTTCTTCCATATGAAGACGAGTAATACCAATACGTTTCGTTTCACCATCAACTTCAATATCAATATATCCATTTTCACCGATTGGTTGATCAAATTGAGAAATTTGATATGCTTTCGGATTATCTGGATAAAAATAGTTTTTGCGATCAAATTTAGAATTTGTAGCAATGTCCATGTTTAGAGCCATTGACGCACGCATCGCCCAATCTACTGCTCTTCTATTTACAACAGGTAAGACACCCGGATAAGCTAAATCAATAACATTAGTGTTTGAGTTAGGTTCAGCCCCAAAATGCGCTGGTGATGGAGAGAACATTTTTGAGTCTGTTTTTAATTCAACGTGAACTTCAAGTCCGATAACTGTTTCAAAATGCATTATTTCCACTCCTTATAATTTTTCGTATGCGTCGTGTAAGTTAAATTGTGTTTCATATTGATATGCCACACGATATAATGTTTTCTCATCAAATGGTTTACCAATAAATTGTAAACCTATTGGACGTCCGTTTGATTGGCCACATGGCACAGAAATGCCAGGTAAACCAGCTAAGTTAACAGGCGTAGTTAATAAGTCATTTGCATACATTGTTAAAGGATCATCAATTTCTTCGCCTAAATTAAACGCTGTTGTTGGAGCTGTAGGTCCTACAACAACATCATAATTTTCGAATACTTTATCGAAGTCATTTTTAATTAATGTTCTAACTTTTTGAGATTTATTATAAAATGCATCATAATAACCAGAACTTAATGCGAATGTACCTAAGAAGATACGACGTTTAACTTCGTCTCCAAAGCCTTCAGAACGAGACATTTTGTATAATTCTTCTAATGTTTGCGCTTCTTTTGAATGATAGCCATAACGAATACCATCGAAACGTGCTAAGTTTGCAGATGCTTCAGATGATGCAATTACATAATAAGAAGGAATACCATATTTAGTGTTTGGTAATGATACTTCATCAACTTCTGCACCAAGTGACTTTAATGTTTCTACTGCTTGTTTTACAGAGGTTTTTACTTCCTCACTAACACCTTCTCCTAAGTATTCTTTAGGAAGTGCAATTTTAAGACCTTTGATATCTTTACCAATTTCAGAAGTAAAATCAACGTCTTCAACCGGTGCACTTGTAGAGTCATTTTTGTCTGCACCTGCAATTGCTTCTAATACCATCGCATTATCTTTAACATTACGAGTGATTGGCCCAATTTGATCTAATGAAGATGCAAAAGCAACTAAACCAAAACGTGATACACGGCCATATGTAGGTTTCATACCTACTACACCACAATATGCAGCTGGTTGTCTGATTGATCCACCAGTATCAGACCCTAAACTAAATGGTACTAGTCCTGCTGCTACTGCTGCAGCTGAACCTCCAGAAGATCCTCCTGGAACTGCTTGATGATCGAATGGATTGACAGTTTTTTTGAAATAAGATGTTTCTGTAGAACCACCCATTGCAAATTCATCCATATTTAATTTGCCGATTAACACTGCATTTTCTTGATGTAATTTATTCATCACTGTTGATTCATAAATCGGTACAAAACCTTCTAACATTTTACTTGCACAAGTTGTTTCGACATCTTTAGTGATAATATTATCTTTAATTCCCATTGGGATTCCAAATAATTTACCTTCAAATTGATCTTTAGCTTGTAACTCATCTAATTCTTTAGCTTTTTTAATTGCATTTTCTTTATCCAAAGCTAAAAATGATTTAATTGTTGGATCTGTTTCTTCAATAGCATCATAAATATCTTTAACTACTTCAGAAGGTTTAATTTTTTTACTCTTAATCATTTCTGAAAGTGTTTCAACAGATTCATAACGAATACTCATCTTAAGCGTCCTCCTCATTCATGATAGCTGGTACTTTAAATTGACCGTCTTCTGTTTCTTTCGCATTTTTTAATGCAAGTTCTTGAGGAATACCCTCGATTGCTTTATCATCACGTAACACATTTTGTAAATCTAAGACATGATATGTTGGTTCCACACCTTCAGTATCTGCTGAATCATTTTGCTTTGCAAAATCTAAGATACTTTCAAGTGTATTAGCCATTTCTTCAGTTTCTTCAGGAGAAATTTGAAGTCTTGCTAAATGTGCTATATGTTCAACTTCTTCGCGTGTAACTTTAGTCATTATTAAAAAAGCCTCCTTATTACTCATTCATCATAAAATTGTATCAAATTTTCAGTTAAAAATCTAAATATTTATTATACTCAGTGTATTAACTATTCTTAGCAAAGTTAAGTATTAAAATAACTTTCTTATGTAACTCATTTATATAGTTATCTATAAATATACATTAATTTCTATTAATAATTTATTAATATTAACGTTATATAATAAAATGAATTATTTTTTATCTATACTATAATTCTTGTTAACGCTTATCATTATATTGAAATAAACTGTTATTTATAGATAAAATTTTACTTCTCTAATCTATAAATATCATTGTATAATATTACATGTAACTAATTTAAAAATCGTCATTTCTTTTTTCAGTACAATGTTGTTGAAAAATATAAATTTAAAAGTTTTAAAGGGGGTAATTACAATGTTTGTATTAGGTGCAAATTTAGGTACTCATGCTAACACAAGCTGGCAGACTTATATTATGATTGCAATCTATTTTATTATTCTGCTAGTGATTGGTTACTATGGTTATAAACAGGCAACCGGCAATTTAAGTGAGTATATGTTAGGTGGGAGAAATATAGGCCCATATATTACTGCTTTATCAGCCGGTGCTTCAGATATGAGTGGTTGGATGATTATGGGACTTCCAGGGTCAGTTTATAGCACAGGTTTATCGGCAATATGGATTACGATTGGTTTAACTATTGGTGCCTATGTTAACTATCTAGTTGTTGCACCAAGGCTTAGAGTATATACAGAAGTTGCTGGAGATGCAATTACGCTCCCTGATTTTTTCAAAAATCGTCTTAATGATAAACATAATATCATTAAAATTATTTCTGGTCTTATTATTGTTATTTTTTTCACTTTATATACGCACTCTGGCTTCGTTTCTGGAGGTAAATTATTCGAAAGCGCATTTGGATTAAATTATCATTGGGGACTTATTTCAGTCGCAATTATTGTCATTTTATATACCTTTTTCGGAGGATATTTAGCTGTTTCTATTACTGACTTTTTCCAAGGGGTTATTATGCTTATCGCAATGGTAATGGTACCAATAGTTGCTTTGATGCAACTTAGTGGATGGGATACATTCCATCAAGTAGCTGAAATGAAACCAACTAATATGGATTTATTTAGAGGCACTACTTTTTTAGGTATGATTTCATTATTTGCATGGGGATTAGGTTATTTTGGTCAGCCTCATATTATTGTACGATTTATGTCTATTAAATCTCACAAACTTTTACCTAAAGCACGACGCTTAGGAATAAGTTGGATGATTGTAGGTTTACTTGGAGCTGTGGGTGTAGGGTTAACTGGAATTGCTTTTATTTCGAAAAATCATATTAAAATGGACGATCCAGAAACATTATTTATTATAATGAGCCAAGTTCTTTTCCATCCTTTAGTAGGTGGATTCTTACTTGCTGCCATTCTAGCTGCTATTATGAGTACAATTTCTTCACAATTATTAGTGACTTCAAGCTCACTTACAGAAGATTTCTATAAGCTCATTCGCGGTGAAGAACATGCTCAGTCACATCAAAAAGAATTTGTACTTGTAGGCAGATTATCTGTGTTAGCTGTGGCCATTGTAGCTCTTGCTATTGCTTGGTCTCCTAATGACACTATATTAAACCTAGTCGGAAATGCTTGGGCTGGTTTTGGTGCAGCGTTTAGTCCACTTGTTCTTTTTTCTTTATATTGGAAAAAACTAACACGTGCGGGTGCGATAAGTGGTATGATTGCTGGAGCTCTCGTAGTCATTATTTGGATTGTCTGGGTTAAACCACTTGCTAATATTAATGAACTATTTGGTATGTATGAAATTATACCTGGTTTTATTAGTAGTGTAATCGTTACATACCTTGTTAGCATCTTCACCTATAAATCAAACTATTCTATTGAACAACAGTTAAATCAAGTTAAAACCATTGTTCGCGAAAAATAAATTAATTTATTGAATATCAAAAAGAGGCTGTGACACGACGTGTCACAACCTCTTTTTGATTAATTACTATAAATATGGACTTGTGGGTCTTTGTCATCTTTTGTTTTACTAATAAGTGCTCTTGAATTGTTACCATCTTTTATACGAATTTCGTAACTATCTATATTATCAAAATATTTCTTAGCTTGTTCTGTTACATATTGTGTAATTCCTATTGTTTCAGCTTGACCATAGTAATCGATTGGCAAATCAATCACTAGTTTATTAGGTTTCTTATCTACAAATTTCACTTTTCCAATTGCTTGAGTAAAATTAGAGAAATAAGATTGAAGATCATCATTAAATTGCTTAAAATTATTATTTAGATTTTTGTCATATTTTTCTGCTTCTGTTGAAGGTAAAAGTGCTGAAATCTCATCAATTTTATTCCATTTATTAATTTTAGTTTGTTTGTCATCAACAGTAGTATTAGCAATAAAGTGTCCTGGCGTAATTGCATCTTGACTCGATTGAACATATATTGCAAAGTGAATTGGAATATTTTTCAAATCTTTATTTGCTCTAAGGCGTGTAAGTAACTCTTGAGCCATTGCTTTACCTTGTTTTTCAATTTCTTTATTATCTAGCGATTTGCTATATGTTTCTCCATCTTTTTCTTTTTGATAATAATAGACACTATTCATAGCAAGACCAATTGTTATGCCTTTAATTGTTTTTCCTTTTGTATCATTTGTATCATAAAAATCTTGTTCTAAGATATTAGATAAATAAGCAGGAGAACTTTCTGCTATTTTTTCTGGTTTAGTTTCTCCATCATGTGATGGATTAAGACCTAAATTTTCAGTAGCTTTTTTTGATTCCTTTTCACTTTCACTCATATTATCAATTTCGTCTTTAGAATACTTGGGATTTAAATATGCGTTAACTGTATTTTTGTCTAAATACTGCCCATCTTGATATAAAAAATTATCAGTTGGAAATACAGACTTACTTAGATGTAATAAACCATTTTCGAAATCTTCACCGTTATAGCTATTAGCCATATTATCTTGTAATACTCCACGAGCTTGGCTTTCTTTAAATGGTAAGATTGTACGATAATTATCTCCTTGAACTTCTTGATCAGTGGCAACTGTTTTTACATTATTTGAATTTTGTTCTTGTTGCTTATTATTTGACTGACTATTTTTATCATTCCCATTGCCACACGCTGTCAATATCATAAGCGACGTTATAACTAATAATAATAACCGCTTCATTACGTTCTCCTCTATTCTGATATTTCATTTTGTTTTTCAATAAATTGTGATTCGGACCATATTTCTGTACCAAATTGTTCAGCTTTAGACAATTTTGAGCCAGCATCTTCACCAGCTATTACTAAATCTGTACTTTTAGTTACACTACTTGTTACTTTAGCACCTTGCATTTCTAACCATGTTGTTGCTTCTTTACGTGTCATTTGTTGTAATTTTCCAGTAAGAACAATAGTCTTATTTTGAAATTCTGGATGTCCTTCAATTTCAGAGGATTTAACACCTTTATATGTCATGTTGACATTTTTATCTTTTAATTTTTCAATAAGTGCTTTAATATCCTCATTATCTAGATACGTTACTACAGATTGTGCTAATTTATCTCCAATATCATGAATCGCTATCAGTTCTTCTTCTGTTACTTTAAGTAAACGATCCATGGTTTCAAATTTCTCTGCTAAAATTTGACTTGCTTTGGCGCCAAGATGTCGTATACCTAAACCAAATAATAAATGTTCTAAAGAATTTTGTTTTGCATGTTCAATAGCGCTTAATAAGTTTTCTACTTTTTTTGTACCCATTCGTTCTAAAGGCAATAAATCTTCTTTAGTTAAATAGAAAATATCACCTACATCTTTAATAAGTTGATGATGATACAGTTGCTGAATAATTTTATTTCCTAGTCCGTCTATATTCATCGCTTGTCGAGAAACAAAATGAATCAATCCTTCCACAAGTTGAGCTTGGCATTTTGGATTGATACATCTAAGCGCAACCTCTCCTTCAATACGCACTAATTCATGACCACAACTTGGACAATGCGTTGGCATACGGTATGGTTTTGCATCATTTGGACGACGGTCAATAATACTTCTTACGACTTCAGGAATAATATCTCCAGCTTTTTTCACTATAACGCTATCACCGATTCTAATATCACGTTCTTTAATTAAATCTTCATTATGAAGCGATGCTCTTGAAACTGTAGTACCCGCAACACGAATAGGTTCTAAAATGGCTGTCGGTGTAACGACGCCAGTACGTCCTATACTTAATTCAATATCTTTAAGTTCTGTGACAACTTCTTCGGCTGGAAACTTATAAGCTATTGCCCAACGTGGAGATTTTTGAGTAAATCCCATTTCGTCTTGTTGATCAAGATCATTCACTTTAATAACAATTCCATCAATATCATAAGATAACTGTTCACGTTGTTTAGTCCACTTTTTAATATATTCTAGTACACCCTCTATATCTTCTACGCGTGCACGTTCATGATTAGTTTTAAAACCTAAACGATCTAATTCATCTAATGCATCACTTTGAGTAGTAGCGTTAAAATCTGTAAAATCATTTACACTATATAAAAAGACACTTAGTTTACGTTTAGCAGCTAATTTAGGATCTAATTGTCTTAAAGAACCTGCTGCTGCATTACGTGGATTAGCAAATGGTTGTTCTTCATTTTTTTCTCTCTCATCATTCAATCTCATAAAGGAACGACGTGGCATATATGCTTCTCCACGAACTTCGACATTTAAAGGTTCTTTAATTTTAAGAGGAATCGCATGAATAGTACGTAGATTTTCTGTAATATCTTCTCCTGTGGTACCATCTCCTCGCGTTAATCCCTGCACAAATCGTCCATCTTCATACTTTAAAGAAACTGCTAAACCATCAATTTTTAGCTCACACATATATTCCACTTTACCAATATGTTCTCGAATACGTTCATCAAAACGTCTTAGTTCTTCTTCATTAAAAGCATTACCTAAACTAAGCATAGGTGTTTCGTGATTTACTTTTTCAAATGATGATTGAGCTTCTCCACCAACCCTAACTGTTGGAGAATCGTCAGTTTTTAGTTCAGGATGTGCATTTTCAATGTCAATTAATTCACGTAATAATTTGTCATATTCACTATCAGGTACAGAAGGATTATCTTTTATATAATATTCGTAACTATATTGATTTAATAAATCATGCAGTTCATTGACACGATTTTGAATGTTATCCATTTACTAATCCTCCTTTTTTTCGATAGGCGCAAATTGAGCTAATAAACGCTTAGGACCTTCAGATTTAAATATAATATCTAATTCAACAGAGCCATTTTTTTCACTTACATTACTCACCATACCTTCGCCCCATGATTTATGTGTCACTTTATCTCCTACCTTCCAATCTGAAGCAGATACTTGTTTTTTAGTAGAAGTCGTACGTTTACTAAAACCACGTTTTGACGATGTAGTTGACTTAGAAGTGATTGTTTGTCGTTTTGATTTTGCTGGTGTTTCTAATAATTCTTCAGGAATTTCTTTTAAGAAGCGTGATGGTAGATTTGCTTGTGAACGTCCAAATAACATACGAGAAGTTGCATGTGTAATATATAACACTTCTTCTGCACGTGTGATGGCTACATAACAAATTCGTCTTTCTTCTTCCATCTCATGTTCGTCATCACTTTTAATTGCTCTAATATGAGGGAAAAGTGATTCTTCCATACCCATTAAGAATACAATTGGGAACTCTAATCCCTTTGCAGAATGCATGGTCATTAACGTTACACCACTATCAATTTGTGCTTCATCAATATCTGCGACAAGTGATAAATCAGTTAAAAAGTTAATCAATGATTGTTCTTCTAAAGGTGTATCTTTTTCATAGTCTTTAGGTACAGACATAAATTCATCAATATTTTCAAGACGACTACGTGATTCAATTGTTTGTTCATGTTCTAACATTTGACGATATCCTGATTTTTCAAGTATTTCCTCAACAATCTCACTAATTTCTAAAAATTCTTGTTCTTTAATTAAGTTTTGAACCATTTCATAAAATTGTATACATTCTTGAGTTACTTTTTTAGAGAGCCCTATAAAATCCACTTCTCCTAATGCATCAAACATACTAATATTGTTATCTAGTGCATATCGTTGAATTTTATCAACTGATGATGGTCCTATCCCTCTTTTAGGAACATTAATAATTCTTTGAAGACTAATATCATCATTACTATTTGCTACTATTCTTAAATAACTTAATAGATCTTTGATTTCTTTACGATCATAGAACTTTTGGCCTCCAACCATCGTATAAGGAATATTTGATTTCATAAATGTTTCTTCTAACACACGTGATTGTGCATTTGTTCGATACAAAATTGCCATATCATTATAGTCTTTTCCAGACTTACGATGTTTAATAATTTCACGAACTACATATTCTGCTTCGTCACGTTCAGTCATCGCTTCATAATATTTAATCTTTTCTCCACCATTATTTGCAGTCCATAACCCTTTAGGCTTCCGTTCAGTATTATGTTTAATCACTTCATTTGCAGCTGTTAAAATGGTTTTTGTTGATCGATAATTTTGTTCTAGGAAAATGGTCTTTGCTTCAGGATAGTCTTCCTCGAAAGATAATATATTTTGAATATCTGCACCACGCCATCCATATATTGATTGATCAGAATCACCTACAACACATAAATTTTTAAATTTACTTGCAAGTAATTTAACAAGTGTATATTGTGCTTTATTTGTATCTTGATACTCATCTA
>NZ_KV796872.1:44401-102352 GCF_001809305.1 Staphylococcus sp. HMSC072H03
GTCATAAATGAACGCATTCACTTCGAAATTTATTTTGATAGTATTCTAATGCATCTGGTACACGTTCAAATAAACGAATCGTTTTCATGATTAAATCATCAAAATCCAATGCTTCATTTCTAGACAGTTGACGTTGATATCCACTATATACTGTTGCAACCATTTGTGAATGAAAATCATTTGCTTCTTTCATCGCATCTTCGGGCGTTTTCAATTCATTTTTTAAATTACTGATGGCACCAATAAACATTCTCGGTTCAAAACGTTTACTATCAATATTTTCATTTTTAAGTACATCTTTAATTACAGATTTTTGATCAGTTGGATCAATAATGGTAAAGTTGCGTTCAATTCCAATACGATCTGCATCTCTTCTTAAAATCTTTACACACATTGAATGGAACGTTGACATCCAAATCACTTGAGCTTCTTCACCAACCAAGTGTTCCACACGCTCTTTCATTTCTTTTGCAGCTTTATTAGTAAAGGTAATAGCTAAAATGTTATACGGAGACACATCTTTTTCATCTAATAAGTAGGCTATGCGATGTGTTAACACCCTTGTTTTACCTGAACCTGCGCCAGCCATGATAAGCAGAGGACCTTCTGTCGTTCTAACTGCTTCACTTTGTTCTTTATTCATATTACTTACTAGAGCATTCATTATTTCGACTCCTTCTTTATTTTTACAGTTTTTAAAGCTTTTTTAATATCTGAGTATATAATATTACCTACAATAATTGTATCGGCATAGTTTTTCATTTCTTTAGCTTCAGTTAAAGAACTAATACCGCCACCATAAAATAATTGTGTATGGGTTAACATTTGGGAAGCGGCTTTTACAATATCTTTATCTCCATATGTACCACTATATTCTAAATACAAAATTGGCAACTTATACATTTCTTCAACGAGTTGAGCATAAGCTTCAATATCTTCAACATCTAACTGAGTATTTGATTGTGTCAGTTTGGCTACTTTACTATCTGGATTAAGAACGACATACCCTTCAAGCATCACTTCTTCAAAATTAATCATATGACCATATTGTTTTAATGCTTTATGAAGCAAACCATTATGATACGTCACATCATTACTATTTAATATTGAAGGTATAAAATAAAAGTCAAAGCCAGGCATTACGCTATCTAAATTTGAAACCTCTAGTACTAAAGGTAATGGATATCTTCTAACTCTACTCATAAGATGAATGACATTATCTTCAGTTACATCGTCTGTCCCACCAATCATGATGGCATCAGTATCTGACATACATAAGGCTTCTAAATTTTCGTCGCTAATCTCTTTGGCAGGATCAAGTTTAAATACATGCTGCCACTTTCTAATGTCATACATTATCCATAACTCCTTCTTTTAACATACACTAAATTATAGCATTTTTACCTTTGCAATTCTAAATCAATACACTAAGTTTATACTAGTATAAATTGTAAAAATTATATTCACAAAAAAGAGACAATTGCTATTTTTAGCTAAGCAATTGTCTCTCTTTATTTATTCTTTTGTTTCAACATTTAATCTATCTAAAATCATTGTATACGCATCATTACCCCATTGCAGTGAGCGTTTAACTCTAGATATCGTAGCTGTTGATGCACCAGATTTCTTTTCTATAGTTGCATAAGTAAAACCTTGCTTTATCATTTTAGCAACTTGAAGTCTTTGAGATAAAGATTGAATTTCATTGACTGTACATAAATCATCAAAGAATTGATAACATTCTTCTCTATCTTTAAGTGTTAAGATAGCATCAAATAATTCATCCAATGCTTCTCCTCTTAATTTTTCAATTTGCATCTCAAGCAACCCCTATTTTCAAATTAAATATAACTATATTTTAACGCATTAATTAATTAAAGTGTAGTTATTTCAATTGAAAATACTAAAACTATATTAGTAAACTATTCTAAATTAGCATGTTTAAAAATGGTATCAACTTGGTTCAAATGATGTTTTGGATCAAAACACTCGTCTAATTCTTCTTTAGATAAAACATTTGTAATGGTTGAATCTTGTTCTATAAGTTCACGGAAAGGTGTTTTAGTTTCCCAAGATTTCATTGCTTTAGGTTGTACTTTATCGTATGCTTCTTCACGAACCATACCTTTATTAATCAATGCAAGTAAAACGCGTTGTGAGAAAATAAGACCAAATGTTTTATTGATATTATTTCTCATATTATCTTCAAATACTGTTAAACGGTCGATAATATTAGTAAATCTATTTAAAGCATAATCTAATACAATTGTTACATCTGGTAACATAATTCGCTCTGCAGAAGAATGAGAAATGTCTCGTTCATGCCATAATGGGACATTTTCATAAGCAGTCGTAATATAACCACGAATCACTCTTGAAATACCTGTAATATTTTCTGAACCGATTGGATTACGTTTATGCGGCATTGCTGATGATCCTTTTTGACCTTTTGCAAATGCTTCTTCAACTTCTCTCGTTTCAGTTTTTTGTAAATTACGAACTTCTACAGCAAATTTTTCTAATGATGTCGCAATTAACGCTAAAGTTGCAATGTAATAAGCATGACGATCACGTTGAAGTGTTTGAGTTGATACAGGGGCTGTGTCAATTCCGAGATGTTTACAAACGTAACTTTCAATTTCAGGAGGGATATTGGCAAATGTTCCTACTGCACCACTCATTTTCCCAACTTCAATTTCTTTACGTACCTCTTTAAAACGTTTTAAATTACGTTTCATTTCTGTATACCATAATGCCATTTTTACGCCAAAAGTAGTTGGCTCAGCATGAACACCGTGTGTACGACCCATCATTAATGTATATTTGTATTTTTTAGCTTTTTCTTCAAGTACTTTAATAAAGCGTTCAATATCTTTTTCAATAATTTCATTAGCTTGTTTAATTACATAACTTAATGCAGTATCTACAACATCTGTAGAAGTTAATCCATAATGAACCCATTTACGTTCTTCTCCAAGTGTTTCAGATACTTGTCTTGTAAATGCTACTACATCATGACGTGTTTCTTGTTCAATTTCTTTTGCACGATTGACATCAACTTTAGCATTTTCACGAATTTTTTTTACGTCGTCCTTAGGAATATACCCTAATTCGCTCCAGGCTTCACAAGCAAGAATCTCAACTTCTAACCATGCTTCATATCTATTTTGGTCTGTCCAAATACTAGACATTTCTTCTCTTGAATAACGTTCAATCATTATTAAACTCCTATCTTATGTAATTATTTTTATAAAAAGCTGTACATTAAATCGATTTTAAGTAAAATAGTTCGTATTTAACTCTATATTTATAGTTTAACAGATTCTATACTAAAAGTATAAAGATTTTTTATTCTAATTGAATATAGGTTTACGAACTTTATAAAAATATTAAAAGGTCTCTGACTTCTAAAGTGTCAAAGACCTATATATGAGCAGTTATTAAATGTCGTTTTCGATTTTCTTACCAACAAATTGAATATCTTGTCGTAATATCTTTATATTTCCTTGTTTATCTTCAAAGTACACAGGTTTTTCAATACGTCTGACTGGCATGTATCCTTCTTTTCTCATACGTGCAATACAATCTGAAATAGTTTCATTTTCATTTACCTTGAACTTCACTATGTTCCACAACACTTTCTATTTCTTCTACTTCATATGCTTTTACTTTCTTAGTTCGAACACCTTTAGTCCAGAATCCACCGTGAATGGCTCTAGGTTCATACGCAATGATAAATGCTTTTTCATCTAAACTACGAACAGTTTCCATTAATTTTCGTTCATAACGTCTAGGTGTTAAAATTTGCATTACCATTCGACTTCCATCTCTACCATGTGCTTCATAGTGAGTAACACCATAACCTAAATTTCGTAACTCTTTAGGTAAATCGAGCTCATATTCTGAAGATGTTACGTTTACAACTGTATAGCCTAACGCAAGCTTTTCTTCAATTTTCATTCCAACAATGATACCTATTGAGAATCCAAAGGCATATGCAATAATATTTTGAATTTGATCTAAACTAGACATCACTAGCCCTAATCCAACAACATATATTAAAACTTCAAAAAAACTTACTACTGCTGCCATATAACGATATCCTTTTAACGTTAAAATTGTGCGCATTGTAAGAAATGTAACATAAAAAACGTTAATGATGAATATCGCTAATACCATTATCCATGGATTTGACGTTATTACTGACATATTATTCCTCATTTCATTTAACTAAAATTCGAAATAATTTTATCAGTCACAAATAATTTTGTCACTAAAAACTAATAGTAATTAAATCATTTAATTATTAACGTATTCATTTATTCTTTTGCATGTGAATGTTTAGGCCAAGTATAGCGAGTATATGCCAATTCTCTTTTATGTGCATTTTTAACATAATGATTCTCTATCGTTGTTTTTGCATCACTTGGTACTTCTTTGCCCTCTAAGTAGTCATCAATTTGATTATAAGTTACCCCTAATGCTTCCTCATCAGGTAATTGAGGTTTATCATCTTCTAAATCAGCAGTAGGCACTTTTTCATATAAATGTGATGGCGCTTCTAAATATTCCAAAAGCTGTCTACCTTGGCGTTTATCCAGTCCAAAAATAGGTGCAATATCAGCAGCACCATCACCGTATTTAGTATAAAAACCTGTGATATTTTCAGCTGAATGGTCCGTTCCTATAACAATACCACTACGATTTGAAGCAATAGAAAATTGTACTTTCATGCGCTCTCTTGCTTTTTCATTTCCTCTTTGGAAGTCTGTAAGTTCAATACCCGCTTCTTTCAATGATGCTACACTTTGATCTACTGCCGGTTTAATATTAACTGTAATCACTTCATCAGGTTGAATAAAATGAAGTGCATCTTCTACTTCATCAGCATCCTTTTGTTTACCATAGGGAAGTTTAACTGCTATAAATTGGCATTCTCTTCCTTCTTTACGGAGTTCTTCAACTGCTAATTGCGCTAATTTACCAGTGAGTGTAGAATCTTGACCACCAGATATACCAAGTACTAATGACTTAATAAATGTATGTGATTGAACATAATTTTTAATGAATTGGATAATCTCACGAATTTCTTGTTGACTATCAATATGTTTCTTTACTTTCATTTCTTTTACTACGATATCTTGTAAATTAGTCATTGTCTTCCTCCATTTCCTTAACATGTTCTGTCACTTCAAGAATGCGCTTTTGTTTATTATTCCAACAACTTGTGCTTAAATCTACTGGATATTCTTGTGGATTTAAATAACGTTTATTTTCTTCCCACAATTGTGATAATGATTGTTTTAAATAATCTTGAGTTTCTTTTTCACTTGGTAAGTCATAAACTAACTTACCATTTTCGAAAATTGAATGATGTAAATCAACCGCTTCAAAATGCTTAACATGTTTCATTTTATAAGTATGAACTGGATGGAACATCTTTAATGGTTTTTCTTTATTAGGATTTTCATGTTCAAGCGTGATATAGTCACCTTCAGCCTTGCCAGTTTTAGTATTAATAATACGATATACTTTTTTCTTACCAGGCGTAGTAACTTTTTCCGCATTATTTGATAGCTTGATACGATCTACATATTCACCTTCATTATTTTCAACAGCGACAAGCTTATAAACTGCTCCTAAGGCTGGTTGATCATAACCCGTGATCAATTTAGTCCCTACACCCCAAGAATCTACTTTTGCACCCTGTGCCTTTAAACTGGTAATTGTTTGCTCATCTAAATCATTTGAAGCAATGATTTTTGCGTCTTTAAAGCCTGCATCATCAAGCATACGACGAGCTTTTTTCGATAAATATGCAATGTCACCAGAATCTAATCTTATACCTATAAAATTAATGGAATCTCCTAATTCTTTTGCAACTTTAATTGCAGTTGGTACCCCTGATTTTAAAGTGTGGAACGTATCTACTAAAAACACACAATTTTTATGTCGTTCTGCATAAATCTTAAATGCTTTATACTCATCACCATATGTTTGAACGAGTGCATGAGCATGAGTTCCGGAAACTGGAATATCAAATAATTTGCCTGCTCGGACATTACTTGTTGAATCAAACCCACCAATATATGCTGCACGCGCTCCCCAAACTGCGGCATCAATTTCTTGTGCACGTCGTGTACCAAATTCCATTAACGTATCTTGTGGTGCAACTTGACGAATTCTACTAGCTTTCGTTGTAATAAGCGTATGAAAATTTACAATATTAAGTAAAATCGTTTCAATAAGTTGAGCTTGAATTAATGGCGCTTCTACTCGTAATAATGGTTCATTCCCAAAACACAATTCCCCTTCTTGCATCGCGCGAATATTCCCTGTAAATTTCAAATTTTTAAGATATTTTAAAAAATCATTTTTATATCCTATTGATTGTAAATATTCGATATCAGAATCACTAAAATGGAAGTTTTCTATAAATTGAATCATCCTTTTTAACCCATTAAAAACAGCATATCCACTTCCAAATGGCATATTTCTGAAATACAAATCAAACACTGCATTTCTTTCATGAATACCGTCATTCCAGTAACTTTCTGCCATATTTATTTGATATAAGTCATTATGTAACATTAAACTATCATCTTCGTAACGATACATCCTCATCTCTCCTAACAACCTTTTTGTATATTTTATCACAATTCAGTAATAGTGAGTATTTTCGATAATAGTCTTTAATTTAAAAATTAAATTTTTTTAATTCGACAAATTCATGACATAAGTATTTATTGTATGTGTTATATCAGTTACTCGCTTATAATACTATTGAGGTGTTTATATGCTATTAGAAGAAGCTAAAAATTTTATCCAAACTATGTATGGTGAATTAAATTACTCAAATCATATTATTTCTAAACGTATCACTGAGATAGAGAAAGAAATCAATCAAACAGGTACTTATACACATACTTATGAAGAACTAAATTATGGTGCTAAAATGGCATGGCGTAATTCCAATCGATGTGTCGGCCGCTTATTTTGGGAATCATTAAACGTTGTGGATGCACGAGATATTTATACAGAACAACATTTCTTAGATGCGCTTCATAATCATTTAAGCAAAGCAACAAATGGCGGTAAAATCAAACCATATATCACTATATTTTCTTCAACTGATGCACCTAAAATATATAACAATCAATTAATACGTTACGCAGGATATGAAGATAAAGGCGATCCATCAGAACGCGAGATAACGCAATTAGCTAATCATTTGGGATGGAAAGGCAAAGGTTCAGACTTTGACGTGCTTCCTCTTATTTATCAATTACCAAATTCACCTATAAAATATCATGAATTTCCAGCTTCATTGATTAAAGAAGTTGATATAGAACATGATCAATTTCCAAAGCTGAAAGATTTACATTTAAAATGGTATGGTGTTCCTATTATTTCTAATATGGATTTGAAAATAGGTGGAATTACATATCCAACTGCTCCTTTTAATGGTTGGTACATGGTCACTGAAATTGCAGTTCGTAATTTTACTGATACTTACCGCTATAATTTGCTTGAAAAAGTTGCAGAAACATTTGAATTTGGTACACTTAAAAATAATTCATTTAATAAAGATCGTACATTAGTAGAATTAAATTATGCAGTTTATCACTCTTTTAAATCACAGGGTGTTTCTATTGTTGACCACTTAACTGCTGCTAAACAATTTGAATTATTTGAAGAAAAAGAGGAACAGCATCATCGTGATGTTACTGGAAAATGGTCATGGTTAGCCCCACCGTTATCGCCAACGTTAACTGCTAATTATCATCATGGATACAAAAATATTATTAAAGATCCTAATTTCCATTATAAAAAAGCGATACCGATGAAATGTCCATTCCACTAGTGTACAAGATTCATGAGGTGACAATTCATCATGCATTTATATTATTTAGGTCCCGAAGGTACATTTTCATATTTAGCTGCTAAAAAATATTTTTCAAAAGATAACTTTAATTTCATACCAAAGTCTAATTTATACGAAGTCATTAAGGCAGTAAATAGTGACGCTCAATCTGTAGCAATTGTACCAATAGAAAATTCAATTGAAGGAACTATAAACATTGTGGCAGATGCACTGGCTCAACAACATGTTTTTGCACATGGGGAAATACATTTAGATATTAATTTTGGTTTATATGCGACAAGTGATTCAAAGGTAGAAAATATAAAAAAGGTATACTCTATCGCACCAGCCATCAGTCAAACAAGCCAATACATTCAAAAACATCAATTTTCTTACGATTATGTTGACAGTACGATTCAAGGATTAGAAAAAATTTCCTCAGATGTAGCTGCCATTGTTCCTGTGGGTAGTGGTGAAATGTACGGATATACTGCTATAGAGAGTAATATTCAAGATTATCCGCATAATGTTACACGTTTTTTAGTCATAAAAAATGATAATAACTTTGAGTCTAAAACGAATAACACAATGCTATTAATTACCCCTAAGTATGACAAAGCTGGATTACTGGCAAGTATACTGACTACATTTGCATTATTTGATATTAATTTATCATGGATTGAATCAAGACCACTGAAAACTCAACTGGGTATGTATCGTTTCTTTGTACAAGCAGATACCGGTCTATCAGATAATTTGAATAAAGTTATCTCGATATTAGAAACATTAGATTTTTCAGTAAAAATTATTGGCGCTTTTCATCGTCAATAAAATAGAGTGGACAATATTTGTGTTGAAGTTATCCTCTCATTCTGAAAATCTAACCGCATCATATTAAAAATGCCTAGGATCACTCATGAACTCATGATGTCCCAGGCTCTTTTTATGTATTTATTTAAAGTATTAAGATAAAACATACATAATGAATATATGATTTCAAGATATTTAATTTTATTTTAAATTTAATGTGTCAGAAATATCAAATCCTAAAATATGTGGCATTAAGAAATAAACAACTACTATAATAATCACTGCAGAAATTAAATTAACCCAAACTCCTACTTTAGCCATTTCTTTAATACTCAACTTACCTGATCCAAATATAATAGCATTTGGGGGTGTTCCTACTGGTAACATGTAAGCACAGTTTGCTGCCATAGCTGCAGGTACCATTAATAACAATGGATGTACACCTACTGCTACAGATAGCGCAGCAAGAATAGGTAAAATCATTGTAGCAGTTGCTGTATTCGAAGTCACTTCTGTTAAAAATAACACAAATATTGTAATGACAATAACGATTACTAGTGGATGCACCCCATCTAACATTTTCAGTTGCTCACCTAGCCATTTTGCTAAACCACTTTCTGAAATTCCTTTTGCTAAAGCTAAGCCTCCACCAAATAATATAAGTACACCCCATGGTAATTCTTTTGCCACTTCCCAATCAATAATTCGCTTATGCTTTTCTTTACTTTTAGCCGGAAATATAAAAAGTAAAATAGAAATAAATATTGCAATTGTACCGTCTGCAACTTCAGATGTTATTGAAAAATTTTTTAAAATAAATTCTCTTGTTATCCATAGTAAGCTGGCAAGAATAAAAATAGCTTGAACTACTTTTTCTTCATAAGACATTTTACCAAGACGATTGAGTTTATCTTCAATCAATGTTTGACCACCCGGTAAATACTTCAGATCATGTCTAAATGCGATAAATCTTAAATAAGCCCATGCTAGTGCTATTAAAATAATGACTGTAGGAATACCAACAATCATCCATTTAGCAAAGCTAATTTCTTGTCCAAAATGTTGTTCAAATTGTCCTTTTAGTATAATGAGTGGCGGTGTTCCAATAAGTGTACCTAATCCTCCGATGGTCCCAGAATAACCAATTGCTAAAACAAGTGATTTTTCAAATTTCGAAATACTATCTGATTTAACGTCATCATCTTTCAACTCATTCGCTTCTTTAATAATTGCTAAACCAATAGGTATCATTATCATAACAGCCGCTGTATTTGATACAAACATTGATAGGAATCCTGTAGCAATCATGAATCCTAATAATATTTTACTCGTGCTTGCCCCAATATATCTAATAATAGTTAAAGCTACACGTGTATGTAAATTCCACCTTTCCATAGCAATTGCAAGAATAAAACCACCTAAAAATAAAAAGATAATATCATTACCATATTCAGAAGAGACTTGTTCAGGCGAAAGTACATGTCCTAAAGGCAAAAGTATGAGTGGTAAAAAACTCGTTGCAGCAATTGGTATCGCTTCTGTAATCCACCAAATAGCTATCCACACCGTAATTCCTAAAACATATACCCCTTTGAAAGGAAGTTCTACTGGATGAAAGAATGATAAGATAAGAACAAACAATAACGGTCCTAAAATGAGCCCCAATAATTGCCCCATAGAATAAGATTGATTTGTATGATCTTTTTTAGAAAAAAATGTTAAGTATTGTGCATTTCTTCGAAAACCTGATTGCTTAGTCATCTAATTCTCCCCCTTTAAAATTAGAAACTTAACTTAATATATTCTATTTTTAGAAATATGGCATCATCTCAACAAAGTTGATTTGATACCTATTATATTGCAAACAAGCCTCATAGAAATCTGACTTTTTTGAAAATATATAATGATATTATAACATAAAAGAAAATAATGATATTATAACATAAAAGAAAACGCTTTATTATATATCATAATAAAGCGCGTATCATTTATTTTTCATCTATAATTATACCTTTTTAAATTAAATACTAATCAATATTAATTTTTTTAACTTTAACTTTATCACTTTGATTAAATGTCAAATTAGAAATATCTTCTAAATGTAATCTTTGTGTCGAATGATTAAACGAATTACCTGCAATAAAAACATTAGTATGTTTTACATTATTATAACTTCTCACGTGTATAGCATCTCTTTTCATTTCTCCTTCGAAATGATTACCGGTTACAGTCAAATTATCTCCAGCTTGAGTCTTTTGAACTTGTCCTGTAGAAACATCAGCCGCATTTTTTCCATCTTTAACTCCAAGAAAACGAATACCACCATTACAATTTATAAAGGTATTATTTGAGATAAACATTGTCTTTGATTTTAACGGAGTTAATGCATATTCATTCATTCCGTTAAACACATTATTCCTTATATGAATATTTTCGTAAAAGCGATTATAACGACTGGCATGAGAGCCTATCGCTCTATTCCAAGCTTGCATTTTATATTGGTTTGAATTTCCAAAATAGCAATCTTCAATGACAACATTTTTGGTAATCGTGCCATCAGTCGTACCAAATTTAGGAAATGACCCAGGCACTTGAATGTCTAATTGAATTGCTTCAGAAAATGAGCGATCACCATTTACATCAAAAAAGCCTTTAAACTTACAGTTCTTAATATATAAACCATTGATTCCACAAGCATCTAGTGCATGTCCACCTACAACATCAAGTACTGTAATATCTATTAACTCGATATCTTCAGCATGACCTATAGACATTGCGGTATTATTATAGGGGTACTTTGAACCGTTCATATCAAATATACCACCTTTTATTTTAATATGCCCATTTCCTTGATATCCATGATAGAAACCAAATTTTTTACCATTTTTTAACAATGCATCTCTCGAGTGACGCTGCAAGATGGTATCATCTTCTAATATTAAAGTGGTATGATTATATATCACTAATGCTTTACTAATATAATAAGTCCCAGATGGTATATAAACTGTATGTTCTCCGTATCTTGCGGCATTAAGTGCTTTTTGTATAGCTTTAGTATCTCTTCGTTTATGTTTTCCTTTTAAACCAAAATCCTGTGCATTGATCAATATTTTTTATCCCCTATCTTATGTTGTTATTAAATATATTTGTAACCATAATGGTGTATAGCTATACTATATTTATAATTTAATATTATACATTTTTTAAGGTATTCAAACATTTATTAAGAAAGGGATGTTTATTATGACTAACAAAGCATTGATTGTTGTAGATTATTCTTATGATTTTATCGCTGATGACGGTCGATTAACTTGTGGTAAACCAGGCCAAGATATTGAACAGTTTATTGTAGAAAGACTCAATCAATATCAACATCAACATGATAATATCTTTTTCATGATGGATTTACATTTTGAAGAAGACCCGTATCATCCTGAAACTAAATTATTCCCACCACATAACATTGAAGGCACTTCAGGTCGTCAATTATATGGTAAGGTAAAATCATTTTTTGATAAATATAAAAATGAAGATACTGTACATTATTTAGATAAGCGACGTTATGATTCTTTTTATGGTACTGCTTTAGATAGTTTATTAAGAGAAAGACATATTGATACTGTTGAAATTGTAGGTGTATGTACTGATATATGTGTACTCCATACAGCAATTTCTGCTTATAATTTAGGCTATCATATTATCATCCCTGAACAAGGTGTTGCCTCATTTAATGAAGAGGGTCATCAGTTCGCTTTAGCTCATTTTAAAAACTCATTAGGTGCAAAGGTAGAAGTTATCAATTAAAACATGCTAAAATAAGGATAAATTTAAAAATTAAGGGTGAATAAATCAATGGCAAAAACTTATATTTTTGGACATCAAAATCCGGATACAGATGCAATATCTTCAGCTATTATCATGGCTGATTTTGAACAACAAACTGGAAATTCTGAAGCAACTCCTTATCGCTTAGGTGAAGTGAGTGCTGAAACAAAATATGCATTAGATCATTTTAAAGTTGATGCACCAACTTTATTAAATGATGATTTAGAAGGTCAAGACGTTATCTTAGTTGACCACAATGAATTCCAACAAAGTGCTGAAACTATTGCTAAAGCGAATATTGTGAATGTCGTAGATCATCATAGAATTGCGAACTTTGAAACAGCAGGCCCTTTATACTATCGTGCAGAACCTGTAGGTTGTACTGCTACAATTCTTTATAAAATGTATAAAGAACGTAACTTTAAGATTAAACCTGAAATTGCTGGATTAATGATTTCAGCTATTATTTCAGATAGTTTATTATTTAAATCTCCAACATGTACTGAAGAAGATGTAAATACTGCTAAAGCATTAAAAGACATTGCTAATGTCGATTTAGATGAATATGGTTTAGAAATGTTGAAAGCAGGTGCTTCAACAACTGATAAATCTGCTGAAGAGTTATTAAATATGGATGCTAAATCATTTAATATGGGAGATTATGTTACTCGTATTGCTCAAGTCAATACTGTAGATATTGATGAAGTCTTAAATCGTAAAGATGAATTGGAAAAAGCAATGTTAGAAACAAGTGCAAACGAAAAATATGATTTATTTGTATTAGTTGTCACTGATATTATTAACAGTGATTCTAAAATTTTAGTTGTCGGGGCTGAAAAGGATAAAGTTGGTCAAGCCTTCAATGTTCAATTAGATGATGGTATGGCTTTCTTATCAGGTGTAGTTTCTCGTAAAAAACAAGTTGTACCTCAAATCACTGAAATTTTAACTAAATAATTCATATTTTAATTCATATATAATAAGGCTGAGATAGTAGGTTACTTAACTCTCAGCCTTTTTTTAATTTATTTTAATCATTCATTCAAATGTTTTAACCTTGGATACATTTAACTAAAATTATATAGTCAATCACACCTATAACGGTATTGGGATTGACTGTACAGGAGGTACTACAATTGAATTTAATAGAAAAACAATTTCAAGAAAGTAAACAGTTTTTTAAAACACATCAAACTAAAGATATCAAATTTCGTAAACAACAATTAAAACTATTAAGTAAAAGTATTAAAGACCATGAAACAGAATTATTAGAGTCGTTAAAAATAGACTTAGGGAAAGGTTCAGTAGAAGCGTATGCTACTGAAATTGGTATACTTTTAAAAAGTATAAAAACAGCTCGTAAAGAATTAAAAAACTGGGCTAAAACTAAGCAAGTAGATACACCCCTATTTATGTTTCCATCAAAGAGTTATATTAAGCCTGAGCCTTATGGGACAATATTAATTATCGGTCCCTTTAATTATCCTGTACAACTTTTATTCGAACCTCTTATTGGTGCTATAGCAGCTGGTAATAACGCCATCATTAAACCTTCTGAACTTACTCCTCATGTTGCACAAGTAGTGCGAAAAGTGATTGAGGATGTATTTACAAGCGATTTTGTAGCTGTCGTTGAAGGTGGCGTTGAAGAAACTCAAACATTAATCAATCTTCCATTTGATTATATATTCTTTACTGGTAGCGAAAATGTAGGTCGAATTGTTTACGAAGCAACAAGTAAAAATTTAGTTCCTGTCACACTTGAACTTGGTGGTAAATCACCAGTGATTGTAGATGAAACTGCTAATATTAAAGTAGCAAGTGATCGTATTAGCTTTGGTAAATTCACCAATGCTGGTCAAACTTGTGTAGCACCAGATTACATTTTAGTGAATAGAAAAGTTAAAAATGAATTAATTCAATCATTTAAACAATCTATTGAAGAATTCTATGGCAAAAATATTCAAAATAGTCCTGATTTTGGACGTATTGTTAATACAAAACATTTTAATCGACTTTCTGAATTATTAGCAATACATCGTAATGAAGTGATTTTTGGTGGGCATACGGATGAAAATGAACAATATATCGAACCTACAATTTTAGACGGCATTACCCCACAATCTAAAATTATGGAAGAAGAAATTTTTGGTCCATTATTACCCATCATCGTCTACGATGATTTTAATGAAGCGATAGATATTATTCAAAGCAAATCTAAACCTCTAAGCTTATATTTATTTAGTGAAGATGAAAATACAACGAACTGTGTGCTAGAAGAATTGTCATTTGGTGGCGGTGCAATCAATGACACTTTAATGCATTTAGCTAACCCAAATTTACCTTTTGGTGGCGTAGGTGCTTCAGGAATTGGCGAATATCATGGCAAATATTCATTTGATACATTTAGTCATATGAAATCATATATTTTTAAATCTACTCGACTAGATTCGAGTATTATCTATCCCCCTTATAAAGGTAAATTCAAATATATTAGAACATTTTTCAAAAACTTATAAAAAAATCCCTATAATGGCTCACTTTACAAGTGTTTACATTATAGGGATATTTTTTATCTATAACAATGAATTCAAGAAATCAACAAATACACCTTCAGGTGCGGTATACTGATTGTCAGTAGCAATCAACATACCACTATTTGTATCACGTCTAAATACTGTTAGCGCGTAATTTCCTTCTTGATGTGCACATACAAGGTATTCATCTGACTCAGTAATATTAAAATCTCTTGGAAATTCTCCCCCGCTTTTTACTATTTCAATCGGGTTAATTCCTTTTCCATCATCAACTACTGTAAATATCGCTATACTATCATGTCCGCGATTACTAATATATAGATTTTGTTGATCATGAGATAGTCTCACAGCTGCTAATTTAGTTTCTCCAGTGAAATCTTCAGGAATCGTTAAATGACGTTCAATTTCTTCAAATTTTCCATCATGATATTGTACAACGCTTACTCTATTAGATAACTCATGAACAACATACGCGTATGTCCCATTATTATGGAATTCAATATGACGCGGTCCATCTTCAGCATGGAATTTTGATACTGCATGTTCTTTAAACCCTTCAACTCCGAATGTATATGTTACAATTTTATCTGCACCTAAATCAGTCACAGCTACATATTTATGGTCAGGGGTTTCTCTAATAAAATGAATATGATTATGATCTTGACGCTCATGTGTTCCAGTTGGATAACTATGTTCTAACTCTTCAATTAATTTTACCACTTCGCCTGTCTCTGGATTAAGTTGATATATACGTGCTATTCCAGCAGTATAAACCGCTTCGAATAAGAAGTTATGATCACTAGAAACAGAAATATAACACCCTGTTCCATTCTCTGAAGCTAAACATTTATTAATGAGTGTAAGCTGTCCATTCTCGTCTTTTTTAAATGCAGCCACACCACATGCTTCATTCTCTTTAGTAATTGCATACAAAAATTGTTCAGTTTGAGCAAGATAAGTCGATGCTTCGATATCATATCCTGTATCTACTGATTGTATTTCTCCATTATCTTCATTAAGTTCGAATATATAAATACCCTTACCTTCTTTTTTTGTATAAGACCCCACATAACCTTTGGTTGTCATTTTAATACCTCCATTATATTCAATATTATTAACATTTATACTAGCCAATTGTATTTATTTAAGAGTAATAAAAAAAACCAGTAACTTCAAATGAAATTACTGGTATATAGTACATCGTTGCATTAAGCATTATTGCTTTCAATATCAGATACGATTTCTTTTGTTTTTCTTTCGATATCTTCAAAGTCTTTTTTGAAAATAAAGCCAAATACTACTACTACTACACCAACAACTAGTGCTGTAATAGCTGTAAAGCTTAATAAGAATTTAAATAAACCTTTAATGAAATCCCACATTTATGTTTCACCCCTGTACTTAAAATAAATACGTTTACATTAAATCATTTTAACATAGTTAACGTTATGATTAAATACATACCTTTTTATATATTATTTCAAACCTAAAATTAAAGATTTTTAAAAAATCAAATATTTTTTCTTTATTTATAATGAATGACATTTATCTTATTTACACAGTGAATTACTATCATATATAAATAAACATTATAAGACTTTAAATTTAATATAAATTATTGTTCAATATAAATAATAAAACAAATGATAGGAGGATTTTTCATGCAAGAAGTTAAGTCAGATATTATGACCTTTCGCGGATCACATTTTGATTTAGGTATCAAAACTGCTCAGTGGTTAAAACAGACGCCCTTACTAGAAAATAGAGAACGTGAATGGAAGAAGCGTATACCTCGTTTTGACATTGATGTTAATGAAACATATAGCATTTTCCAAACGTATGCACCAGAAATCTGGGAAGAATTATTAGGAATGCAAGAGATATTAAATTTACCGACTAAACAAATGATTTTAAATTTCGGTCACTATCGTTTTACTGATTTAAATGAAAGTGGATGTACAGTTTTTCAAGGTAAAGATTATATGGTTCGTAATTATGACTATCATCCTGCTACATATGATGGCAGATATCTTCTTTATCAACCAAATGATGGTGGACTCGCGCAAATAGGACCAACCTCTAGAGTAACTGGTCGTATGGATGGTATGAATGAAGCAGGTCTTGTGATGGGATATAATTTTATGCACCGTAAGCATCCTGCAAATGGATTTGTATGTTATATGGTAGGACGACTTGTCTTAGAATATTGTAAAGATGTAAAAGAAGCAATTCAATTTCTAAAAGAGTTACCCCATAGAAGTTCATTTAGTTATATTTTAATGGATAAGCATTTAAATCATGCAATTGTTGAAATTACGCCACGCTCATTTGATGTTAGATATGATAAAGTTTGTACTAATCACTTTGAAATATTAACACATGAAAATCGTAACTATACCAAAGAATCTAAAGAACGTCTTGCTCGCACAATTAGTCAAACTTCAGAAGATATAGATAAATATACTGCGTTTAAACTTTTTAATGATCCTAAATATAATATTTATAGTAAGTTATTTAAAAGTTGGTCAGGAACGATTCATACATCAATGTATGAACCTAAACATTTAAAAGCTTGGATGACATTAGGTGAGAATAGACCCCCTCTATCTATCGACTTTCAATCATGGTTAGAGGGTCATGAACTTGATTTAATAGAATTTACTGGAAAGCTAGATACTGATTTAACATTTGCTACGTATTAATAAAAAAAGATTAGATAAACGTTTTAAAATTTAATTAATCAACGTTTTGTCTAATCTTTTTCATCCTATTTAATATTTATATCACCTTTAACGTTATAACACTCTATAATATTATAACTATTACCTACTTTGCTATCTTTAAAATAAGGATTCTTAATGTTATTGTCACCCATTCCTGGATGTAGTTTTAACAAGGTGTCTTTAGGCTTGGTTTTATAATCAATGTTTATATCACCTTTTTTACTTGAGCTCTTCATATCAATTTGACTTGGCATGTTTTTAAAGTCAAGCTTTCCTTCATTTGTAATGAACAATCCATTTTTCAAGGTACAATGATTAACCACAATATTAGAATGTATTACTTTAAATTGACTATTTTTTATATCACTATTTTTTATATTAATTGTGCCATGATCACTATAATAATCAATACGATCAAGTTTAGCTTCTTTGATATTTAAATTTTCTCCGTCTTTTCTAATTCTAGCTTTTTTGATATCTATGTTATTAATATTTAATTTTCCTAATTTAGCATCAATATTTAATTGTTTTAATTTATCAGGTGGAATGGTTATATGTATGTTGAACTTACTTCTTTTAAAAGGGTTTAGATTAAAGCTATATCCTCTTTTAGAAGAACGTGATTCTTTTACATTTAAGCTGCCTTTTTGAGTGTTCACTTTTATACTATTGTCCCCATAATATTTCACTCTAAATGAAGAACCTTGAGTAATAGTGATATCAGAACTATAACTATCTATATTCAATTTAGAGATAGATGATTGATGAAACGTTTCATTATATTTCAGTCGTTTATAGATATCTTTATCATGAACAAACCATACTAACGTGGCTGCTAGAAAAAAAACAACAAATATAACTAATCCACTTATTGTTAATTTTTTCATCACTGGATTCTTCCTTTAATTATTTTTATATACCATGATAAATATTTTAAAACAAGTTTATATAAATTCTGAACAATTTTTATTATTGCAACGAACACTAATATACCTATACCAGCATAAGAAATACTATAAAGAAAATTACTTAAAGAGTCAGGAGTACCTTTAAGAATACTAATAATAATTAATAAGATAGGTAAACAAATAAGCACAATTGAAATGACGAAAACAAAGGCTAGAAATATTAAGAATATTATAATTGGGATAACAATTAAGAAGAAAGAAATAACGCCCAAACTTAATGATGCCATAATAGCTTTTACAATATTACGAAAGTTAGGTGTAACTTTAGCATGTGAAATTGCTTCTTTAGCTTTTATTTCTTTTCCAATAGTATAAGGATTTTTCAAATCATCTAATATTTGAGCATCTGTCTTGCCTTTTGTTTCTTGATTATAAAAGATATCTTCATATTCATTCATAACTTTATCTTTTTCTTTACGTGGTAAATCATCAAGTTCCGTTTCCAGTTCATTCAAAAAAGTAATTTTATCCATTTCTCTTTCACATACTTTCTTAAAACATAAATTTATTTTTATTAACTATCAACGACTAAAGAATTCAATTCGCTTAACAATATTATCTTTATATAAAATTGATAATTTCATGTGATGATCTTTATCAAGATACACTAAAGCATCATAACCTTTACCTACCTTATCTTTGTCATAGTTATAACCTAGATTATCTATAACAGCATCGATTTGGTCACCTATATGAACATCAAAATTTGTGTTAACAAAAGTATCTTTAACTAAGATAATTCCTTTAATTTTGTGATGTTTTTTCTTGACTTTTATTGTTAAATTTTTATATTTATTATGATTATAAAAAACATACCTATCTAATTTCACATGCTTATTTAAACTATATTCTGAGTTATCAAACGTTTCATTAAGCTTTAAATGATTAATTTCTACATCACTTAAATCAACCGTTTTTTCATTTTTATAAATTGTCAATCCTAGTACAACTAATAAAGAAATGACAATAAATAAAATTGAGATAACCCATCTATTTTGAATATGCAATAGGACCACCACTTATATACTTATTTTTTTTAATATATCATAACTATGATTATATTCAAAAAATATTAAAGTACCTTTCAATGCAAATAAAACTGGCGACAAAAATTGAACGTATCGTCGCCAGTTTTATTAAAAAGTTATTAATTTAAATGTCTCGTTTAGCAGCATAAAGTACATCAGCGATAAATAAAATAACAATAGATGCAATAGAAATGAACCATTGCCAATTCGTAAATTTAATACTACCTGATGATGATTTTTCTGTTAAGTAACTAAAAGGTATATATTTGAGTGATTTTTGAATATTATCGCCCCATTCAGGGATTAAGCCTAAAAATGGTTGTAAAAATGGTACGATAAACACTAAAAAGATACCTAATGTAAAAATGACTGCTGGTTTTTGGACAATTAAAGTAATTAAGAATAATAATAGTCCAAAAAATAGTAAGAAGATAAGATAGAACCAAATATTCGTTAGGAATTTATCTCCATTTAAATTTTTACCATCTGTAAAAGTCTGAATAACTAAAAGTGTAACATACGTGATAAGTGTAAATATGAACGAAAAAATAATAATCGAAATCGTTTTCGCTATCACATAACCTACTCTATTTTTCACTTTATTCATATAAAGTTGAATCGTTCCTTGAGAGTAGTCACGTGTAATTGTTTTAATAACAACGAGTAAACCAAAGAATAGAAACATCCAATTTGCCATTGGTAATATCATTGAATAATCGACTTTATCATTATTTTTTGCTAATAGTACAGTCATTGCTGTGATGATACCCCAGATACATATAAGCGCGATATATGTTAAATAACTTTTAAAAAAACTTAATATATCATATTTAACTAATTGTAAACTCTTCATCTAATGGTCACCTCTTTGATTAATATTAAAGTACGTATCTCGAAGCGAATTTTTACGTGTTTCAATATATTTAGGATACACATTAATATGTGCGAGCGCTTTAAGCAATGTTCGATAATCTCGTTCTGCTTTAATAAGAATTTCTCCATTTTGTTTATAAGAATGAATAACATTAAAATGTTCTTGTAAATAATTTAGCGCTTGATCAAAATCATCATTGTCCAACGTAATAGAGGTACTTTCTTCTGCACTACCATCTTTCATATTGACATCTTGAACGAAATGTCCATCTCTTAAAAAGACAGCTCTATCACAAATCAATTCGATGTCTTCTAATTTATGACTTGAAATAAGAATTTTCATATTTAATTCATTTACTAAAGATTGTATCGTTTCTAGAACATCGATTGAGCCATCTGGATCCATACCATTCGTAGGTTCATCCAAAATAAGATATTTTGGTTTGTTCATTAATGATACGGCAATCGCTAATTTTTGTTTCATACCCATTGAATATTTTTTAACTTTTTTCTTAATATAAGGACGCATACCAAAAGCATCTATAATTTTATCTGAATAGGCTTTATCAAATCCTTGACCAAGCACCTGAGCAAAGAGTCTTAAATTATAAAGCCCCGTTTTATTATCATAAAGTTTTGGATGTTCAATGAGATAGCCAATATTTTCATCATCTTTTAAATTAACTTTACCTTTGTAATTAATAATATTTCCATTCATCACTTTCATCAGTGTAGTTTTACCTACACCGTTTTTACCAATGAGTCCTACAATTTTGCTATCTCCAAAATCAAAATCTATATTGTCTAAAACATTATGATTACCGTATGTTTTAGTAATATTTTCTAATTTCATAAAAGTCCTCCTTTTTTCTAGCGACGATTAATACGTGCTATTTGAATAAAATAATTTATAACTAGCCAAATCACACTTATAATAACTAATCCAATACTTAAATATTTATTAAATACATTTGGATCAAGTGCATTATGAAAGATAAATAAATTAATAGTCAAAAAGATAAATGCAATTGCCATCGGTATAGCAAGTACCATTAAAATAATATAAACAGTGTAAGAAATATATTCTCTTTTTCTTTCTGTACTTTTACTAAAGGCAATAGGAATGCTAAATAAATTTACACTTAAAAATGAAAGTGCTGTTGAATAACGCAACTCATTTACCTGAATATTTGTTGATTGAAAATTATATAATCCAATAATCAATGTTCCTAAAATCGTTAATATAATACATGTCAGATAATTTGCATTAAGCAATTCTTTCTTAGTTATTGGTAAACTTTCATAAAAAAGATACGCCTCTTTTCCACCTAACCGTCTATGTACTCTAAATAATTGTCCTGAATCTAAAATGCTTATAATCATTAATGTAATGGCAAGTGGAATATATACAACGAAACCATAGCTTGTTTTTGAAAAAAATAGTGTATAAATAGGATTAATAACAATAAGCACTAAATAAATGATAAGCGTCCAACGTCTTAACTTAAAATTTCTTATTATTAGTTGCTTCATGTCATCAACCCGTTTCTATTTTGAGTTTCAACATCATTAGTTTCTTTCATTTTCTCAAGGTAAATCATTAATTCTTCAATCGTTGGATGTTTTATTTCAACTTGTTTTCCAAATAGTTCCTTAAATGTTTGACCATGTTTTGTAAAACCAACATAACCTGTATGCTTTTCTTCTTTATATAAAAGGAGTTGATTTAATTCATCATCTAAATCTTTGTTATCACCTTTTACGATAAAATATTTCTCTTTTATATCATCACAATAGCCTTCAAGTACAAGATTGCCTGTTTTTATATATACAAGATAGTCTGCTATTTTTTCTAAGTCTGAAATAATATGAGTCGAAATAAAAACCGTTTTATTTTCATCTATTAATTCTTGCTGCAATATTTCTAGAACTTCATTTCTTACAATTGGATCTAAACCTGCTGTTGGTTCATCCAATATAAATAACTCAGCGTGGTGACTTAAAGCAATGGCTAAAGATAACTTCATTTTCATTCCACTAGAGAAATGCTTAATTTTAAGATGACTTGGTATATTGAATCGCTCTAAATACTGATGGAATATATGACTATCCCACTTAGAATAGAAAGGAGAAATCATATTTTCTAGTTTTTTTATATTCCATTGTTGGTTGAAATACATTTCTGAGTAAACAAAACCAATTTTATTTTTGATCCATTTTGCCGACTCTTTCATTTGTCGTCCTAAGATTTTAATTTCTCCAGTATTAGGTTCAAGCAAATCCATCATTAATCGAATCATTGTTGTCTTGCCAGCACCATTACTCCCAATAAAGCCCGTAACAAACCCTTGAGGAATACTGAATGAAAGATCTTTGATTTGGAAAGTTTTAGTGTTATAACTTACGTGTTTAACTTCAATCGCTTTCATTCATCTTCCTCCTCGTAAATTAAAGCTAAAACTTCATTTAATTCTTTTAGAGGCATACCAATTGTTTTTGCTTCTTTTACCATGGAACGTGCAAGATGTTCAATTACAAAAAATTGTTTTTCTTTTAAAATTGAACTGTCTTGTTCTTTTACGAATGTTCCTTTACCTCTTATTGTTGTGACAAACCCTTCTTTTTCCAAATCTTCATAGGCACGCTTTGTTGTAATTAAACTGACTTGCAAATCTTTCGCCAGTTCCCTCATAGATGGTAAGTGACTTCCAGCTTCAACGTAACCTTTTAATATATTTTCTTTAATTTGTTGTTTAATTTGTTCATAAATGGGCTGTTCACTGGTGTTTTTTAGAATAACTTTCATTTATGTCCCCCTTTACAACTGTATATAAATAATATATACAGTATATACAGATTTGTAAAGTGAAATAATAAAAATAAGATAAAATCAGTATTCTTAAGACATAAGTTGTATATACACTATAAACATAGTTAAACAAAAAAACTATGATACAGTATTACAGTGGTAATTGCATCATAGTTTTCATATGTTACTTTTTATTTTTACGTCTGTCATTGCTACGATTAATAAATGCACATATCATAAACATAATGGCAGCCAATAATAACTTTATACCTTGACTTTCATGTCCAGTGGCTTGTAGATAATATCCAATGACAAACAAAACAATAGCTAAACCTACAAAAATTTTTGTTAGGTGTTTCATCATTTTTAGTCACCTCATTATGATAATTATATCAAATTTTTTATTTTATATGCATTAATCATTTATTTAATTAAAATTGAATTGTATATGCTCTATGTTAAGATAGTGTTATATCCACAAATTACATTACACACCCCTTAACTTGCCACATCAAGTTAAGGGGTTTTTGTGTAAGGCCATCTTATTTATTTTTCCACTTAGTTTCTAACCAAACTCGAAATATAATAAGCATACTCCCTGTTATAAGTGTGACTAAACCTTCTAATAACCACGACATTACACTACACCTCCACAAAGTAAAGTGTCATATCTCATGATGACCTATATATATTTTAACACACAAACAGAACATATGTTCCGTTTGTGAATAAAACACTTCTCTGATTTATTTTTTATTAGAAAACTTTATATTTTGTTTAATTCAAGATAATATATAATGTGAATAACAATTTAAAGCGAGGTTATGAAAATGAATCCTTTAGCACAACATTTAAACGATCAACTAGTCGATGACAGTCCTGAAATATTAAGCATGTTATCGAGATTAGGTCAATCTATGTTTTATCCCAAAGGTATTCTGTCTCAGTCTGCAGAAGCCAAATCAACAAAATACAATGCAACAATTGGTATGGCAACTAATGATAAAGGAAAAATGTATGCAGACACATTATTTGATGTCTACAATCATCTTTCTCCGGATGAGATTTTCCCATATGCTCCGCCACAAGGAATTGAAACTTTAAGAGATTTATGGCAACAAAAAATGTTAAAAGAAAATCCTAGTTTAAAAGCTTCATCTATAAGCCGTCCAATCGTGACGAATGCATTAACACATGGTTTATCTTTAGTTGCTGACTTATTTGTAAATGATGAAGATACAATTTTATTACCAACACATAACTGGGGAAACTATAAACTTATTTTTAATACAAGACATAATGCAAATATTGAAACTTATGCTATTTTCGATCAAGATGGACATTATACAACAAATTCACTTGTATCTACTTTAGATAATTTTAAACAAGATAAAGCAATTATTATCTTAAATTATCCTAATAATCCAACAGGCTATACACCTACTCAAGAAGAAGTTCATACAATTGTCTCAGCAATTGAACGCTTAGCAGAAAAAGGAACTAAGGTGATTACAGTCGTAGATGATGCATACTATGGTTTATTTTATGAAGATGTCTATACACAATCTATTTTTACTGCAATTACTCAATTAGATTCAAAAAACATTCTACCGATACGCCTTGACGGTGCAACTAAAGAATTTTTTGCTTGGGGTTTACGTGTTGGCTTCCTTACATTTGGATTAAATAATCAAAAAGCTAAAGACGTATTAGAGGCTAAAGTTAAAGGATTAATTAGAAGTAATATTTCAAGTGGAGCAATGCCTTCTCAAAGTGCAATTAAATATATACTAGAGAACCATGAACAATTTGATAAAGAAATACAAGCTAATGTAAAAACACTACAAGAGCGTTATGAAGTAACAAAAGAAGTAGTTTATGATGAAAAATATAAACAACATTGGCAAGCATATGATTTTAACTCTGGATACTTTATGGCACTTAAAGTAATCGGTGTTAACCCTGAAGAACTTCGTGTTCATTTAATCGATAAATACTCAATTGGTATTATTGCACTTAATGATACAGATATTCGTATTGCTTTTAGTTGTGTTGAAAAAAACGATATTCCACATGTTTTTGATTCTATTGCTAAAGCAATTGATGACTTAAAATAACATAAAAGTATAATAGCGAGAGACCTAACTAGGAAGGCTCTCGCTATTTTTTAATGACTTGTAATAAAATCTAATAATTTAAACATTACTTCTTTATTCTCTTTTGGTACTTCTTGGTTAAGAATCTGTTCTGACGTTTGATTTAATACGGAATCAACCGCGTATGAAGCATCATTCATGACAATCTCTTTTATATCATGAGCACTTGATTCAAAATGAAATTGTAGTCCGATAATATTATTATTCAAAATAAATCCTTGATTTTTTAAATATTGACTTGAAAATAATAATTGTGCATTTTTAGGTATATAAAATGTTTCTTCATGCCAATGTAATGCCATCAATTCTTTTGGAATATTAGGAATGATGGATGACTCAAGATAAACTTTATTCCAACCGACTTCTTTTACTGGAGATTTTCCTACAGTATATCCTAGTGCTTTAGTAATTTGTTGAGCGCCAAAACATATACCAAATATTGGCTTATTTTGCTGTATTAAATTGCGAATTAATTCTCTTTCTTCAAAAATCCATTTATCCTCATTATTAGGACTCATGGGTCCTCCTAAAATAATAAGTAAATCTGTTTCTTTAACATTGGGAATGATACCGCCATTAAAATAAGGATGATAAATATATAATTCATGGTGATGCTCGGTAGCCCAATCTCTGATAACTCCAGGACCTTCATTAGGGGTATGTTGTAAAATATTAATCCTCATTGCTGATTCTCCTTTAAAAGTCAATGTTTATTTATATCTTTGATATCATTATACTTCGAAACACTTAAAATAAATATCATAAAAATTATATAATTTTTATATTTAAAAACTTTTATAATAAATCCAATATATATAAAGAATCTAAGACAATCATTTTTTGCCATAGACTCCAATATAAAACTCATACTTTTCTATTTCCTATTAAGTCACTATAGTATTTAATAGGGTTCATTCCATCTTTCCATGTAGTATAAATCAGTGTTCCACCTTGTTTTTTGAATTTTTCATTACTAGCACCACGTTCAAATGAAGACGCTAGTTCAATATTCATATTAGGATTAACATTTAATAAATTTGCATACTATTTAGCCCACACATCACCTTTAACTGGATCATTTTGAATTAACTAATCAATATTTCAGTACAGATTCACTCTATAATCAAAACCGTCAGAAAATTAAATAACAACATAAATATAAAAAGCAAGAATTCTTTTATCACTATATTAATCTATATTATTATTTTGATTATTAAATTTAGCATTTTTATTTATTATCTTTTTCTTTTTTTCAATTTGTATATTAAATAAAATTGTTGAAAATCAAAAGATGTAAAATTTCGACAAGTTTTATGTAAAAAATATTTAAATTATATTTAAAGATATCAGTAAAGCTAAACAAATAATTAAAGAATATGTCCATTTTTTTAATATAAAAAACTAACATTAAAAATGGCTGATTTTGCATAAAACAAAACCAACCATATCTTTTAATTATTTACTTGTCTATTTGACAAAGCACACTTCAAAATGAACTTATCAGTCTTTTTATTATATTTCCTAAATTTCTATAACTAAATTATGACCAGTAAAAACACAAAACATTGATATATCAACATTTATAGGCGTTTTTACATCATACCTGGCATACCGCCCATTGCAGCATTATCATTACTTTCAGGCTCTGGGATATTTGCAACTACCGCTTCAGTAGTTAAGAACATTGCAGCAACACTTGCAGCGTGTTGTAAAGCTGAACGTGTTACCTTAGTAGGATCTACAATACCTTCTTCAAGCATATTCACCCACTCGTTTGTAGCAGCATTGAATCCGACACCTGCATCAGCATGTTTAAGTCTTTCAACAATAACTGAACCTTCTAATCCAGCATTTTCAGCAATTTGACGTACTGGTGCTGATAAAGCTTTAAGTACAATATTAACACCTGTCGCAACATCGCCTTCCGCTTCTATTTTTTCAACTTTATTATAGATATTAACTAATGCTGTACCGCCACCTGCAACAATACCTTCTTCAACTGCAGCGCGTGTAGAATTTAACGCATCTTCAATACGTAATTTACGTTCTTTTAATTCTGTTTCAGAAGCAGCACCTACTTTTATCACTGCTACGCCACCAGCTAATTTAGCAAGACGTTCTTGTAATTTTTCTCTATCAAAGTCTGAATCAGTTTCTTCAATTTGTGCTTTGATTTGACTTACACGTGCATCAATACTGTTATCGTCTCCATCACCATCAACAACAGTTGTATTATCTTTTGTTACTTCTACTTTATTTGCAGTACCTAACATATCAATAGAAGCATCTTTTAATTCTAATCCTAAATCATCTGTAATCACTGTTGCGCCAGTCAATATTGCTAAATCTTCTAACATTGCTTTACGACGATCACCAAAGCCAGGTGCTTTAACAGCTACAGCAGTGAATGTTCCTCTCATGCGGTTTAATACAATATTTGTTAATGCATCACCTTCGACTTCATCTGCCACAATTAAGATTGGTCGACTTGATTGAACAACTTGTTCTAATAAAGGTAGTATATCTTGGAATGATGAAATTTTCTTATCTGTAACTAAAATATATGGTCTTTCTAATTCCGCAATCATTTTATCAGAATCTGTTACCATATATGGAGATTGATAACCTCTATCAAATTGCATACCTTCTACAACTTCTAGTTCCGTATCAAGTCCATTAGATTCTTCAATTGTAATAACACCGTCATTACCTACTTTGTCCATTGCTTCAGAAATATATTTACCAATTTCTTCATCAGCAGCAGAAATTGCACCTACTTGTGCGATTTCATTTTTATTTTCAACTTTTTGAGAAATATCATGTAATGCTTCAACTGCTACTCTGACTGCTTTATCAATGCCTTCACGTAAACCAACTGGATTTGCACCACTTGTTACGTTTTTCAAACCTTCTTGAATCATTGCTTGTGCTAATACTGTAGCAGTTGTAGTACCATCACCAGCAATTTCATTTGTTTTATTTGCTACTTCTTGAACTAATTTAGCACCCATATTTTCATATGGATCTTCTAATTCAATTTCTTTGGCAATTGTTACACCATCGTTTGTAATTAAAGGTGCAACATATTCTTTATCTAATACAACATTTCGACCTTTAGGACCAATTGTTACTTTAACAGCGTTTGCTAGTTTATCCACACCACGTAACATCGCTTGTCGAGCATCTTCTGAAAATTTAAGATCTTTAGCCATCTATACGACCTCCATTAATATTAATCATTTTTTTGACAATTTTTATATAGTTATTTTTACTTTTCTATAATTGCTAATATATCTTCTACATTTAAAATTAAATAAGTTTCTTCTCCACGTTTAATCTCTGATCCAGCATATTCTTGAAATACTACTGAATCACCTTCTTTTACTTCGGGAGCAACTGTCTCACCATTATCAAGAAGACGTCCGCTGCCTACCGCAACTACAACACCTTCGTTAGATTTTTCTTTTGCGCTATCAGTTAAAACGATTCCACTTTTAGTTGTTTCTTCTTGTTCTTTTCTTTCGATAATCACACGGTTTCCTAATGGTTTAAGCATGATTGTTCCTCCTTAGCAGGGTCTATTTAGCACTTTAATATAATGAGTGCTAACCTAATTTTTATAATAATCAAATTTGGTCAATATTTCAAGTAAAAACATTCTCTTACTTTTGTACATCTGAGTTTTTTACGATAAAATAAGAATTATTGATATTTAATCTGGAGGTTTCAAATGGCAAGAATTTGGGTGGCAATACTAACATTATTTATATACGCTTTAGCACAATTTTTACCCTTAGTTCTAGCACAGACGCCTATATTTAATCGTTTATCAGGTATGGCTTTAGCTAGGGCTGGAGTGTATACTCAAGTTATCTTATTTATACTTGCAGCAATTTTAATCATCTTTCTTCATTTCAAAATTAAGAATCCTACAAACTTAGAGCAAGAACATAAAGAATCAAAACGTTATATTATCCCATGGGCTGTACTTGGCTTTTTCATAGTTATGTTATATCAAGTTATTGTAGGTGTGATTAACATATGGATTTTCGGTCAACCACAACAAAGTCCAAATACTCAACGAATAATGGCTGTAGCAAAACAACTCCCTATTTTTATTATATTAATTTCTGTTGTAGGCCCTATTTTAGAAGAATATGTATTTAGAAAAGTGTTCTTTGGTGAACTATATGATCGAATTAAAGGAAATAGAATCATTGCCTTCTTAATTGCTTCTATCGTAAGTTCTTTACTTTTTGCATTAGCGCATAATGATATTAAATTTATTCTTATTTATTTTGGTATGGGGATGATACTTTCATTAGCTTATACTTTAACAAAACGAATTTCTGTTCCGATACTTATTCATATGTTTCAAAATGGCTTCGTTGTAGTAATGCAAATTTTCCTTGGCGATTCATTAAATCATTTAAAACAACAAACTCAATTTATTATTCATTTGTGTAACTAGCACATAATTTATCTTAATAAATAAAAGCATCGAATGCTCTAGACATTTGATGCTTTTACTTTTTTTTCGTTTTTAACTTTTGATATACATAAATTATCATTACAGTGGAAGATATTAAAATTAAAGTAGGAATCAGTATCATATTCAAAGTTTTTATATATGATTTTGATTCTGTTTTTTTATGAGAAGAAGTAATGACTTTTTTGTGTTGTTCTTCTTCCACTTCATCTTTATGAATTGTTTTTGGCTTTTTTAAATCAGGCATAGAGCCAATGTCATTTGTAATTAATGATAAAACTTGCTCATCTAAATTTTTATAATATTCTTTAGCATTAAGTGGATTAAAATATTGAAATCTAAAGTATTGAGAATCCTCTTGTAATATATTTAGATTTTGATTATCAAATTTTTGTTTCTTAATTAAATGATTAAAATCTTTATTTGTTATTTTTTCACCATTATCATCTAAATGATTAACCTTATTAATAATATAAGGGTTGTACTTATAAGCACCTTTTGCATATTGATTAAACCTATTTAAGATATTTTCTGAAAATCTTGACTCTATTTGATATATATTTGGATAAGTGGATTCTTTTCTTCTATCACTTTGAAAATATAGATTATTTTGCTTTAAATGTGTTGGTTCAAAGTTATTATGATTGTTTTCAACTAGTTGTCGTGAAAATAATTGGTTAAACATTGTTTTTGAAACACTATTTTGAGACTTACCCTTTTGATAATTAGTGTTTGAGTAAACATTGGATGAAGTATTATCGTTATATGGTTGTATGATTTGATTTTGTTTCGACTTCATTGATTTAGACATTACATTTTGATGTTCTTCTTGCTTAAAAATAGTTGAATCCTCATTTTTATAATTTTTACTTTTTTGTGCTGTTTTATATTTATTATGATTTTTTTCTTCAGAAGATGACGTGTTATTTTTATGAATATGTTCTATTCCACTCTTTTGTTGATTCTTATCATTAACTTTTTCTTTTTTTGGTTCTTCTATGCTATCAGTTTCCTTGTTCGTTTCATGTGCTTTCTCTGTTTTTGGTTCTTCAGGTTTATTAGTTTCGTTACTTTCTTGTTGTGATTCTTCTGCTTTTGATTCTTCCTTACTGTTAGTTTCGTTGCTTTCTTGTTGTGATTCTTCTGTTTTTGATTCTTCCTTACTGTTAGTTTCGTTACTTTCTTGTTGTGGTTCTTCTGCTTTTGATTCTTCTGTGTTGCTAGTTTCATCGCTAGTATGATTAAATTCGTTTATGTTTTCATTTTCATTACTGAGTTTAATTTTAGAATGCTGAGTGTCAGAAGTTTTTTGTAGGTTTACTTTCTGATCTACGTCTTCACTCTCTATATTAGAAGAGGTTTCAGCATAACTATAGTGACTGAATATAGTTGCACTTATAGCAAAAATAAGACTTGTTCGAATAACGTTTTGTTTTATCATTCTGAGACCTCCTCTTATTTTTAACAGTTTTAGTATAAAGAATAAAAAAATATCATGCATGTATATAAACAAATTGATAAAGAATATTAATATTTATGAAATTTTTTGTTATATAATAATTTACTTATTCTAGTATAAATTTTATACTGGATATATATTAAAAAAGGATATTATCTGATGGGATTATTTGATAAAGAAAACACAAAACCATTTTTAACTGAAGTTGAAAACAGACGTACAATTTATAAAACTAAAACATCTATTTCTATTAGTGATGAAGAATTAGAGGAATTGATTGAACATATTGTAAAATATATGCCTTCAGCTTTTAATTCACAATCAACACGTATTGTTTTATTACTTAACGATCAACATATTAAATTCTGGGAAAACGCTAAAACTGTACTCAAAGATGTAATAGGACCAGATCGCGACTTTGAACCTACAGATCAAAGAATTAATGGTTTCGAGCATGCCTACGGAACTATTTTATATTTTGAAGATGAAGATGTGATAAAATCATTACAAGAACAAATGCCATCATATGCTGATAATTTTGCTAATTGGGCTGTTCAAACAAATGCTATGTATCAATACGCCATTTGGACTGCACTAAGTTCAAAAGGTATCGGTGCATCGTTACAACACTATAATCCACTAGTTGATCAAATTACAGCACAAACATTTGATATTCCAGCATCATGGAAACTTGTAGCACAAATGCCATTTGGTGATATTGAAGAACAAGCTGGTGAAAAAGAAATTCACCCTACTGATCAACGATTTATTATTAAAAAATAATAAATTTAAACTTATCAATGAAGTATATTTCAATTAAGTCATTTTACCTTAATTGTAATGTGCTTCATTTTGCTTTTCATAGCTAAATTTAGTAAATTGAAATTATTAAGCAGGTTGAGGAGTGGTTAAAGTGAAAATACAAATATTCCAATTTTATGTCGAATATGGAAATGTTGAGAAAAATGAACAAAAAATTTCAGAATGGTTTAATACTCAATTAGATGCTGATACTGAAGTTGTTGTGTTACCAGAAATGTGGAACAATGGCTATGCTTTAGAAAAATTAAATGAAAAAGCAGATCAAGCATTATCACGTAGTTTTCCTTTCATTTCGAATCTTGCTCAAACATATCAAGTTGATATCGTCGCAGGATCTGTTTCAAATAAACGAAATAATAAAGTTTATAATACTGCTTTTACTGTTTCTAAAGAAGGCCGTCGTATTAACAAATATGATAAAGTTCATTTAGTTCCAATGCTAAATGAACCAGAATTTTTAGAAGATGGAAAAACAGTTCCAGAACCATTTACTTTATCATCAGGTGCGCTCGCCACTCAAATTATATGCTATGACTTAAGATTTCCTGAATTACTAAGATATCCCTCTAGAGAAGGTGCTCAAATCGCATTTTATGTCGCCGAATGGCCAACATCTCGCCTTAATCATTGGAGAAGCTTACTTCAAGCTAGAGCGATAGAAAATGATATTTTCATCGTCGCATGTAATGGCACAGGTCATGATGGAAATACTGAATACGCTGGACATTCAATGGTTATCAATCCTAATGGAGATATTCTTGATGAGTTAAACAGAGAAGAAGATACTATTTCAGTTGATATCAACATTCAAGAAGTATCACGTCAAAGAGATGCTATTCCAATCTTTAGAAATTTAAAACCTCATTTATATAAATAAAAAAAGTCGTGAGCTTGGGAGAGACTCACGACTTTTAATTAAGGGAATGTTTTACAGTTATTTTTCAATTTTTTGGGGATGTTATTAATTATGAAAAATTACATTGCATAACAATGTTTTGATAGCTTGCATATTGAAAATAATTACCTTCTATTCAGAATAGCTAAGTTAATTATTTTCTACTGAGTTAACACTTCAGCGAGTATTATGCATTTTTCATCAATAAGTTGGGATAACTTATTAATGAATAGAACTACACGAAGAAATAAATAAATGAAATATTTCACTATGAAAATCGTTATTATCGAATAACCCATTGGTCTCGATCATCACAAATACATAGTCAAACTACACAAACATTCCTTACAACTCATCGATAAATCAACTTTTAATTTCGCAACTACTAACAAAATCAAAAAAAGATTTATTCGAATAAAACAAAGACTAACAATTTAAAGACTAAGATTATTAAGTTTATATCACTTTAATGTGATATGAGTATATTAAAACATAACATTCATTTAAGTTATTAAAAATTTCTTAACTTGCATCTTTTTCTACTAAACTGTTTATTTTTATATGGTAAAATATGAGTTATCGAATTACTTTTACAGTTAAGTATTAAATTTTAACAGTTAAGCATTATTTTACAGACTAATTGCACAAAATTGTATAATATAGTCAAGGAGAGTGGCACAATATTGAAAGCAATTGATGATAAAATTGAGCACTTTGCATCTTATTTACAAGAGAAAAACAACCTTGATCATATCCAATTCTTAAAAGTACGATTAGGCATGCAAGTGGTTGTTAGTAATATTGCTAAAACAATTGTGACATATGGTGCTGCGCTCATATTCCATACATTTTTGTATACTTTAATCACACACATTAGTTATTTTTTAATTCGACACAATGCACACGGAGCGCATGCAAAGTCTACTTTGCTATGCCATATTCAAAATTTAATTTTATTTGTTGGTTTACCATGGCTCATTGCTTACTATCATATTAATACGGGTATCATGTATAGTGTTAGTGGTATTGCATTATTACTGATTATTATTTATGCACCAGCTGCCACTAAGAAACAACCCATACCCGAACGACTAAAACCTCGCAAAAAAATAAAGTCTATTATTTTAGTAGTGGTTTTAATCATTATTTCTATTATAGTACCAGAGCCATATAAACAATTAATTTTATTAGGTATGATACTTGAAAGTACAACACTATTACCATTCTTTTTTCCTAGGGAGGATTATTAATTATGACATTTATTACAGATTTATTCATTAAACTATTCTCATTAATCTTAGAAACTGTTGGTACACTTGCCACTTATTCAACATGCTATGGATATTTCGATGAATCAGAAGTTCCTGAAGAGTTAACAAATTTAGAAAGATAGTATTTGTCAGAAAGTGTGTGACTTATGAATTTGTTTGAAAACTTAGCTTTGCCTTTTTTTCAAAGTTTTCTTTTATTTTTAATTGCAAAAATTATTTTAGATATTAAATATAATTTAAGGGATTATTTAATCATTTTTGCGATTATAATCCCTTCTGCTTTTTTGTATTACTTTTTTGGCAGTTTTCTATTATTATTTTTACTTATTAGTTGTGTAATATTTTTATATTTAAAAGTAAAGTTATATTCTATTTTAGCTGTCCTAAGTAGTGCAATCTTAATGTTTTTAAGTAACTTTATAGGTTTTTTTATATCAATTTTCTTGCGATTCTATATTAGTAATACTATTTTAGTTGCTATTTCTTATACTATATTTTTTTCATTTATTTCTATTATCCTAGGTTATTCTTTTAAATTTCTGTTTAAAAGACTTAAAAAATCTTATTTAGCAATTAACAAAACTTATTTACTTGTTATTTCTATAGTATTAGTTTCATCATTTATGATACTTTCTACGTATTCTCAAATACCTAAGAGTAGTGAAACAACTTTAAAAGGTTATGCTTTAATTTTTATTAGTATACTTCTCTTTTTCGCCATTGTTATTATATTAATATCGATAAACACATTAAGAGAAATGCGTTATAAGCAAAGTTTGGAAGAAATTGAAACGTATTATGAATACACACTACAAATAGAATCGATTAATAATGAAATGCGTAAGTTTAGACATGATTACGTCAATATTCTTACTACAATGTCAGAATACATAAGAGAAAATGATATGGATGGTTTAAAGACATATTTTAATGACAATATTGTTCCTATGAAAGATAACCTTCAAATGAACTCAATCAAAATTAATGGTACGGATAATTTAAAAGTGCGTGCTATTAAAGGATTAGTAACAACTAAAATTTTACAAGCTCAAGAAAAAAATATACCTATTAGTATTGAAGTGCCAGAGTTAATTGATCATATTGAGATGAATACAGTTGATTTAAGCCGTATCATTGGGATTATCATTGATAACGCTATTGAGGCTTCAGAAGAATTAGAAGATGCCTTAATTAGAATTGCATTCATCAATGTCGAAACGTCAGTCATGTTTATTGTTATGAATAAATGTAAAGAAGATATGCCGAAAATCCATGAATTATTTCAAGATTCCTTTTCAACTAAAGGAGATAACAGAGGACTTGGTCTAACGACTTTAAAAGACATTACTGATACTACTGAAAACGTGTTACTTGATACTACTATAGAAAATGGCTACTTCGTTCAAAAAGTAGAAATTATAAATAATATGCCATAAGGATGTGAAAAAATGAAAATATTCATTTGTGAAGACGATGTGAAACAACGTGAAAATATGGTTTCAATTATTAATAACTATATAATGATTGAAGAAAAACCGATGGAAATAGCGTTAGCGACAGATGATCCTTATGAAATTATTGAACAGTCAAAAGAAATGAATGATGTTGGATGTTATTTTTTAGATATACAATTAGAAGCTGATATTAACGGTATTAAACTTGGAAGTGAAATTCGAAAGTATGATCCTATTGGGAATATCATCTTTGTTACAAGTCATAGTGAACTCACTTACCTAACATTTGTCTATAAGGTATCTGCAATGGATTTTATTTTTAAAGATGATCCTAATCAACTTAAAACGCGAATAATAGATTGTATTGAAACTGCTCATACACGTTTAAAATTACTTTCAAAAGAAAGTAATGTTGAGACAATTGAATTAAAGCGTGGTAGCAATTCAATATATGTACAATATGATGATGTCATGTTCTTTGAATCGTCTACAAAATCCCATCGTTTAATTGCGCATCTTGATAACCGTCAGATTGAATTCTACGGAAATCTTAAAGAATTAGCACAACTCGATGATCGTTTTTTCAGATGTCACAATAGTTTTGTTGTAAATCGCCATAATATCGATTCAGTCGATTCTAAAGAACGAATTGTAACTTTCAGAAATGGTGAGCATTGCTATGCCTCTGTACGTAATGTTAAAAAGATATAATATTAAAACCCCTTCATTTTAATATCTGAAGGGGTTTCTTAATCTCTTTTTTAAAGTTCTTCAATAATTTCTTCTAAACTTGGAATACTTTCGATAGCGCCATACTTAGTAGTTACTTTTGCAGCTACTAAATTACTAAATTTTAAAATTTCTTCCCCTTTTCCTTTAAATAGAGAAGTAATGTCTGTTAATTCTGTATTTAAAATTCTATTAATGACTGCACCAATAAACGCGTCTCCAGCACCAGTAGTGTCAACAGCTTCAACTTTATACCCTTGATGATGAATAATTGTCCCATCTTTTAAATAAGCTGTTGCTCCTTTGTCTCCTTGTGTATAGATAACTACTTCAACATTTCCTTTAAATAAAGATTGAATCGCTTTATGTTCATCACTTATTCCAGTAACAAATTCAATTTCTTCATCTGAAATTTTAATGATATTTGCTTTGGGAAGAAATGATTGAATAGTTACTTTACACGCTTCTGCGCTATCCCATAGTGGTAATCTAACATTTGGATCAAATACTATCATCCCATGAGCCGCTTCAAATTTTTCAATCATAGCAAGATGTGCATTTTTCATATCACATTCAATTAAATCAACAGAACAAAAATGTAGAACATCTTGATTAGAAACATTGATTTCATCTAAATTCGAAGCATGATAAAGCATGTCAGCTGATGGTTTACGATAAAAAGAAAAATCTCGTTCTCCATTTTCTTTTAAACTAACGAAAGCGAGTGCAGTATTAGCTGTATTTGTTCGTTTAATATATGTTGTACCAACGCCTATTTTTTCTAACGTCTCTACAATAATATCTCCAAAAGCGTCATTACCTAGTTGTGTAACCATTTCTGTACTACTACCTAATTTTTTAGCCACACTTGCCACATTAGCAGGTGCCCCGCCAACTTGTCGACTAAATTGCGTTACATCTTTAAGTTCAATATTTGTTCTATTTGGAATAAAATCGATTAATGCTTCACCAATAGCGTATAACTTTCTCATTTATTTATCTCTCCCTAAGTCATATTTAGTAAATTTCAAATAAACTTGACCTGTTTCTGTAGATGTGCGAATTGCTGTAGCATTTTCATCAGGAAAAATTCTTGACGTCAAGACACGCTCTCCATCATTACAAAAAATTTCAATACTTGAAGTATCCACAAAAATGTGTAATTGCTTTAATGGCGAATCTAAATATGTAGATCTTGTCACACCTTCAACATTACTAGGTAATGCACCACTTTCTGATCGATCTAATGTAATCTTTTGCTCCCTAGTATTATAAGAAATTAATGTTGAATTTAACTTAGATGCTCTTAATTCAAAATATATTTCTGTTGCTTCATTTTCTAAAATATCAATAATAAGCTCATATTGCGTACCTTCATAAGGATGAAGTGTTGTATTATATTTGTTAGCATAACCTAATGCTGTTTCTTTATTTTGACGTAACGTCTCTAACGCTTTCAAAGGACGTTGGCGTAACCGTCCTTCTTCGATTGTTAACTCTCTAGGTATCGTTAAACAATGTGCCCAACCTTCTTCATCTGTAGGATATTGAGTATCTGGTAATCCCATCCACCCAATTAAAATACGCTTACCATATTCATCTATAAATGTTTGTGGCGCATAAAAATCAAAACCATTATCAAGTTCCATAAATGTATCATGTTTGAATTCTAATGTATCGAAATTTAAATGACCGATTAGATATCCAGATTGATAAATATTTCTATATTTTTCATCTTTTGCATCAATACCTTGAGGACTAAAAATAATTACATCTTGTCCATTTAAACTAAAATAGTCTGGACATTCCCACATATAGCCAAAATCTTCTAGTTCGGTTGTAATTTCTCCAATATATTCCCATTGATCAATCTGTCGATGTATCATTTTGTACAAAAGTAAACGTCCTAATTCTTGTTGGGTTTGGACACCTAATATTGCATAATATTCTTCATGATGTTTAAATACTTTTGGATCTCTAAAATGACTTGTATATCCTTCAGGTTGATGAGCAATCACAGGCTTATTTAATTTTTCGATTGAACCATCTTGTTTTACTTTTGCAATCATTTGACTCGCATATCTTTTCCATTCTTCATCTCGATGATTACCTGTATACATATAATATAAGTTTCCTTCAAATTCAAAAGCACTTCCACTGTATACCCCATGACTATCATAAATCGTATCAGGTTTTAATATGGGACCATTTGGTTCAAATGTCACTAAATCTTTACTAGTATAATTAAACCAATATTTCAGTCCATGCACGGCACCCAATGGAAACCACTGGTGAGATACATAGTATGTTCCGTTATAAAACATTAATCCATTAGGATCGTTTAATAAACCTGTTTCAGGTTGAATATGAAAGTGTTGACGATAGCTTGATTGTTCTATTCGATGCTTTAACGCTTCTAATTCATCTTTGTTCACATCTTCAATACGACGATAGCGTTGTTCTCTTGACCACTCAGTCATATTAGGCCTCCTAAATCATTAGTATTAATTTTATCATTTAATATCGTAACGGTAATTAGTCTTAAGACTTTACAATCCATGATTTAAAAAGCGGGAAATTGTATTTACAATACTCCCGCAAACTTTGCAATATCTGATATATTTTTTAATAGACTAATCATCTAAATTAATATCAACATAATATTAATTTTATCATATCGTGATTATCTTCAAATACTGTTTTACTAATGAAACTTCAACATTTTAAATATATATCAATACCTTTTATGTAATTTATTTAATTCTCCATAAAAATATGCCTTTTCACCATGCACAAGTTGATCTAAACCTTTCTTATCTTCTTCAACAGTCGTAGCAAGGGACATAAAAATTGATAATGTCTTTCCAATAATAAAAGTTATAATAATCGAGTAAAGTACTACTACTATAACTGCAATACATTGTATCCATATAGTATGTAAATGACCAGTATAGATTAATCCATCTAATATATCTTTATTAACTTTATGTGATTGAAATACACCAGTCAATATTGCACCAATCACACCTCCAACACCATGAATACCAAAGGCATCAAGTGTATCATTATATCTTAATTTTTCTTTTATAGAATTGACCACAAAATAACATGCTATACCACCAATCATAGAGATAATGTATGCACTTAAGTAGTTTACAAATCCAGCTGCTGGTGTAATGGTTACGAGTCCTGACAGTACACCTGATAATAAACCAAGTAAGCTTAACTTTTTATTAGAAAAGTATTCAAGAATCAACCAACTAAATGCTCCTCCACTCGCAGCAATGATAGTATTTACAAACGATATCACTGCTATATCATTTAAAGTAAACGCACTTCCTGTATTAAAACCGTACCATCCTATCCAAACAAAAATACCACCTATAAGTGTAATAAGTAAATTATTCGGCTGTAGTTTCTCTACTTTTTTTCCGTGACCTATCATTATTGCTAATACTAATCCTGATACTCCCGATGTAATATGTACTACGGTACCTCCAGCATAATCTAAAGCATCAAGTTGTTGAATCCAACCACCGCCCCATACCCAATGAGCTACAGGACTGTAAATCATAATTACCCATATAAATATAAAAATAGTAAAAGGAATAAATCTCATTCGCTCAGCAATTGAACCTGATAAAATGGAAACCGCAATAGTACAAAACATCATCTGAAATAACATAAATAAGGCAAACGGAATATGTGGACTAAATTGAACATTCGTATTAAATCCTACATGTTGCAAACCAATAAAATCAAAATTACCTATCCAATCATTTCCATGACCAAAACTCAAAGAAAATCCAATGACCACCCATGTAAACGTAACAATAATTATAGCAGCCATACTTTGCATCACAGTATTTAAAACATTTTTAGATTGAACTAAGCCTCCATAAAATAAACTCAATCCTGGTGTCATTAACCAAACTAATAAAATACATAGAAATAAAAAAATTGTGTCATCCATCTTCATTTTTACCACTTCCTTAAAAACATCATATTAATAGTTTTTAAGAATAGCAAAAATACGTAAGATTAAATGACACAATTTGTCATATTACATTACATTTATAAAGAAAAACTTAAGCTTTTTGAACTGTGATTGTCCATGAAGCATCATCAAGTTGTTCATAGTTTGTTACAGGATACCCTTGTTCAGCTGCCCAGTTTGGAATGGCTTCAGTTGCTTGAGTGCAATCAAAGTCTATTTTTAATTCGTCACCATTTTTTAATGTTTCCATTAAATTAATATATTTATAAAAAAGCTATAATGCAAATGCATTTTAGCTTTAAAAAATAATTTAATATTAATTTGAAGAGTTTTTCATAAAGAATAATAGTGATTGTAATTCGATACCTAAATCGATATGATGAACTTGAACATCATTTGGCACATCAATTCTAGCAGGAGTAAAGTTTAAGATACCTTTTACGTCAGCCTTAATAAGTCGATCTGAAACAGATTGTGCCACACTTCCTGGTGTAGTAAGAATCACTACATTAATATTTTGTTTTTGAAGTTCAGATGAAATATCATCAATATGCTTTACTGTCACTTTTCCAACTTTTGTACCAACAATATCTTTATCAATATCAAATGCAGCTGTAATTGTCATTTCATCATGTATTGAAAAATTGTAAGTAAGTAATGCACGTCCTAAATTCCCTACGCCAACAATAGCAATATGAATATTATTACTATCGCTAATCTCCGTTTTAAAGAATTCTAAAAGACTCTCAACGTTATAGCCATATCCTTTCTTACCTAACTCACCAAAATAAGAAAAATCTCTTCTTATCGTAGCTGATTCAATATCTAAAGCCTCACTAATTGTTTTAGAACTCACACGATCAATACCTTTGATTTTCAATGAATTAACAAATCGATAATATAAAGGTAAACGTTTTAATGTAGCGCGAGGTATTTTTGATTGATTTTGAGGCATATGCAATGTCCCCCTTTTGTTTGAACTTTTTAATCTATATATTCAAACTAACTAGAGTGCAATTAGTTATTTTAGTGAAATATATATAATGCCTATTATGGATATACTGCAATATTATACCGTAACCTATTTCAAAAATAAATATCTTAGTTTCCTAAGCATACCTTATATTGTAAAATGATATAATAATGTCAAATTTAAAGTTAAATAAATGTGATTGTTACATAGATAGAAAGGTGAAACTTGAATGATACTTTTACAATTAAATGATATTTCAAAATCGTTTGATGGTGAAGATATATTTAATCATGTTAATTTTGAAGTTAAAACTGGAGAACGTATTGGCGTAGTAGGAAGAAATGGCGCTGGAAAATCAACGTTAATGAAGATTATTGCAGGTGTTGAAGATTATGATAGTGGCCATATTTCAAAAATCAAGAATTTACGCATTGGTTATTTAACTCAACAAATGACACTTGATTCTTCTCTGACTGTAATTGAAGAAATGTCAAAACCATTTGAACATATTAAGCATATGGAAACGCTTATTAATGATGAAACTGATTGGTTAGCCGCTCACGTTGATAGTTATGATTCAGAAGATTATAAACAACATATGGAGCGTTATGAATCATTATCTAATCAATTTGAACAACTTGAAGGTTATCAATATGAAAGTAAAATTAAAACAGTATTGCATGGTTTAAACTTTACTGAAGAAGAATTTGATAAACCCATTAATGATTTTAGTGGCGGACAAAAAACACGTTTATCTTTAGCACAGATGCTTTTAAGTGAACCCGATTTATTACTATTAGATGAACCTACAAACCATCTTGACTTGGAAACAACTAAGTGGTTAGAAGATTATTTAAAATATTTTAAAGGTGCCATCATTATTATTAGTCATGACAGATACTTCTTAGATAAAATTGTAACTCAAATATATGACGTTGCTTTAGGAGATGTGAAGCGTTATGTAGGTAATTATGAGCAATTTATTACTCAACGTGATAAATACTATGAATTAAGAATGCAAGAATATGAAAAACAACAAGAAGAAATTAAACGCCTTGAAACTTTCGTGGAAAAAAATATTACTCGAGCTTCAACAAGCGGTATGGCTAAAAGTCGTCGAAAAACATTAGAAAAAATGGAACGTATCGATAAGCCAATGATGGATGCTAAAAGTGCTAATATCCAGTTTGGATTTGATAGAAATACTGGCAATGATGTGATGCATATCCGTAATCTAGAAGTAGGTTATCAATCCCCTATCACTGCTCCTATTAATATTGAAGTTACAAAAGGAGACCATATTGCTATTATTGGACCTAATGGAGTTGGAAAGACTACACTTATCAAAACAATTGCAAATCGTCAAAAAGCATTAGGTGGAGAAATTACTTATGGTGCTAATTTAAACATAGGATATTACGATCAAAAACAAGCAGAATTCAAATCTAATAAAACAATATTAGATTATGTTTGGGATCAATATCCTATGATGAATGAAAAAGATGTCCGCGCTATTTTAGGACGATTTTTATTCGTTCAAGATGACGTCAAAAAAGTTATTAATGATTTATCAGGGGGCGAAAAAGCACGTTTGCAATTAGCTTTACTTATGTTACAACGTGATAACGTTTTGATACTCGATGAACCTACTAACCATCTTGATATAGATTCTAAAGAAATGTTAGAACAAGCGTTAAAAGATTTTGAAGGTACAATTTTATTTGTTTCCCATGATCGATATTTTATTAATCAACTAGCAAATAAAGTATTTGATTTAAATAAAGATGGTGGTCAACTATATTTAGGTGACTATCAATATTTTATTGAGAAAACAGAAGAAGCTTCTGCGTTAAAGGAATTTGAAGCGGAACACAATAAAGATGAAACGCTTGATTTAGAAGACACTGATTCGTCAACAACTAATACGTATGCTTCTCAAAAACAATATAAGAGAGAATTACGAAAAATTGAGCGTCAAATTGAGCAATGTGAAGAACAAATCGAAAAATATGAAGAACAAATTACTCAAATTGATCAACAATTGACTCAGCCTGATATTTTTAATGATCCTATTAAGGCAAATGAACTTGCTGAGCAGAAATTAAGTACCGAACGACAATTAGAGAATGTTATGGCTGAATGGGAAGAATTGCAAGAAAAAATTTAATATATCTAAGAAAAACTAGTAAAAGTATCAAATTTTTACTAGTTTTTTTATTTATTTCATTCACAAATTTATAAACAACTAAAATACTGATATATCAGTTATCCACGAACTTATCCTAGTTATCCACAACGTGAATGATAATAATTTACATAACTTTTACACAACATTCAAACTATATTCACACCTTTACCCCCTTTTTATCCACAAGATATTAACTATTTGTTGATAAGTACACACGTTCTCTATTGACATATATCATATATCAATACATTAACCTAATTAAATAAAAAAGTAATTGAAACTTATTTGATTTTAAGTTCAATTACTTTTTACTTTATTATTCAACTGTTACATCTTCAATATCAATATTATTTTTTCCATTTAAATCTAGAGATGAAGTTACTCCAGCTTTATAGTAATAATATCCAGCAGCCCCAATCATAGCAGCATTATCTGTACATAACTTTGAATTAGGTATTGAAAGTTTAATGTTATTTTCTTTACACAAATGATTTAATCGTTCTCTTAATCCTTTGTTACTAGCTACTCCGCCAGCTACAATAAGGTGTTCAACATGATAAGATTTACAAGCATTAATAGCCTTTGTACTTAATACATCGACAACACTATCTTGGAAACTGGTAGCAACATCTTCTTTATTTATGTCTTCATTTTTTTGTCGCTGATTGTGTAACTTATTAATCACTGCACTTTTTAATCCACTAAAGCTAAAATCATAACTATCTTTTTCAAGCCATACTCTAGGAAAATGGTATGTGTCCTTTCCTTCCAAAGCAAGTGCATCTATAGCTGGGCCTCCTGGATATGGTAAATCAATTGTTCTTGCTACCTTATCATAAGCCTCTCCTACAGCATCATCTCGTGTTTCACCAATGACTTCAAAATTTAAATGTGATTTCATATAAACGAGTTCTGTATGTCCACCCGAAACGATTAATGCTATTAAAGGAAAGGTTAACGGTTCTTCAAGATGATTAGCATAAATATGTCCAGCAATATGATGAACAGGAATGATTGGCTTATTATAGGCAAATGCTAAAGCTTTTGCTGCATTAATTCCTATTAGAAGTGCCCCTATTAATCCAGGCCCTTGTGTAACAGCTACGGCATCGATATCTTCCATAGTAGCATTAGCTGAAGATAACGCTTCATCAATTGTAGTCGTAATTCCCTCTACATGATGTCTACTTGCAACTTCAGGGACTACTCCCCCAAAACGTTTATGACTTTCTATTTGACTAAGTACAATATTAGATAAAATCGTATTTCCATTTTTTATAACACTTACACTTGTTTCGTCACAACTTGTTTCAACCGCTAATATTAATATGTCTCTATTCATTTAAATTCACCCACATCACTAATGCATCCTCGCCTTCTCCATAGTAATTTTTTCTTTTACCGCCATATTGAAACCCTAATTTTTTATATACATGTTGAGCTATCACATTCGTAATTCTCACTTCTAAACTCATCACATCACAAGTATGCCTAGCATAGTCCATCACATAATTAAGTAATAGCTGACCTAATCCATAGTCTCTGAATGATTCTTTGATTGCTATGGTTGTAATTTGAGCTTGATCAATTACTATCCATAATCCTAAATATCCAATAATTTCTTCTTGAAAAATAACAACAAAGTACTTTGCGAAGTTATTTTCATTTAATTCATGGTAAAATGCATCAATGGTCCATGAACTATCGTTGAAGCTTTCTCTCTCAATATCGAAAACACTTGGTACATCATCGACTTGCATCGCTCTAATAGTTAACTGTTCTTCTGTTGGTTTAACCAATTACGTTCCGCCTCTGACAATTTTATATAATTTGGTACAAACGTATGAATGTTCTCAGGTTGATGAATCAAGTGTTTCATGACAGTTGCATTAGGCAGTTTAGTCTCAATATCTCCATGTAGTAATTCAGATAATTTTTCCGTGTCCTCTCCTACAAACACATAAGGTTGATTTAAAGCATTGAGTTTTTTATGCAACGCTTCTAAAGAAATATATTGGTCTTTTTCAATTGTATTTAATTGATTATTTTCATATTGATATAATCCTGTATATACCGCTTGGCGACGAGCATCAAATATTGGTACGATAATTCTTTTATCATTCGTATCTATAGTAGCCGCTAATGCTTTTAACGATGAGACACCATATAATTTAGTATTCAAAGCATAGGCTAATGTTTTCGCTACAGTAACGCCTATTCTCACTCCTGTATAAGAGCCAGGTCCTTTTGCAACAACAATCCCATCTAATTCTTGTTTTTTTAAATTCGATTCATTAAATAAGGATTGAATACCAGGCATAAGTTGGCTCGAATGATCTTTTTTACTATTTGTTGTTTTTATTGCTAAAACCTCATCATCGTTCATCAAAGCAATTGACATGGGTTGATTTGAAGTATCAATTAACAGTAAGTTCATTGTCTATCTCTTCCTTTATTTTAGTATAATGATAGCCTTTTGCTGCTATATTAATTTGTCGTTGACTTTCATTTATAGTCGTAATATTAATCACTAAATACTCTTCTGGAAGGAACTCCTGTATAAATTGACTCCATTCAATTATTGTAACAGCGTCATCTTCAAAGTATTCATTAAATCCTAAATCTTCATCTGAATCTTCTAAGCGATAACAATCCATATGATGAAGTTTTAACTCCTTACCTTTGTATGATTTTATGATATTAAACGTAGGAGAATTAATATTACGCTTTACTCCTAGATATTTACCTATAAATTGAGTCAACGTTGTTTTACCAGCACCTAAATCTCCATTCAATAAAATGACATCTTTTGAACCAACATGCTTCATTAAAATTTTAGCAAAATGTTCCATCTCATCTAAATTTTTGATAGGTATCATGTATTGTTCTCTCTCCTCATGTTTATTTTACACTTCGTTATTTCATCTAAATTTAACTTAATAATTGTAACAAACTTTACTAAAAATTTCTCATTAATAAAACATAAATCATTCTTCTAAATTGTTAGAAAATTCTAAAAAGAGTATTGACTTTAATATCTGTTTAGTGTAAATTAAATTTATCAAATTTTTAAACAATTCTAACTATTCAAATAATCATCCATTCAAGAAAGGAGTATAATACCATGCAATCATTTACATATTCACTGTCACCACTAGAAAATTTAATTATTTTATTATACTCTTCAGGGCTGGAACTTTAGTAGCTTAATTTACTAAATGTTTAAGTCCTATTTCTCATTGAATGGGACTTAAAAACGTCCCAACTTTATTGGGGCGTTTTTTTATTTTAATAATTAGTAATTTATGGGGGAATGAATAAATGAGAAGTGACATGATAAAAAAAGGTGATCACCAAGCACCAGCAAGAAGCCTATTACACGCGACAGGAGCACTTAAAAGTCCTACTGACATGAATAAACCTTTTGTAGCAATTTGTAATTCATATATCGATATCGTTCCTGGACATGTTCATTTAAGAGAATTAGCTGATATTGCAAAAGAAGCGATTCGTGAAGCAGGTGCAATTCCTTTTGAATTTAATACAATTGGTGTCGATGATGGAATAGCAATGGGACATATTGGTATGAGGTATTCCTTACCGTCACGTGAAATTATTGCAGATGCGGCTGAAACTGTTATCAATGCTCATTGGTTTGATGGTGTATTTTATATTCCTAACTGTGACAAAATTACACCTGGCATGTTATTAGCAGCTGTTAGAACAAATGTCCCTGCTATCTTTTGTTCAGGTGGCCCAATGAAAGCTGGTTTATCTGCTCAGGGAAAAGCTTTAACTCTATCATCTATGTTCGAAGCAGTCGGAGCTTTTAAAGAAGGTTCAATTACTAAAGAAGAATTTTTAGATATGGAACAAAATGCTTGTCCAACATGTGGATCATGTGCAGGAATGTTCACAGCAAATTCTATGAACTGTTTAATGGAAGTCTTAGGATTAGCACTTCCCTACAACGGTACAGCTTTAGCAGTAAGCGATCAACGTCGTAAAATGATTAGACAAGCAGCATTCCAATTGGTAGAAAATATAAAAAATGATATTAAACCTCGTGATATTGTTACGAAAGAAGCAATTGATGATGCATTTGCTTTAGATATGGCAATGGGTGGTTCAACAAATACTGTACTTCATACATTAGCAATTGCTAATGAAGCTGGAATTGAATATGACTTAGAAAGAATTAATGAAATTGCTAAAAAAACGCCTTATTTATCTAAGATTGCACCAAGTTCTTCTTATTCTATGCACGATGTTCATGAAGCTGGCGGATGTCCAGCAATCATTAATGAATTAATGAAAAAAGAAGGAACCCTACATCCAGATCGACTCACAGTTACTGGTAAAACATTAAGAGAAAATAACCAAGGTAAAGAGATTAAAAATTTCGATGTTATTCATTCTTTAGATGCTCCATATGATAAAGAAGGTGGATTGTCCGTCTTATTCGGTAATATTGCTCCTAAAGGTGCAGTAATTAAAGTTGGTGGTGTTGATCCTTCAATCAAAGTATTTAAAGGAAAAGCAATTTGCTTTGATTCACATGATGCAGCTGTAGAAGCAATTGATAATAAAACAGTTCGTGAAGGTCACGTAGTGGTCATTCGATATGAAGGACCTAAAGGAGGTCCGGGTATGCCAGAAATGTTAGCTCCTACATCATCTATCGTCGGAAGAGGTTTAGGAAAAGATGTTGCTTTAATTACGGATGGACGTTTTTCTGGAGCTACTCGTGGTATCGCTGTAGGTCATATTTCACCAGAAGCAGCCTCAGGAGGTCCTATTGGTCTGATTAGAGATGGTGATGAAATTACTATTGACTTAGTAAATCGAACTTTAGATGTTAATCAGCCTCAAGAAGAATTGTATAAACGTAAAGAAGAACTTGAGCCTTTTAAAGCTAAAGTAAAAACAGGTTATCTTGCAAGATACACTGCTTTAGTAACCAGTGCAAATACGGGTGGTATTATGCAAGTCCCAGAAAATCTTATTTAAATTTAAGGAGCGATAAATATGTCAAAAACAAAGGAAAGTAATAAACAAACTGAAACACTTACAACTCGAAGCGGTTCTGACTTATTAGTAGAAGCACTCGTACACGAAGATGTTGATTTCATTTTTGGATATCCAGGTGGTGCAGTTTTACCATTATACGATACATTTTATGATGAAAAAATTAAACATATTCTGGCACGTCATGAACAAGGTGCTACCCATGCCGCTGAAGGATACGCACGTGTTTCTGGCAAACCAGGTGTCGTCGTCGTAACAAGTGGTCCTGGAGCTACAAATGCTATCACTGGTATTACTGATGCTTATTGTGATTCTCTACCCTTAGTCGTATTTACCGGACAAGTGGCAACCCCTGGTATTGGTAAAGATGCATTCCAAGAAGCTGATTTATTATCAATGACGACGCCAATTACAAAAGCTAATTACCAAGTTAAACATGTAGATGATATTCCTAGAATTGTTCACGAGGCATTCTATTTAGCAAATACTGGACGTAAAGGACCTGTAGTTATTGATTTCCCAAAAGATATGGGCGTTTTAACTTCTTCTGCTCCACTTGAAGAAGAAGTTCATTTACCTTCATATCAAGTAACTGAAAATCCAAATAAAGAAGATATTCAACAACTTTCTCAATATTTAAATCATGCAAAACAACCTGTTGTTTTAGCTGGAGCAGGTATCAATCACTCAAAATCAAATGATTTATTAACCGAATTTGTTACTCACCATCAAATTCCTGTTGTTACAACTTTATTAGGTCTAGGTGCTATTCCATATGAAAATCCCCTTTTCCTTGGTATGGGCGGTATGCATGGCTCTTATGCAAGTAACATGGCACTCACTGAATGTGACTTACTCATTAATTTAGGTAGTCGATTTGATGACCGTTTGGCTAGTAATCCTAACGAATTCGCACCAAATGCTAAAGTGGTACACATTGATATTGATGAATCAGAAATTAATAAAGTGATTCCTACAACACTCGGTATTGTTGCAGATTGTAAAAAAGTATTAGAAACATTAGTTACTGAACATCAAAGTCATGCTACATACAAAGAATGGGTAGACCATTGTTTAGATAATAAATCAAAACATCCATTTAAATACAAAGAAGCTAATGATACATTTTGTCGTCCACAAGAAGCGATTGAATATATTGGTAAAATCACAAATGGTGAAGCCATCATCACTACAGATGTAGGTCAGCATCAAATGTGGTCAGCACAATTTTATCCGTTTAAACATCATAGTCAATGGGTTACAAGTGGTGGATTAGGAACAATGGGATTCGGTATTCCTTCAGCAATTGGTGCACAACTCGCAGCTCCAGATAAAACAGTTATTTGTTTTGTAGGTGATGGTGGATTCCAAATGACCAATCAAGAAATGGCGTTATTACCTGAATATCATCTAAATGTAAAAATTGTTTTAATTAACAACGGTACATTAGGAATGGTAAAACAATGGCAAGATAAATTCTTTAATCAACGTTTTTCACATTCTGTTTTCAATGATCAACCAGATTTTATTAAAATGGCTGAAGCTTACGGTGTTAAAAGCTTCTTAATCGATCACCCTAATAAATTAAAAGCGCAATTAGATGAAGCTTTTAATTATGAAGGTCCTGCTTTAATTGAAGTAAGAATTTCTCCAGCGGAACCTGTAAACCCTATGATTCCTAGTGGTAAAGCTAATCATGAAATGGAGGGCCTAGAATGAACCGAACTTTAAAATTAAAAGTAGCTGACCAAGTCAGTACGTTAAATCGAATCACAAGTGCTTTTGTAAGATTACAGTACAATATCAATGAATTATATGTAAAACCTGCTAGTGAAGATGGCATATCTGATATGACAATCAAAGTTCATATTGAGGATGAAGATGTATATCGAATTTTAATTACTAAATTAAAAAAACAAGTCAGTGTTATTAATGTTGAAGATGTGAATGATTAATTCTTAGATGATGCGCTAGCATTTTACATCAATTATCATATTTAATGTCTAACATCATAAAGTTAATTATTACCTTTTTAATATTCGCAATTTTTGAAATTTTTTAACTAATGGAGGAAAGTATTATGACAAAAGTTTATTATGATCAATCAGTAGAAAAAGATGCACTACAAGGTAAAAAAATCGCTATTATCGGTTACGGTTCTCAAGGCCATGCACATGCTCAAAACCTTAAAGATAACGGTTACGACGTAAGAGTTGGTATTCGTCCAGGTAATTCATTTAATAAAGCTAAAGAAGATGGATTAGATGTTTATCCAGTGGCTGAAGCAGTTAAACAAGCAGACGTTATTATGGTATTACTTCCTGATGAAATTCAAGGTAATGTATATAAAAATGAAATTGCTCCAAATTTAGAAGCTGGTAATGCATTAGCTTTTGCACATGGATTTAATATTCATTTTAACGTCATCGAACCACCTAAAGATGTAGATGTCTTCTTAGTAGCACCTAAAGGTCCTGGTCATCTAGTAAGACGTACATTTGTTGAAGGTTCAGCTGTGCCAGCATTATTTGGCGTTCAACAAGATGCTACAGGTCATGCACGTGATATTGCTTTAAGTTATGCAAAAGGTATTGGTGCTACACGTGCTGGTGTTATTGAAACAACATTTAAAGAAGAAACTGAAACTGACTTATTCGGTGAACAAGCTGTACTTTGTGGGGGAATTCATAAACTGATTCAAAGTGGTTTCGAGACATTAGTGGAAGCTGGATATCAAAAAGAATTAGCATATTTTGAAGTACTACATGAAATGAAACTGATCGTTGATTTAATGTATGAAGGCGGTATGGAAAATGTACGTTATTCAATTTCAAATACTGCTGAATTTGGTGACTACGTATCTGGTCCACGTGTCATTACTCCAGATGTTAAAGATAATATGAAAGAAGTACTTAAAGATATTCAAAATGGTAATTTCGCTAATCGCTTTGTTAAAGATAACGAAAATGGATTTAAAGAATTTTATGAATTACGTGAACAACAACATGGTCATGAAATTGAAGCAGTGGGTCGTGAACTAAGAAAAATGATGCCATTCATTAAATCTAAAAGCATTCAAAAATAAAATGTAAGGAGATGTTAAAAATGGAAAGCCATATTCAAATATTTGATACAACGTTAAGAGATGGAGAGCAAACACCTGGTGTGAATTTTTCATTTGATGAACGTTTAAGTATTGCTAAGCAACTTGAAAAATGGGGAGTCGATGTTATTGAAGCAGGCTTCCCCGCTTCAAGTACTGGAAGTTTTAAATCTGTAGAAGCAATCTCTAAAGCATTAACTACCACTGCAGTGTGTGGATTAGCAAGATGTAAAAAATCTGATATTGATGCTGTATATGAAGCAACAAAATGTGCTGCTAAACCACGTGTTCATGTATTTATTGCTACTTCCCCTATTCATTTAGAGCATAAGCTAAAAATGACTCAAGAAGAAGTCTTAGAATCAATTAAGGAACATGTCAGTTATGCTAAATCATTATTCGATGTAGTACAATTCTCACCAGAAGATGCATCAAGAACAGATCAAGCATTCCTTATAAAATCTGTTCAAACAGCTGTTGATGCAGGAGCTACAATAATCAATATTCCAGATACTGTTGGATATAGTTATCCAAGTGAATATGGTGTCATTTTTAAATCTCTTATTACAAATGTTAAATCAGAAAAAGAAATTATTTATAGTGCACATTGTCATGATGATTTGGGTATGGCAGTAGCAAATAGCTTAGCTGCAATTGAAAATGGCGCGAAACGCATTGAAGGTACTGTAAATGGTATTGGTGAACGTGCAGGTAATACTGCATTAGAAGAAATTGCATTAGCACTATACGTTCGCAAAGATCATTATGGTATTGAAACAAAATTAAAATTAGAGCAAACTAAATTGACTTCAGATTTAATTTCTAGATATGCAGGCATTCGAGTTCCAAGAAATAAAGCAATTGTTGGTCAAAATGCTTTCAGTCATGAATCAGGTATTCATCAAGATGGTGTTCTTAAAAATCCTGAAACGTACGAAATCATGACGCCTCAACTTGTTGGAATAAGCAAAAACGAATTACCTTTAGGCAAACTTTCTGGTAAACATGCTTTTGCTGAAAAACTTAAAACGTTAGGTTATGACATTGAACCTAAACAACAAATCGAGTTATTCAAACAATTTAAAGCAGTAGCAGATAAGAAAAAATCAGTATCTGACCGAGATATTCATGCGATTATTCAAGGTTCTGAACATGAACAAAATGCAATTTATCAAGTAGAAACTTTGCAATTACAATATGTTTCAAATGGTCTACAAAGCGCTGTTGTTGTCATTAAAGATAAAAAAGGTCATATTTATCAAGATTCAAGCATTGGTACAGGATCAATTGTTGCAATTTACAATGCTGTTGATCGTATTTTTAAAAAGGATAGTGAACTCATCGATTATAGAATTGATTCAGTTACTGAAGGTACAGATGCACAAGCTGAGGTTCATGTTGAGCTTGTTATTGAAAATCAACATGTTAATGGTATAGGTATCGATCATGATATACTTCAAGCTTCTTGTAAAGCATATGTAGAAGCTCATGCTAAATATATTGCCCAAGATTTAGAGAAAGTAGGTAATAAATAATGACATATAAAATTGTTGCTTTACCCGGAGATGGCATCGGACCTGAAATTTTAAATGGAAGTTTAGAGTTATTAGAAATAATAAGTAAGAAATACAATTTCACCTATAATTTAAAAAGTTATGATTTTGGAGGAGCCGCCATTGATACACATGGCACTCCCCTTCCTAATGAAACACTCTCTGCCTGTCAAGAAGCAGATGCGATTTTATTAGGAGCAGTTGGAGGACCAAAATGGACAGATCCTAATAATCGTCCAGAACAAGGATTATTAGCGTTACGTAAAAAGTTAGGCTTATTTGCTAATATTCGTCCTACTAAAGTGACTGAAGGTACCAGTCAATTTTCACCTTTAAAAGAAGAGCGTGTTAAACATACAGACTTAGTTATAGTTCGTGAATTAACGAGTGGCATTTATTTTGGTGAACCTAGACATATGAATCATTCTGAAGCATTAGATTCTCTCACTTATACTAAAGCTGAAATAGAACGTATTGCTAAAGTTGCATTTGAATTAGCACGTACTCGTAGTAAAAAAGTAACTTCTGTAGATAAAGAGAATGTCCTTGCTTCAAGTAAACTTTGGAGAAAAACTGTTACTGAAGTAAGCAAGTCTTATCCGGACATCGAATTAAATCATTTACTCGTTGATGCGTGTAGTATGCATTTAATTACTCATCCTTCACAATTCGACGTCATTGTTACTGAAAATCTCTTTGGTGATATTTTAAGTGATGAAGCTTCAGTAATACCTGGTTCACTCGGTTTATCACCTTCGGCAAGTTTTAGTGAACACGGTACTAGACTTTATGAACCTATTCATGGTTCAGCGCCTGACATTGCTCATCAAAATCTTGCTAATCCATTTGGAATGGTATTGTCACTAGCAATGTGTTTAAGAGAAAGTTTAAATCAAAGTGTCGCAGCAGAAGAATTAGAACATGCTGTATATCATTTAATTAAAATTGGTAAAACAACAAAAGATCTTGGAGGACACTATAAAACTTCAGACATCTTTGAGTTACTAAAAAAAAGTTATCAATAAAGGGAGGTACATAAATAATGGCTCAAACATTATTTGATAAAGTTTGGAATAAACATGTCTTAACTGGTAAAGAAGGCGAACCTCAACTCTTATACATAGATTTGCATCTTATACATGAAGTGACCTCTCCTCAAGCTTTTGAAGGATTAAGACTTCAAAAAAGACAACTTAGACGTCCAGATTTAACCTTTGCAACTCTTGATCATAATGTTCCTACAATCGATATATTTAATATTAGAGATGAAATTGCTAATAAACAGATTACGACTTTACAGAAAAACGCCAAAGATTTTGGTGTACATATTTTTGATATGGGTTCAGATGAGCAAGGTATCGTTCATATGGTAGGTCCTGAAACTGGATTAACACAACCAGGTAAGACAATCGTATGTGGTGATTCACATACAGCAACTCACGGGGCATTTGGTGCTATTGCTTTTGGCATTGGAACAAGTGAAGTAGAACATGTTTTTGCAACTCAAACATTATGGCAAACAAAACCTAAAAATCTTAAAATTGAAGTTTCAGGTAAATTACAACCAGGTGTGTATGCTAAAGATATTATTTTACATTTAATCAATCAACATGGTGTAGATTTCGGAACAGGCTATGCACTTGAGTTTACTGGAGAAACCATTCAATCACTATCCATGGAGGGTCGAATGACAATTTGTAACATGGCAATTGAAGGTGGAGCTAAATACGGTATTATTCAACCGGATGAAACTACATTTGAATACATCAAAGGTCGACCATATGCACAGAACTTTAATCAATCTATTGGAGAATGGCAGAAACTATATTCAGATGAAGATGCTCATTTTGACAAAGTGATTACACTTGATGTAACCAATTTAGAACCTCAAGTGACATGGGGCACAAATCCAGAGATGGGTGTGAATTTTAGTTCTCCATTCCCAGAAATTCAAAATATTAATGATGAACGTGCATACAACTATATGGGACTAAAACCTGGTCAAAAAGCAGAAGATATCGATTTAGGTTATGTCTTTTTAGGTTCATGTACTAATGCTCGCCTATCAGATTTGATAGAAGCAAGCCATATCGTAAAAGGAAAAAAAGTACATCCTAAAATTACTGCTATTGTTGTTCCTGGCTCACGTACAGTAAAAAAAGAAGCAGAATCTCTAGGGTTAGACAAAGTATTTAAAGAAGCAGGCTTTGAATGGAGAGAACCTGGATGTTCCATGTGCTTAGGAATGAATCCTGACCAAGTACCAGAAGGTGTCCATTGTGCCTCAACAAGTAATCGAAATTTTGAGGGTCGACAAGGTAAAGGTGCACGTACACATCTTGTTTCTCCGGCTATGGCTGCAGCCGCAGCAATAAATGGTAAATTCGTTGACGTAAGAAAGGTGGTTGTATAAGTAATGGATATTCAACCTATCACCCAATACACAGGTAAAGTAGTCCCTTTGTTTAACGACAATATTGATACAGATCAAATTATTCCAAAAGTTCATCTTAAACGAATTACTAAAACTGGTTTTGGACCCTTTGCTTTTGATGAATGGCGTTATTTACCTGATGGATCAGATAATCCGGATTTTAATCTAAACAAACCAAAATATAAAGGTGCTTCAATTCTTATTACTGGAGACAACTTTGGTTGTGGTTCAAGTCGTGAACATGCTGCTTGGGCTTTAAAAGATTTTGGCTTTAATATTATTATTGCTGGTGGTTTTAGCGATATCTTCTATATGAATTGTACAAAAAATGGAATGTTACCTATTGTTTTAAATGAACAATCTAGAAAATATCTAGCCGATCAAAATAATATAACGGTTGATTTACCAAATCAAACTGTGTCAGCAAATCATCAATCTTTCCACTTTGATATAGATGAAACTTGGAAAGATAAACTTATAAATGGATTAGATGATATTGCTATTACATTAAAATATGAAGAATTAATAGAGAAATATGAGAAAACAATGTAAGGATGATAACAAATGGTTTTAAAGACAACGGTAACAGCTACTGATGTAGACGAAGCTTATTTACGTATAAAAGATGTTGTGAAAGAAACACCATTACAATATGATCATTATCTTTCACAAAAATATAATTGTAATGTTTATTTAAAAAGAGAAGACTTGCAATGGGTACGCTCATTTAAATTGCGTGGTGCTTATAACGCTATTTCAGTATTAGACACACAAGCTAAATCAAAAGGTATTACTTGCGCAAGTGCTGGTAATCATGCCCAAGGAGTAGCTTATACTGCTAAAGCATTAAATTTAAAAGCTGTTATCTTTATGCCAGTGACAACCCCTCTTCAAAAAGTAAATCAAGTTAAATTCTTCGGTGCAGAAAATGTAGAAATCGTTCTAACTGGCGATACATTTGATGATTGTTTAAAAGAAGCTTTAGTTTATACAGATGAGCATCATATGACATTTATTGATCCATTCAACAATGTTTATACTATCGCTGGTCAAGGGACATTAGCAAAAGAAATTTTATTAGAAGCAAAAAAAGAAAAGATTCAATTTGATTATCTCTTTGCAGCTATTGGAGGCGGAGGTCTAATATCCGGTGTAAGTACATATATGCATGAACATAGTCCACATACACAAATCATTGGCGTCGAACCTGCCGGAGCAAGTAGTATGTATGAATCAGTAGTAGTTCAAAATAAAGTTGTAACTTTAGAACATATAGATAAATTTGTTGATGGCGCTTCAGTAGCACGTGTTGGTGATATTACCTTTAATATTGTCAAACAATACGTCAACGACTACTTACAAATTGATGAAGGCGCAGTATGTTCTACAATTTTAGATATGTACTCTAAACAAGCAATAGTAGCAGAACCAGCAGGTGCATTAAGTGTATCAGCTCTTGAATTTTATAAAGACAATATTATAAGAAAAACTGTAGTATGCGTAGTCAGTGGTGGAAATAATGATATTAATCGTATGAAAGAAATTGAAGAACGTTCACTTTTATATGAAGAAATGAAACATTATTTCATTTTAAATTTCCCTCAACGTCCAGGAGCTTTAAAAGAATTTGTTAATGATGTTTTAGGTCCTCAAGATGATATTACTAAATTTGAATATCTAAAAAAAGCTTCTCAAAATACGGGTACTGTTATTATTGGCATTCAGTTAAATAATCATCAAGATTTAGAACAATTAAAACATAATGTCGATGAATTTGATCCATCAAATATTTATATTAATGAAAATAAAATGTTGTATTCATTATTAATTTGAAATAATATTAAAAACTTCTTCAGTATATTATTGAAGAAGTTTTATCATTTTTTAGTTTAATACATTTACTCCTCAATTCATTAGTTTCAAAAGATTTATCTAAATTTCGACATAAAAAAAGAGACCTCAC